>DATBZX010000255.1:0-34211 GCA_036512955.1 Terriglobales bacterium
GGGACATGGCCGTCGAGGAAAAACGCCACAGCGGAATTCTGCAGGGAAAATACCAGGAACGATTTGGTAACGCCAGTTGCTCGCTGACCGACCAGGACCTGCAGGAAATGATCGAGGTTCCCCGACTGGAAGATGCGGACCTGTTCGCCGCCGATCCGGCCACCCAGAGCAGTGCACGCGAGCGCGCCTTGCAGGTTGCGCTCGCCGCCGAGACCAGCGCCCACGACTTTTACACCAAGCTGGTGGAACACACGGAAGATGGTCCACTCCGCCGGCTCTACACTGAGCTATCGATGATGGAAGATGGACACGTGGTGTACCTGCAGAGAATCTTGGCAACGTCGTCCACCGGCAGCGATAAAGGCGTGCACTGATCGGCTGTCGGCGTTGTCCCTAGGGCCGCCTGAAATCCGGAAACGATTTGAACTCAACGGTCTTCTCGCTGGCCTGTTCGTTGCCTTTGGAGTCGCCGGCGTGAAGCGTCAATTTGCCGCGAATCACGCGGTAGCCCTCGTCCCCCACCTGCTTGCCGGGAACCACCGTCAGGGTGCCGTCGAGTTCGTACCATAGGGCATGAACTGTCTTGGTCTTGAAGTACACATGCTCACCTTCGAGGGATGCCTTGTCGAAGAATTGGTCGATGAACTGTCCCTTGTCGCTGTCGGTTTCGCCGAAGCGCGAAATAAATCCCGTGAGCTTGCCGTCCTCAAGGCTGATTTGAACAAACTCGCCGTCCTTGAGAAACGTGAACATGCCCGAGGGATTGGTTGCAGCGTCGTTCGGTTTGGAAGGGGCCTGAAAAAATGTCGCCGTGTCTTGATGGGTAACGGTTAAGGGCGCTTGCGCCCCGGCAATACAGCCCATCCAAACAAGCGAAACCGCGACAGCCAGCACACCGCGTTTCATGCAACGCTCCCGAAAGACCATCATTGTACGTTGCGGTGGGATGGGAAAGCTGCAAACCAGTGGGAACGGTCACAAATCCCACGCGGCGATTCGCTATAATCCAGTAACACGTACCATGGCAGGGGAGGATGTCCGAAGAAACATCGACGCAGCCCCAGCACGATCCCGGATTGCGAGAAGCGCCGGCTCTGCATTACGAACTGGAGCCGCGGCATCGTGTTTTCTGGAGTAACTTTTCCGATCTGATCGCGCGCCGCGAGCCTCCCCCGCTGGAGACGACGTCGCAGCCGGTTCCTGTCCCACCCGAGACTTTCATTCGCACCGGGCTGGGTTTCCGCCATATCGTCGAATCTTACGGGTACCACGCGCTACTGATTGTTCTGATCTATTTCTTCTCAACCTCTTCCTTCTTCAACCGTCCGGTTGAATTGCACTCACCGTTCGAAAACACTAAGGTTGAGAACTATCCGCTGAGTGAGTATCTTCCGCCGCTGAACACCGGGCCACGAGGAGAGGCCAAGCCGCGCAAAGGCGCGCCCAAGCTGGCGAAGCAGGAGATCCTATCGGTCCCAGCCAACCCAGACAATAATCACCAGACGATCGTGACTCCTCCCAAGGTAAAGCTCGACCACGACGTGCCGTTGCCTAACATCGTGGCGTGGACGCAGATTCCCGGTCAACCGATAGCCGCGTCGTCACGCCAGTTGTCGCAGCTCAAGATGCCGCAGTTTGTACCGCAAGTGGTCGAGCCCACCGCGGATGTGTCCAAGCTGAAATCGAAGACGCAGATGCCGCTGATGGCGCAGCAGACGGTGGTCGAGCCCACTGCTGATGTGTCGAAGATGAAATCCAAGCTGCAGATGCCAGTGATGGCGCAGCCTTCGGTCGTGGAGCCTCCGCTTTCGCCCGACCAGCTGAAGCTGAAACGTGGCGAAATCAACATGGCACAAATGGCGCCCCAGGTGGACGCGCCGAAATTGCCAGTCCCAACGCAGCGTGCCGCGGGAGTTGGCGACAGCGCCGGGGCTGCGGATAGCGCGGGCAAGGGCATTCCGGCTCAGCCCAGCTTGCAGGGTCTGCAAACCTCGAAGGGCCAAGGACAAATCATCGCCCTGGGGCTGAGTCCCGCTGACGTGCGCGGCCCGATCGAAGTGCCCGCGGGCAACCGCAGCGGCGAATTTCACGCCTCGCCTGCCGGCAAGCCTGACGCACAGGGCTCACCCAACATCACGGGAACTCCGGGTGCGACCAATGGCGGAGCCGGAGGCGGCAAGGGCAACGGCTCCGGTAACGGCAATGGAAACGGCAGCGCCCCGGCAGGAATCAGTGTAGGGGCGCCGCCGCCAGGAGCAGCGACTACCGCGGTTACCGGCACGCCGACGAAATCGCCCAGCGACGCACAGATGGAAGAACGCAAGAAACTAATCGCCGCGGCGATGCGGCCTTCGGTGCCCAGCGCCAGCCGTCCGCCAGTCGCGCCTCCACCTCCCACAATGTCAGACAATGGCGAAGACGAACTTGAGCGCCAGTTGTTTGGCCCCAAAAAGTACTATTCGCTGACGCTGAATATGCCCAACCTGACCTCAGCCACAGGTAGCTGGATCGTGCGCTTTGCCGAGCTGAAGCAGTCGGACAACAAGGCGGCGATTGCCGCACCGGTGGCCATCTCGAAGTTCGATCCTGCCTATCCTGCGGAAGCCATGCGCGATAACGTCGAGGGCACCGTCACACTGTACGCCGTGATTCATGCCGACGGAACAGTGAGTGGCGTCAAGGTTCTCAACAGTGTCGATCCCCGATTGGACGAAGCCGCCGTACACGCCCTCTCCCGCTGGCTCTTTCGTCCCGGGACCAAGGCCGGCGAGCCTGTGGAGTTGGAAGCGGTGGTGATGATTCCCTTCCGCAAGCACCACCCGGCGCGGTGAGTTTTCGGTGGCCCAGAATTGCCAACGGCGTCTGATCATCGGCTGCGAGTCGCCATGAATCCCACCCTTTCCCAAAAGCTGGGAAAGGATGGGGTGCGCTGAATGTGGGGAATCCCTACGGCTGGTTGGACGGCGTTGCGGTTTTGTCAGACCGGCGGAACCAGGACAGCAGAGACGACAAGCGATTGGAACCCGTTTCGTCGTCTGTATCACCCTCTGGCTCAGGCTCGGAACCCTGCCCCACTGCCGCAGCGCGTTCTTCCTCTGAAAAGACAGCCGTCATACCACGCCTGAAGGCGCCGACGTACCGGTTTGCAGCTTTCATGCTGGCGCCAATCTCGCGGGGTGTGGCGCAATAGCTCATGGCAGCTCCCATCGGGATATTGAGTTCGTGGGCGGTGAGCACCGCATCCTGATTCGCGCCGAGGAACACGAATTCCCACGAGTACTTGCTGCGCTGGCGTTCGATGCGATCGGCGATCATCTGTTGCGAATAGCGGCGGCTGGAATTCTCCAAGCCATCGGTCAGCACGACGAAGATCACCTTGTTGGGACGCTCATACTCAGGCACGGCGCTCAGCCGCTGTCCGATGGAGTCGATGGTCTGTCCCAAAGCGTCGTAGAGCGCGGTTGCGCCGTTGGGCTGATAGGTAAGGTAACTCAGCGCGGGAGCTTTGGCGAGCGGCTTATCGAACAGCACCTGGTACTCGGTATTGAATTGCACGAAGAACAAACTGGCCTCCGACGGATGCGCCTTCTGCGAGGTCATGAACTCGTTGAAGCTGGCGATGGTGGCTTCGCGCACCGCCTCCATGGATCCCGAACGGTCTAACACAATCACAATCTGGGTCGCGTCTTTCACAGTTCCTCCTGCGCACCGTGATGTGACATGCGGTGAATCACGGCGCTACATCTGTATTCCCGTGAACTCGACGAATTTCGACGCGGACTGACTATTTTCGCGAGAAGAAATTGCGGATGGAATCCAGCAGCCTCCCGAACCAAGATCGCTGATGGGCAGGAGCGACTTTGAGCGAAGCCCCTGCAGCCATTTGTGCAGATTCGTAAGGAAGCTCTGGAGGCGGCGCAAGCGCCGGGTGGTTTGGTTCAGGAGGTTCAGGCTTGCCCATCGGTCGCGGTGCACCAGCTTGCATGTCAGATGCCCCAAAAACGCGAGTGAAATCACCGCTGGCACGATGGGTTATCGAAGTGCGCCGACTCGGGTCGAGCGGGTGCTCCGACTGCCAGATTTGATGCCGTTGCTCGGGGGAGAGCGCCAGATCTTCCAGAAGCCGCCGGAGGTTCCAATAATCAAGCTGGAAGTGGGCGACGATCTCTGACACCTGTTGATGGAACTCCGCCGATGCGGGGTCTGGACGGTGGCATAGTCCCAGCTTCGCGAGTTGATTGGGGGCACAACGAAGCCACCGCGCCAATGTATCAGGCGACCACTCGCGGAGCTCGAGAAACTCAGCCAATGCGCTCGCAAGGTAGGCGGGGCGCTCAGCCGCCCGGAGCGCGAGCCAGCCAGTGTCTCCGTCAGCGTACGGACCCAGCCAGTTCTTCGGATTAGACCGGTCGTCTGCCACCATGCTCCTTTGCCCAGCGATCGAGCTTCTTCATCCAGCGGTCCTTGAAGCGCTTGATGGCCAGCTTCTGTTCGCCGGGAGTGAGATCGTGCAATTGCAGTGCAGCGACATAGTCCTCAGGCTCGCGCTCGCCGCTCAGCAACAAACGCATGGCATCGCGATCTTCCGTGGGAACCTCCGCCAGTAAATCCCCTACCAGGCGGGCACCATCAATCTGGCGGATGAGCAGCTCTTCCTCCTCGTTCCACTCGAAGCGCCAAAACGGTTCCTCACTCCATGTACTTCGTGATTTCGCACTCGCCGCTGACGGCTCAAGCAATTACGCAGATCGGCTGCGGCGGACATGCGCAGAAATCCCGACAGCGAGTTGCGCGCGGGATCGAAGATCGCCGGACGCTCGGCATAGTTCAGGATCGACTCGGTAGCCGCATCATCATAGAACGCGGGATCGTCAACTCCCGGGAAGGCGCGCCGCAGCCATCGTACCAACGGCTGAAAGCAGGCCTCCGCCAAATCGGCGGACGCGAGCGGGTCGCCTGCACGCAGGCGTTGATCGATGGCGCGCTCGAAGTCGGCGGGAAGTTGCACAGTGGTAAACTTTTACTCCCACGAAAGATAGGTGTCAAACGGAAGAGCCCTGAAGGTCCCACCCTTTCGCAAAAGATGGGAAAGGATGGGCCACCGGCTTGGTAATTATCGGCCATAGCACGACCACTTGGCCGATTGACTCAGGAGCGAAACGAGACATATCGTCGGCGAACGATAAGATAACTTCCATGACCACTGATCTCTCACTCGGCGGGCACGCCACACAGCGAAATATTCCTGCGGGACTCATCGACGATGCGCGCAAGCACGTTTACGAAGCGGCCATACGCACACCGCTGGTGCGGCTGAACTACGACGGCCCGGCCGAGATTTACCTGAAGTTGGAGTGCCTGCAACCCATCGGGTCGTTCAAGATTCGGGGAGCGTATAACGCGGTGCGACTGTTGCCCGAAGCGCAGAGGCGGCATGGCGTGTGGACCATCAGCGCCGGCAACGCTGCCCAGGGAGTGGCGCTGGCAGCGCGCAAGGCCGGTGTGCCTTGCAAGGTGCTGGTGATCGACACTGCCCCGGCCGCCAAACTCGATGCCGCCCGCCGACTGGGAGCCGAGTTGGTGATGGCGTCGTTCGACCAATGCTGGGCTGCGATGGCGAAACGTCGCCATCCTGCAATGAACGGCGCGTTTGTGCATCCCTTTGAAGACGACGCATTCATCGCCGGCAACGCCTCGATTGGGCTGGAAATCCTGGAAGATCTGCCTGACGTGGACGCGGTGGTGGCGGCGTTCGGTGGCGGAGGCTTGTCGTGCGGTATCGCTGCCGCCATGAAAGAGCGCGGGCGAACCGTAAGGGTGTTTGCCGCGGAACCCGAGACCGCGGCACCTCTGGCCCGGTCGCTGGCAGCGGGCTCGGCGCAGAATTTTCCCGACTGGAAGTCGAGTTGGGTGGATGGCTGTGGAGGCAAGTCGGTCTTTCCGCGGATGTGGGACTTGGCGCATCATCTGCTGGCGGGCTCGATCGTCTCGACACTCGAGGAGATCCGCCAGGCCATGAAACTCGTTGCCGAGCGCAACCATGTGATCGCCGAAGGAGCGGGCGCTTGCGCCGTAGCCGCCGGACTCAATGGGAAATGCGGTGCGGGAAAGGTTGTCTGCGTGGTGAGTGGGGGAAACATCGATCTGGCGAAGTTCGCGGAGTTGGTGACCAAGGCATAGGTCGCTGACAGTCACTTCGGTCCAAGCGAACGACCCCTACTCAAGCGGCGAAGTGTGCCAAGCCGCGGTGACCGGAGTGAAGACTTAGGGGGCACCCCTCCCCCCATCCTCAAAACAAAAGACTTACAGCGCCGTTCTGCGTAAGTTCCTATAAGCAAAGGTAGTTACAGGCAAAGTCATACAAACAAAGAGCTTACTCGCAGGCTGCGCGACGACGTGCGGCTCTGCGTGTTCCGAAATGGGAAATTGTCAAAGAGCAAGGTGCCCACTTGTCGAGGCCCGATGCGGGTAGAGACACGAGTCCCTCGCCCATGATTCGGTTGTAAAGCGCGGACAAAAGGGCGGGCAATAAAAATCGTCGGGCGAAAGGAACGAAAGTAACCACCGGTGGGGACGAAAACGCCCGACCTATGGATCTTTGGGATTCGGGAGAGAGTCAGAGACGAAAAGCCCCACGCCGCCAAAGAAAGGCGGGATGGGGCACCTGCTTGTGTAAGTTAATTCCTATCAATAAGTTGACGGGGTGGCCCACCCGCCGATCCTGTGGAACTGGAAGCGTTGGTGATGATTCCGTTCCGGAAACACCACGTTCACTAGATACTCGCCGTGTGATAAGAACGCCTGTTCGGTTGCTCGCAGAACGTTGGGCCGGGTCCCGACCCCTTGGCGGTCTAACGATTGGCTCGTGGCGATTTCTTGCCAGAGGTCAGGCCCGGGACGGCGCTGGTGATGGCCTGTTTGATCTTAAGATGGTCGCCGGATTTCCAAGCCGCGATTAGCATTTTTCCCTTCGCACTTAGATTTACTGCATAAGTAACCAACAGCGCATTGTTATATCCCTTGGGAGTGATAGAAGCGAGTCCCGCTGCAATCAACCGATCGAAGTGGAGCACTCCGTCACCACTGACTATCAAAAAGTCTTTCGTCAGAGTTTCTAAAAACATGAGGCGATCGATCGCTTCAAGATCAAACGCGCGATTGATTGCCACCAAAGTGGATTTGTAGGCAAAGATCGCTTCTCGGGGGATGGTGCCCCTATGGTAGTAGGCATGGCAGGTCGGGCATAGAGCGATAAGATTTGCTGCTTCATCCTTTCCGCCTTCAGACACTTGGTACATGTGATGCAAATCCAAGAGCAGGAGCTCGCGGCAGGACGGTACTGCACAGCGATAGCCAGCTTCTGTGAGAACCTGCGTTTTGATATTACTCGGAATTCGCTTGCGCTCGACCGGAGGAGTCTTCTTCTTTGACGACTTGGCCGAGGCTCTGGTCACTTACTACCATCCAGAATGTGCTTCTTAGTAGTCTTGGAAAGAGAATTGAAGAGCTTACTCCACTCAAAGGTCGGTTTTCCTGCGCCATCGGTATGCTGGTGAATTAGGTCAGCGTCTCTGAGAGGTCGGAGGTGAAAATCGAGCGCTTGCATACTCTCGAACTTGAGCTCTTTTTTCAAATGTTCGCGGGTGTGCGGCACTTCGCATTTCCTCATGATCTCTTTGCGTTGAGCAGTCGTCAGGTGTTGACGAGCCTGTTTTTCTACTACGTCTCGATTCGCCAGACTGGTAATTGTCTCCAGCGACCCTATACGCTCTTTGATCGCGATCAACTCCGCCGTCAATTGATCCGAGGTAATCTCAAGGCCATCGGATTTACGCGAAATCCTTCCGCTCATGCGTCACTCTTGTCTTCTGATGTGTTGAGACCGAAGTCATCCAAATCGAAAAGCCTGACTCGCTTCTTGTCGTCCCTTACTTCCAGCAGCCCCATAGCAACGCATTTCTGAGTGAGCGCCCCGAGACCGTTTGGACTCATCTTGCAGGCAATGCGGACTTGGTCCATAGACTTGCTTCCGTCAAACATCTGGAACGCTGCACGAGACTTAAGGTCGGGCAAAGCCTCTTCAAGGAGTGCTTTGACCGAGTGAAACGATGCGGCGCGAGTCCAGTTCAATATCTCTTTGAGAACTGCCAGAGAGTTATCATCCCCCGTCATTCGTCCTCACCTTAGAAGAAGTTCGGCGGAATCGAGATCGCGAGTCTTGGCTGTTTCCCATCACCCGAGAGCAGTTTGCTTACCTTCAATTGCTTTACAAGCGTGCTCAAATCACCTTGATTGATGCCAGTCTCTTTCTGGATAGCTGATTGTATTCGGCTACCGTCCATGAGAGATACAGCTTTCGCCTTCTTTCCACTGCTACCCACTAGTCGTCGGAGCTCAGTTCGAGCCTTCTTGTCATGCTCGGCAATAGCCGGTTCAGCGATAATGCGGACGAGGTCGCGAATCTCTTGAATGGCGCTCAACAACTCGCGAGAGGTATCCACCATTATTTCTCCGTGTTCTCAAAAAAATTAACGGGGATAGCAATAACCAGCTTCGGTTGCTCGTCGGCCGTTATCAATCCCTTGTCGCGTAGAGATTTCTCTAAGCGGCTCAGGTTCCCCTGGTCTGTGCCGGACTCCTTGCGAATCGCCGTGCGGGTTCTTGTGCCATCCATCAATAGGACGGCTTTCGCGTTGGGCTTGCTTCGTCCAACTAGCGCTCGCAGAGCGACTCTGAGCCCTTCGTCACGCTTCGCTAAGGCAGGTTCGGCGATCAGTCGAAGCAGATCGCGCATTTCACGCAGTAATTCAGTTTGCTCGTTCATGATGAGAGACTAAGTAGATCAATCCCGGAATCCCAAGACTAGGATCGAAATAGAGGTATGTCAATCATTTTTAGGGCTTTACACTGCTGGGTGTCGCCATGTCCGAGGATGCGACACCCAGATCTGGAACTCAACGTCCCATGCCGCTGGCGATGCGGATTTTGTCGAATTCGTCGCCTGATTTCCATCCCACTTCATTCGCCTGGTTGCTGGCCTGCCATCCCAGCGCTATTGCGAAGCGGGCGATGACGGCGTCGCTGCGGAAATCCATCTCGGGATGATACTCGTCGCTGGGATGGTGGTAGTCCTTGGCGACGAAATCTTTCGCCTGTTGGATACCCCACTGGCGGTCGTGTCCCTGGTAGAGGACACCCGATCCGACTGAGAACGCGGGCACGCCTACGCGCGCGAAGCTGAAGTGGTCGGAGCGGTAATAGTGCCCTGCATTGGGATTGGGATCGGGAGTGATCGCCAGCCCAAACGCCTTGGCCGTGCTCTCCACCGTGGGATAGAACGTGGTGCGCTCGGCGCCGGAAACGCCGACCTCCTGGGGAACTCCCAGCGGAGGTATGTCGTCAAAGTTCAGGTCCAGTGAAATCTGCTTGGCGGCCAGCGGCGGATTCTTGCCGAAAAACTCGGACCCGCGCAGGCCCTGCTCTTCCGCGGTAACCGAAGCAAAGTAGGTCGAGCGTTTCGGCAACTGCTTGGCTTCGCTGTAGGCGCGCGCGATCTCCAGCAGAATGCCAACGCCAGTCGCGTTGTCCTGCGCTCCGTTATAAACGTTGTCGCCCGGCATGCCCGGAACGATTCCGAGGTGATCGTAATGCGCGCTGTACATGACAGCCTGGTCTTTCAGCTTGGGGTCGGAACCCGGCACCATTGCAACCACATTGTTGGAATCGAAGGGACGCACCTTGCTGACGATATGCGCTTTGAATTTCGCAGGCAGCGGCTCGGCCTTGAAGCCGGGCTTTGCGGCAGCGGCCATCATTTCGTCAAGGTACTTGCCGCAGTCCTGCGCCAGCTTGCGCGCGACCTCGAGTTGCATCCACGAAGCGATCTTGAGTTTGGGCGCAGGATCGTTGCTTAGGTAGGAGCGTTCGCCGGACCACGAGTTGCGCACCACGTCCCATCCGTAGCTGGCCATTTCGGTCTTGTGAATCAGGATGACGCCGGCCGCTCCCATGCGCGCCGCCTGCTCGAACTTGTAGGTCCAGCGGCCGTAGTAGGTGAGCGCCTTGCCGTTGAAAAACTTCACGTCGTCTGATGGCGGCTCGTTCACCATCATCAGGAGCACCTTGCCTTTGACATCGGCGCCCTTGTAGTCGTTCCAGTTGTATTCGGGCGCGTCAATGCCATAGCCAACCCAGACAATTGGAGAATCGATGTCGGTCGAGGTCTGGCCGGTTTCATCCATGGCAACGATGTCGTCGCGATTCTGAAGGGCGAGCGGGCTGCCCTTGGAGGGAAGCAGCGAATAGGTGCTGCTGCTCTCGGTGATGATGCCGACCATCGGTACCTTCTGCAGATACGAGCCGTTGTCGCCCGCAGGCTTCAAGCCATACAGCTTGAATTGCGTCGCGATATATTCGGCGGCGATGTCTCCGCCACGCTGCCCAGTGCCGCGGCCTTCAAGCAAATCGTGCGCCAGGAACTTGACCTGCGCGCGGATCTTCTCCGGATCGATGGAAGCCATCGCCTGCTCGGCGGCTGGAGGAAGCGTAGCGATTCTCGGGACGGGAGGCATTGTCGTTGGCGGCGCGGCTGGGCTGGACGCCTGTGCGAATACGAGGCCTGCGGTTACGGTGATAAACAGTGCGATAGAAACGAGTCTGGACATGAATGGTCTCCGGATGGCAACAAAAGCACAAAGCAAACCCTTGATTGTACGCGAAGTATAAGGTGGAGCGTCTAAGCTGTCCGTGCTACTCGCATAAAGGCGCACTTCAGTTTCTGCTTCGCCATTCTTTCGCCCCCTGCTTATAACGCTTGACTCTCCCACCTGCAACGCGAGAATATAAATGCCCGTTTTGGCAACACTGGGTAGGGGTGTGCCAAGAAACGGAGTTCTGGCGTATAACGTGTCCGTGAAGATGCGGACAGAGTCAGAAATTTCAGCAGTATGGGCCCCATGTTATTTAGAACCTGTCTCACAAATGGCGTGCGTGGGGGAAATCGAATTCCCTCAGCGGCTAAAGCCCAATGTTCATCGGGTCTGGAAGGCACGGCTAAAGCCGTGCCCTTTCAAAGCGCATTTGTGAGATAGGCTCTGGTTAAAGACGCGCGGCATGTTCCTGTTGAACCGCCGCGCAAACGTGAGTTTGGAGAGTTTCCTATGGCGCGACCCTTCTGGACAGGTCAGATACAAATTTCTCTCGTCTCCTTCAGTGTGAGCCTCTTTCCCGCCACCGAATCGAAGAGCGAGATTCGCTTCCATCAGCTCAGCCGCGCGACCGGCGAGCGCATCCGCCACCAGAAGGTAACCGGCGAAGGCGAAGAAGGTCCCGTCGAGAAGAACGACATCGTCAAGGGATACGAGTATCGCAAGGGTGAGTACGTCATGATCGAGCCCGACGAGATCAAGAACCTGCGCATCCCGTCGAAGCACACGATCGAAGTCACGCAGTTCGTCGATGCGAACGAAATTAATCCCGAATACTACGAGAAGCCCTACTTCGTCGTCCCCGAGGACGACACCCAGGCCGAGGCCTTCACGGTGGTGCGCAAGGCCCTGCAAACTACGCGTAAGGTCGCCCTGGGGAAGATCGCGTTCAGCGGCCGCGAGCATCTCATCGCAATTACAGCGCCGTCCGACGACAAGCTGCCGGGCATGATCGCCTACACCATGCGTTATGCCGAAGAGCTGCGGAAGCCCGCGAGCTATTTCGCCGAAATCAAAAAGACCACGGTCGACAGCGACCAGCTCTCGCTGGCCAAGGAACTCATCAAGCGCAAGACCGCGAAGTTCGATCCCGAGAAATTCACCGACCAATACGAAGCCGCGCTGCGTGAGATGGTCGAAGCTAAGATCAAGCACCTTCCGGTGCCGCAGGACGAGCCCGCTCCCAGGTCCGCCAAGGTCATTAACCTCATGGATGCGCTGCGCAAGAGCGTGCAGGGCGACAAGACACCCGCGCTGGGAAAGAAGACCCCGCAAAAGGCTGGTGCAGCAACCTCACGGGGAGGCATCGCAATTGTGAAAGCAGGCAAAGCCACCAAGCGCAAGTCTGCATAACCGATGGCAACCAAATCCAAGGCGGCTGCAAAGTCACGCGCCACCGCCTCAAACGCCGTCGATCGCCAGCTGGCGCGCTACCGCGAGATGCGCGACTTCAAGGTCACCGCCGAACCCAGCGGCAAGACCTTCGCCAAGAAATCCTCATCCCGACCTAAGGGGCAGGCGCTTCCTTTTGTAATTCAGAAGCATGCCGCCTCGCATCTTCACTACGATTTTCGCCTAGGATGGAATGGCGTGCTCAAAAGCTGGGCCGTCACCAAAGGCCTAAGCTACGTGACGGCTGACAAGCGGCTCGCTGTGCAGGTGGAAGACCACCCCATGGAATACGGCGGGTTCGAGGGCATCATACCCAAGGGACAGTATGGGGGCGGCACCGTCATGGTGTGGGACCAGGGAACCTGGGAACCACAGGCAATCAGCGCCGATGTAGATGCGGCGCTGCGCGCGGGTTCGCTCAAGTTCATCCTGCATGGCCAGAAGCTGAAGGGCAAATGGGCCCTGATACGCATGGGCGGCAAAGCCGCCAACGAAAAAAAGCCGAACTGGCTGCTCATCAAGGAGCACGACGACTTCGAGCGCAGCAGCGACGAGCCCGCCGTCACCGAAGCCGAGCCCAACAGCGTCGTTACGGGACGCGACATCGACCAGATCGCCCACAGCGAAGACCACGTCTGGAATTCGAAGGACACCGCCAAAGGGAAGGCGTGGTATCGCAATGACAAGCTTCCCACCGCACAAGAAGAGCCCGCCACAAAGAAGAGCAGAGCAAAAGCTAAGCTAAAATATTCACCCCGGCTGGCTGCGGCACTTAGCCAGGCTCCCAAAGAAGCGCTGCCGACTTTCATCCCTCCCGAACTCGCGTTGTCGGCCGACAATCCTCCCAGGACTGCCGGATGGCTGCACGAGTTGAAGCTCGACGGCTACCGGATTCAGGTCCGCAAAGACGGAGCCCGTGTCCGGCTTCTCACCCGCACCGGGCTTGACTGGACGCACCGCATGCGACCCATCGCGCAGCAGATCAAAGACATTCCCGCCGAGAGTGCGGTTCTCGATGGCGAAGTCGTCGTCCTGAATGAAAGCGGCACCACCAGTTTTGCCGATCTGCAGGCCGCCTTTCAGGAAGGGACGAACAAGCCACTTACCTACTTCGCCTTCGATCTGCTCCACCTCAATGGCCAGAATCTGCGAGGACTGCCGCTCATCGATCGCAAGGCAATCCTCGAGCCGATCATAAAAGATGTCGACGGCGTTCTGCGTTACAGCGAGCACATCGAGTCCGACGGAGAAGTTATTTTTCGCAAGGCTTGCGCACTGCATGCCGAGGGCATCGTCTCCAAACGTGCCGCCAGCCCTTATCACTCGGGTCGCGGCGGAGACTGGCTCAAGCTGAAATGCGTTCACGAGCAGGAGTTCGTGATCGGCGGCTTTACCGAGCTAGCCAACAAGAGTCACGGTATCGGTGCGCTGCTGTTGGGATATTACCAAGACGGCAAACTTATCTATTCCGGACGCACCGGCACGGGCTTTACCCAGAAGACGCACCGTCTCTTGCGCGATCAGCTGGATAAGCTCCGCCAGACTGCTACGCCTTTCGACAATCCGCCTGCCGAAGCCCGCAAGGGCGCGATCTGGGTCAAGCCGAAACTGGTGGCGCAGGTAGCCTTTGCTACCTGGACCTCTGATGGGTTAGTCCGTCAGGCCGCATTCAAAGGTCTCCGCGAAGATAACCCAGCGAGCGAAGTGGGTCGTGAAGAACCAACGATTTCTCCCAAACCACGCGCCGCAAAGGCTGCTTCCCACGCAGCGCCGCCAAGCATTGCAGCCAAGACGACTCGACCTACGAAGTCGTCGAAGCCTAGGGGCTCAGAAACCGAACATGCGCCCGTTCGTCTGACGCATCCCGACAAGATTCTCGACGCGGAATCGCATCTCACCAAGCAGCAGCTGGCAGATTATTACTGGGCGATTGCTCCGCACATGCTGCCCTACATCGCCAACCGTCCGCTCTCGCTGGTGCGGTGTCCGGAAGGCAGTGGACATCCTTGTTTCTTTCAGAAGCACGCGACCGGCACTCTTCCTCCGGGCGTGGAGTCAGTCGATGTGCCCGACAAGAAGACGGGCAAAAAGGAGCCCTACATTACGCTATCAACGCCCGAGGCACTGGCTGGACTAGCCCAGATGGGCGTACTTGAAATTCATCCCTGGGGTTCGACGAATGACAGACTAGAACATCCAGACATCGTTGTCTTCGATCTCGATCCCGACGCTGCAATCTCCTGGCGCACCCTTGCAAACAGCGCGGCCGAAGTCCGCGAACAGCTCAAGTCACTAGGTCTCAAAAGTTTTCTCAAGACTACCGGAGGGAAAGGCCTGCACATTGTCATACCCATTGACGCGAAGGCCGATTGGACGAAGGTCAAGCAGTTTGCCCACGACTTCGCGCTGGCGATGGAACAACAGCAGCCCAAGTTATACCTGACCAAGATGAGCAAGGCCGCGCGCAAGGACCGCATCTTCATCGACTACCTGCGCAACGAACGCGGGTCGACAGCCATTGCGCCGTACTCTCCTCGAGCCCGTGCCGGCGCGGCGGTCGCGCTGCCTTTGAATTGGGACGATCTCAAGCTTCCCAAGCGACCTGTCTTCCAGGTCGCCGATTTCAACGAATGGAAGAGTCGCCTGACCCGCGATCCCTGGAAGAATTTCCTAAAGACTCGCCAGAGACTCAGGGCATAACTCGCCGGAGCCTGCGACGTTTCGGCTCGAAGATTGTTCCCTGCTGGGTTTCTTGATCCGCAGACCGCGGATCAGTTTTTCGAGCTTCAACCGGCCCGGAACGCGGGAACCTCTTCTCCGACATGCCAGAGCGGCGATGGTTTGTCGTTGCGATGGGAGGCCAGCCTTGCATTTATCTCCTCCATCTCGCTCTTCGACCATCCAACCGAAGATATTTCGATCACGCCACTCTGCGCGATGAAAAGTAGCGTGGGCACGTTAGTAAGGCCGTAGGCACTGGAGACAGCATAATGGTTGGCCTCGTCGTCGATAGCGATGGGGAAGTTCACGCCATATTCGCCACTGAACCTTTTGGCGTCGGTAGCGTTGTTTTGCGAGATACCGAGCACCCTGACACCTGCATCTTTGTAAGCCTGGGCGATGCGTTCGTAGAACGGAAAGGCATACTGGCAAACCGGGCAGCTGACTTTGAAGAACGCCAGTACAACGGGGCCGCGCTGCAGCATTTGACTCAGCGAGACTTGTTTACCTTCCAATGTGGGCAGGGTGAAATCCGGCGCTGTGACCCCCGCTTCCAATGCAGCCATGAAGTAAAACCTCCAATTACTTTGCTTGTTATTGGATTCGTTTCAGACGACTTAGGACTCAATTGCCAGCTTGTGCAAGATCTTACGCGCCAGTCCCGTGAGTGCGAGTCTCTGCCACTGCTTGCGGGTGAACCAGCGTGCGCTGCTGTCGAGTTTACTTTTGGCAGCTTCATTCGCCGGCATCACTGACACTTCGTAATCCGTGTCGGTGATGGAGTGGCGGAACTTCGCGAGTATTTGTTGGGCGGACTTCGCGGCGCTCGTCTGGGGAAGCTCCCACATCCCCGCCATACGGGTGGCGGCGGCGGGACGCTGCACCAGCAGCACCGAATTCCCTTTGCGCACGAGTGCGTAGTGAAGCTGCTGATGCTTGCGCGCGGGTTGTGGCTTGGGCGCGGCCGATCCGCGCGAACTGCACCAGTCATGTACCGGGCAGACTAAACACTGCGGAGCGCGCGGAGTGCAGACGGTCGCGCCCAACTCCATCATGGCCTGGTTGAAGTCCCCGGGGCGCGCGTGATCGAGCAGGGATTCTGCTTGCTGCCATGCGAATTCCCTTCCCTCCGCTTGACCGAACAGGCGCTGGAGTACGCGCTCCACATTGCCATCGACCACAGCTACTGGTTCGGCGAAGGCAATGCTGGCGATGGCAGCCGCGGTGTAGCGTCCGATACCAGGAAGTTCGCGCCACACGTCTGATGTGCGCGGGAATTCTCCCCTGAGTTCGCGGACGATGAACTTCGCCGCCTGATGCATGCGGCGGGCGCGATGATAGTAGCCGAGTCCGCTCCACAGGGCCAGCACCGATTGTTCGCGGGCTGAGGCCAATGCCTCCACTGTAGGAAAGCGCTGCATAAAGCGCGCGTAATGTTCGAGCACGGCGGCCACGCGTGTCTGTTGCAGCATAATCTCGGACACCCAGATGGGGTAGGGATCTCGCGCGTCCCCACAATTGCCAGAGGAAGGCAATTGTGGGCCACCCCGCCAGGGAAGGTCGCGATGGTGTGCGTCGTACCAGCGGAGTAGCGAACGACGGAGTGCGCGCAAGTCGCGTGATGAGAGCTGAAGCATCAGAGGAATCATTGTAACGATGTCGTCTCCCACCCTGTCGCCAAGAGCAGGCGACAGGATGGAGCACCCAGGTGTGCGCAGAATGAAGACCGCGAGGTGAATATTCTGGCGGACATAGTGGTCCTTCGACTACGTTCGCCGAAAGCGGCGAACTCCGCTCAGGATGACAAACCTGAATTGTGCGCGAATTATCGGCGTTCTGCTTGCTTGCGCACGAAGAACTGTTCTTTGTCCACGTTCGCGGGAACGGCCACGTCGAAGAAGCCAACCATCATTTCGTCGTACGTCTGGCCGCCCCACGTCACCGATTTATTGGGATCGGGATTGTACGGATTGTCCTCGGAGTTGTCGTACCATGCGACCGCCTGTAGCTTGGTTCCGGCCTTGAGGAAAAGCGGCTCAACCAAACGATAACTGAGCTGCCAATGGAAGTGATAGTTCACGCGCAGCAGGGTCTCGACGTTTCCGTCAGCGTTAACGATGTTGTACTCGAAGCGCTTGCCGCGCAAGTGCATGTGCGGGAAGAAGCTCAGCAGGGTTGTATCGTTGGGCATCGTGCCCGACACGTCGACGCGATAATCGTCGGTCCGCGGAGGAATGATGAATGTGTGGTTGGTGAGCTGCAACGTCAGCACCCGTTGTTTCGGCGGGTGCTTTGCGAACACCATGCCCACGCTGGTCTGATCGCTACCCGCCGTGCCGTTGGGGGTGTAATGCATCTGAAAGACCAGGTCTGACCCGGCTGGAATGAACTTAGCCATTCCATCGGGCCAGCGATCGGGTTCGCTACCCGGCGCATAGACCAGCAGCATGTCGGTAGTAGTCTCGTGCGCTTCGGCACGCAGCTTGGGATCGGAGAAGCTCGACGGCGTGAATGGGACTCCGACGGGCGCAGCAGGCAGCCACGTGGAAGTTGGAGGGCGGACATAAACTACAGCGTGATGGACATACTTCGGGCTCGACGGCAGAATCTGGGAGAACTGCACCCACTTGTCTTCCGTGAATCCGGTGGGCACGATTTCAAAGGTGTAATCCACAACGCCGTGCGCGGGAATGTCCACCGGAACCGGCATCGTCACAATCTTCTGTGGCTGCGGAATGTTCCATCCTGCTGCCCATTGCTTTAGCGGGGGCGCGTCCTGAGGCGAGCCTTCGGGCGCTCCGCCATCCACCCAGAGGGAGATCGTCTCTATTTGTTGCGGCGTGAGTGAAGGGTCGTTGGAGAACTTTCCGTAACGCGGATCGGCAAACCACGGCGGCATCTGCTTCGAAACCACAGCTTGCTTGATTGCCGCGCCGGAGTTTCTTGCGTTCTGATAGGTCACCAGCGGCATGGGAGCTATCCCGCCGGACCGATGACACGTTTGGCAGCGGTCCTGCAGGATGGGAAGAATGTCTTTGTAGAAAGTCGGATTGCTGTTAAGCGGAGGAGCGGGAGCACCGCGAGAAGGTAAAAACAGCGATAGACATGATGCGACGATAGCAACAACGCTGGCGAAATGAATCATCCCCCAGCGATTGCTACGGTGCGTCACTTGTCTCGTGTCCCAGCGCTAGTGATTGTGTTCCTGCGAGTCTTCAACAACTTCTTCAACCGCGTGGCGCCGCAACAGTTGCGCGAGGTTCTGCGAAAATGCGGAACGCGGCAGCACCATATCGCAGCCGACTTCCGTGGCCTTCATCTTCAGTTCGCCTTGCACATGCGAGACGAAGCCGATGATGTTGGTTTCCTTTTTGAGCTTGCTCTTAAGCTTGGGAATCACGGTGAGCGGCTTGGCGGCAGCGTTGTTCAAGTCAACGATAATCAGAGTGGGCTTGTCGTTGCCGTTCTGCCCCATGCGCTCGTAAACGTCCTTGTCGGTCTTGACGAACTCGACCTTGACGTTCATCTTGCGCGAGGTCTCCTGGATCTTGGCCACGAAGAACAGGTCGTCAACAAACGCATAGATGCGCGCGGGCGCGTCGCTTAGAACCTTCATCGGCTCTGGTTCGGGCGGAGCAAACTGCTTGCCGAAAGACTGGGTGTTACGACCGCGGCTGGGGTTGTGGGTGTTGCCGTCGTTGTTGCCCATAGCGGCACGATAGCTGTGGTCCATGGGGGCGGAGTAGATGCCTCCGCCGATGGGTTCGCGCTGGCTGGGATGGCCGCCCGGCTTGCGTCCGGGAGGACGTTTCTTGCCGAAGCGGCGGGCATTCTGGTTACGGCCGGGGCCCTGACCTTGGGCTTGGCCCTGATTCTGCCCGTGGGCGGAACCCTGACCCTGGCTTGGGCCGCGTCCTTGTTGTGGCGCTGCGCCCTGCGCAACAGGTCCTCGGCGGCCGCGCCGCCGTCTGCGTCCCTTCCCTCCGGGCTGAGGGCCGGAAGGAGGATTCGATCCTTGATTCATGTTGCTCTCTTAGTTACGTTCGTTTTCCCGCGGGTCGCGGGGCTCCCACATTTGCAAACCGCACTTGCTGGCCTTGTGTTAGGGTTCTAGCCCGCAAAACCGGCGCGTCTGCGATTGGAATCGTCTATGAAATCGAATCAGTTACGTCCATCTGGCGCCCGGAACCCACGGCGCGAGGAACGCCAGCACGGGAAGTGCGGCGATTGGAGGACGTCCCTATCGTACCCAGCTTTGCTGTTGAAACGCAAGCGGCAAAGGCTGTTAATAATCTGATTACTCGCTTTCGTCAACCCGGGAACATCTGCACCGGACGACTTCTAAAATCGCAAACACAAACCGACATGGGGAGCCGGCTCGCGATTCTTACTAACTCTGGGGCCTGAGTTGGCGAAGGATCTCGCCGCTGTGCACAGACTGCATCAACTTCCGCGATTCTACCAACAAAGTTCAGTGAATGGCGAATTGAGGCAGCGAACTGCGTCAATTGAGCCTTGCCAGTAACTGCCGCAGCATGTCGAGCGTCTCGCGCACGTCGTCTGCGTCCGGCGCCTCAGGCTGTAACTGCAGATAGCTCCCGAAATCCTGCGCCGCTCCAAGGTACTGCTCGAGGTTGAGGCGGACTAGTCCGCGCTCGCGCAGCAACTCGGGACTTCGCGGTGGTATCGCCAATAACAAATCAAGAATCGCCAGACCCTTGGGAAAATTGCGTTGCGTGAAGTAAATTTGCCGCAGGTTGTTCAACATTCGGGTCAGGATTTCGCGGTGCGTCACCGGTTGCAAGAATTCGGGCCGCAGCTCAAGATCGCCGGAATAGATCTCGTTCAGCCGCTGCTGACATTCTTTGTTGCCTACGATGCGCCCACGATTGAACGGATCGATCAGGATCTCGGCCGCCATCACATCGTAGTGCTTGAGCAGGAAGTGTCCGGGCATGCCAGTCCCGGCGACGGGAAAACCCACACGACGAGCCACGTCCATGTAAATCACCGAAAGCGTGATCGGGATGCCCAGTTTGCGATCGAGTACATCGTTGAGGAACGAGTTGCGGGGATCGTAGTAATCGTCGCGATTGCCGCGGAGGCCGTCTTCGTCGAACAGCACGCGATTGAGCAACGCGATGACCTCGCGCGCGGTGGGATTGCTCCGCATGCGTCCGCGAACGCGACGCGCCAGGGCATCCAATCGTCCCAGGTAGTGGGGCACGTCGAGGCTGGGATACTCGGTGCGGGCAATCGCCAACGCCGCCGCTGCCAGATCGATGGAGGCGTCCTCCTGCCCCGTTTCGACCAGCGCCGCGAAACCGCGCAAGGCGATTCGATATGGATCGGCCATTGCCATTGCGTGTCGATTGGATGAAGCACGGGCGAGACCAGATTCCCGATATCAGACGTCGCGGTGCTTTCGAAACAGGACCACAACCATCAGCACAGTTCCGATGGTCGCGGCCCAGTACCCTAGCCACCAACTCACTAGAACGGGCGCACCAAGCCACGCCGGACGGGTTTCGCTGCGGCGCGTGAATACTTCCGGCAGGTGGCTGATCGTAGCGACGAGTGCACGGGGAACCGAGTCGCCGATATGGGACGTCAACCCGGTGTAGTAGGGCATGAGCAAGCCATGCATCCCATAGAGGTCTAGACCAGCGACGGCTATTGTTAGCGCAGGCAACACCACCCTTGCCGGGAAGAACGCTTCCAACCCCCAGACCAACAGGACAATTTCGGCTGCCACCAGGGCATAGAGGTACCATCCGGTGGACGCGGATACCCCCAAGTGCAGAAACGTGATGAGAACGTGATATGCCAGTCCTGCCCAGAAACACAGGTAGAAGGCGGCCAGCACCAGCACATCCCGAATTTCGTCGTTTGGGTCTCGCCGTCGAGACAGACGGATTACGATCCCAACAATCGCGACCACAATCACTAGCATCGCCGCCATGTAGAGGCCGCGGGGAATGCGCAGGAAGCTCCAGCCTCCAAACCAGATGTGCGAGACCACCACCGAAAGCACGCCGCTCTTCCAGTTGACCTGCGGAACGGCCGACAGCTTTTGCAGCAGCGAAACATGTCGCAACCCAACATCGTCTGCTTGGCCCGACCATGAGCCGGTTGTGGCATGGACGCGCGCGTACCAGCCTCCCGCGATTGCGAGAGCCACCGCTAGCGCAGCGCAGAAGCGAGCCGTAACACCCAAAATTGCGCTCTTACTTGTGCCAGCATCGCGAGCCGACCAGATGCTGATCGCGGCCAGCACGACCACCGCTGGAATGGCGGTCAGGAAGTACGCCTTGGTCAGCAGCCCGACTCCGAGCGCAAAGCCCAGAATTATCCACCAGCGCCACGATTTCGGTTGCTGCGCGACCTGCAATGCCGCCTCCAATAAGAGTGAATAGCAAATCAGCGCCAGGCTTTCATTGCCCACGCGAGCCAAGTTAATCATCAACTCCGGAAGCAGAACGATGATAGCGACGACGCCGATGGCTTGCAGATCGCTGCACAATACGCGTCGCGCAATCCGGAAAGCCAATGGGACGACCGCTGACGCCAGCAGCACATTCAACATGCGCAACAGGTACAGGCGCGTGAGGAGCGGCGACCCACTCATCCATCCCATCGGAACGCCCGCCAGCCAGTAGTACAGCGGAGCCTGTTGCGACTCATAATTCTGGATCGGCTCGTTAGCGGGCTCGCTTCCCTGTTCTGGAGCCAGCGTGCGAACCGCATCGGCTCGCTGCTTTCTCTCCGCGGGCGACAGCCTCCAGAAATCGTCGTGGGTTGTAAGCGGCTGGGGGATGCTCTGGAATTGCAGTTCCCACGGGAGAGGCAGGAGATGCAATGAACTTTGCACTTCGAGGGAAACCAGCGTGTCGGCACGAGGCATGCCGTGTCCGCTGGCGACATTTTGCAGCGCAGCGAAATGGAATGGCTCGTCGTAGCCTTCCCAAGCCGGCATTAGAGCGGAATACCACAGTCCTCGAGCGACGAACGCCAGCCATAAGAACACAAGTACGGCGGTGATGTGCCGCATCGGCCGCCGCGATAAATTCTCGGGCATCACTGGCGAAACATATTCTTCGCGATGAAGAACACGTTGGCAGGGCGTTCGGCCAGCCGCCGCATGAAATACGGATACCACTCCGACCCGAACGGGATGTACACCCGCAGGCCGTATCCCTCGCGCACCAACTTCTGCTGCAGGTCGCGGCGCACCCCATGCAGCATCTGGAATTCGTAAGCGGTCGGCGGAATATTCTCCGCGCGCGCGAATTGCTTCATTTCCTCGATGATCTTTTCGTCGTGCGTAGCCAGCCCGTGATACACGCCACTCTTTAACAGCGTCTTCGCCAGCTTCACGTAATTGGCGTCCACGTCAGCCTTCTTGGGAAAGGCGATCTCCGCCGGCTCTTTATACGCGCCCTTGCACAGCCTGATGCGGATGCGCTCGCTTAGCAACTGGTTCACATCGTCTTCGCTGCGATACAGGTAGGTCTGGATGACCGTGCCCACCTTGCCCGCGTGTCCGGGCTGGCGATGCAGTTGGCGAACGAAGTCGAGCGTGCGCTGGGTGTAGGGCGAGCCCTCCATGTCCACGCGCACGAAACTGTTGATCTGGACCGCCTGGCTCACCAGTTCGGTCACCTGGCGGAAGGCGAGGTCTTCGTCCACGTCGAAGCCCATGTGCGTCAGCTTGAGGCTGATGTTGGCATTCAGCTTGCGCGTGGAGATCTCGTCCAGCATCTGGTGATAGAGCGCGGCGCTGTGTTTGGCCTCGTCGGTATTGGTGACGTTCTCGCCCAGGTTGTCGATGCTGACGCTCGCCCCCGACTGGTTCACCTGCTCGGTCACGCGGATCACGTCAGCAAGTTGGGTTCCGGCGACAAAGCGGCCGGAGAAGCGCAACCCCAACGCCGAGTTCTCGGCAAAATGGCGGATGGAATGGTTTTCAGAAAGCTTGATAAACAGGGTTCTCAGCATGACGCCTCCGCGGGCCCAGACGGCAGAGGCGTGGCCCTGAAAAGGATAAGAGTATGGCGCATAAGAATGTTGGGGACTGCTACCCAAACCTTTGATCATAGCGCTCGCTGGCTTCCGGGACAAACCATTCTCCGCTTGGTCCGGAATGCGAGTGCACCACACCATCGAGACAGACCCGCGGTCATTGGGCATATCAAAAATATTGGCACGGGACCCGCTCGTTCATTGACGGACTGGCAGATTGCCGATAGACTATGCACTCTGATGTCATTGATTCACGAAATCTCGACCGCCTGTTGTTGTATGTGTCAAAGCGATGCGTGTGTGCGTCTCCGGGGCGGTTGGGGCATGAGCTGAGTTCAAAGTACATCTAAGCCCAAGTTCAAGCGCCGCCAGAGACCACTCTGGCGGCGCTTTTCATTTTAGCGTGAATTTGAACGGAGACTCCAGGTTGAGAAATAGCAGCTCCAAATCGCGAGAGGAATTCATGGCTGAGCGGGTATCTCCATGCAGCGGCCCGGCATGTTGTTGTCGCTGTCAGTGTTGCGCAAGCGCGCGACTGGTGCGATGGCCTTATCCGCGATGTTGAAAGTCGACGGATCGTTGAATCAAGGCCTCGCCATAGCAAGTGGCGGGGCCTTCGTGTTTCAGGAGCAGAAATGGAATCGAGCCGACCAACCGATCGCCGGTCCGAAAGACGCGAGACCGGCGCCCAACCACATGGAGAGGAATCGTGAGCGCTGAACCTGTTGTGCTGCCGTATGACAGTCTTGATGCGATCGAGCTGATTGACCAGGTCCTGGATGAAAATCACGGCGCAGCCTGTATTACATGCAGCTTTCAGATCGAGGGCGTGATCGTGCTCGACCTGCTGCGGTCGCGGATTCCGAACATCCCAGTGCTGTTCCTCGACACCGGCTACCACTTCGCCGAGACCTACCAATATCGTGACCGGCTGGCCGCGCGCTGGAAGCTGAACCTGATGAACGTCTTGCCGGAGCAGACGGTCGCAGAGCAGGAAGCGGAATTCGGAGAACTCTATCGCACTGATCCCAGTGCGTGCTGCCATCGACGCAAGGTTGCGCCGTTGATGAGAGCACTGCAGCCGTTCGATGTCTGGTTCACCGGACTGCGGCGGGAACAATCCTCGACTCGCCGCAGCCTGAATTCGGTGGAGCGACACCAACTGCCCACGGGCAAAGAGTTGCTGAAGGTGAACCCATTGGCTGCCTGGAGTTCGGAGCAGGTTTGGCAGTACGCGCTCGAGCGCGACATTGAGGCCCTGCCGCTGTACGACTTGGGCTTTCCCAGCATTGGCTGCGAACCATGCACAGCCAGGCCCGCCGCCGACGCCGATCCGCGTTCCGGCCGTTGGGACGGAGTCAAGCTGGAGTGTGGGATCCATACCATTTCGACGCGAGCCGAATAAGAGCGCCGGTGACAAACCAATAGAAGTCGCGGCGCTGAAAAATGAAAGTAATCAGGTCAGGCGAGAACCCGGGAAACTCGGACCGTGTCAGTTGAAGACTGTGGAGTATACTGTTGATTGAGCTCCACATTATGGAAACCATCCAAGTTGTCCTTGAGAAAGAGCTTTTGCAGGCCACCAATCGAGCTGCGCGCCGGATGAAACGGAACCGTTCCGCATTGGTGCGGGAGGCGCTGCGGGAACATCTTCGGAGACTAGAGGTGCGCGCGCAGGAAGAACGCGACCGCGAAGGCTATTCGAAGCGACCGCAGGTACAGGGTGAATCGCGCCTCTGGGAAGCGGAGGCGGCGTGGCCGGAATAATAGCCCGAGGAGATGTCCGCCTGTACAACTTTGCTCCGCCTGACAAGAAGAGGCCAGTGGTCGTACTCACGCGCGACAGCGCCGTTGCTTATCTGTCCACCGTCACCGTCGCTCCTGTCACGTCCACGATCCGAGGCGTGCCGTCCGAGGTCGTGCTGAACGAAGACGACGGCATGAGAGTCTGTTGCGCGGTGAACCTGCACAACGCGATCACCGTGTCGCAGGACCGGTTGGGGAAGCGTGTAGGCCGACTGAGCTCGCTGCGAATGAATGAAATCTGCGCCGCGTTGCGCTTCGCGGTGGGTTGCGATGGCAGCTAGTTCGTAAGGGGCTACAGTTCCTTTCCAGTGGCCGCTTGCCCTGGCAGCAGAAATGTCTTGGGATGCTCTCCCTTGCCGCAGAGTTTGAACGAGCCGAAGTCCTTGAACCAGTCTCCGTCGGGCACCTCGGGCTGCGATTCGATCCATAGTCGCAATCGATTCAGGTCATCAAGCCCGATGTTGCGGTCGCGCATGCGCTCGATGAGATGTTGCCGGATGGCGGCGGGCATGTTCGACCAGCTTGCGATCTGGGGCATTATTCACCGAACACGAAACGCCCCAATTGATCGCCCAGACGTTCGACTTGTTTGGGATCGTCGGCCTCTCGGAATCTTTGCGCAAGCTCGAAGAAGGCCTTTTCTTTTTCCTTCTGGGCCTGGATGCCCTGCTCGATCAATTCCACCAGAACGCGGTTG
Organism: Terriglobales bacterium; assembly: GCA_036512955.1. Lineage (GTDB taxonomy): Bacteria > Acidobacteriota > Terriglobia > Terriglobales > Acidobacteriaceae > DASRAA01. The sequence continues at coordinate 25,345 of DATBZX010000255.1, forward strand.
TCGCTGAGGCGGCGCTGCTTCGAGATGGCTTCCACCTGCTTTGCGACCTCGCGCGGGAGCGTGATGCTGCGCCTGACTTGTTTTGCGGTCGTCATGGTGGCACCATTTTACACCATTTTGGTGCAATGGATGAGTGGGCCGTTGTGCCGTCCTGCTGCGCGGGACTCGGGGATATTCTTACACGCTTCCCCGGCACTCACGTGCCGGGCTACGATTGTGACGCCCGGAGGGCTGGGAATTTCGCTCGATGCGCGGCATGAGCGATGGTTTACGAAAAACCCCACTCAAGGCCGCTGCGCGTCCTTGAATGGGGCACCCTCGTGGCTATTGTGCTGAAGAAGTCGGGTTACCTGGGCCGGCCGCCTGAGAGGTCCGAGCGAAATCAAGGAAGAATCTTGATGTCGGATTTGAATTGGTGATAATTGCGGAAGTCAATGACGTTGTGGGTGCAGAAGCTGCTACCCCGCTGGCAACCCAAGCTCTCGGCATGGACGGGAAGCAGAAACGATTTCCCCTCGATCAACACGTACGAATAATCAATCGCGGACTCGACCGCATCGATCGGGAAATCTGACGGTAGGTTGCGGGCCTGCCTCTCGATGCGCAGGACGCGCGCGGTATTGGGATCCACCCATACAGAGCCAACGTAAGCCGCAATCGCAGTCTGGGAGCCGACCTGCATCCTCCAGTGCGAATTTTCACTGCGCACTTGAAAGTCGTAAACCTGGGCACGGAAACCTGAAGCCGTAGACGAACGGCCGGAACTGAACTGCGCCTTCGAAGCGGGGTCAAAAAGGTCTAACAGAGCGGACGCAAATTCTCCCGTGGACCAGGACCCATCGATATCCTGCAGGTGCTTGTCCGTGGGGCGGTTGTTGATCTTCACGTTGCGATAAGTTTCCGTCCCGTCCTCGTAAATGATTTCAGCCGAAACCAAGTCCTGGGGCACTTTCTGCCCGCGGCCTTGCTGGGTAAACCGCGACATGAACTCCTGGCAAATGAAGTTGGGAAGCTTCTTTGAAAACTGGAACGCCGCCTCGCGGGCCCTTTCGATCAAGGGTGCGGAAGGAGGCAGCGGAGGCCTGGTTACGGAGTCGGCAGGATCCGACTCGGCCGGCGGGTCAGGACAGGGAGGCAGATCCGGCTGTCCGCTTTTTTTCAAAGTGGGAACGTCGGAGCAAGGGGGCGTACTCGGTGCTTGCGATTGGGCCTTGGCCGGTGTCGTGGCCAAAGCCGACGCAAATGCGACTATGGCGCCGGCGATGCGAAGCCAGCGGCCCGTATGTCGAAGGGGGCATCCATTCACAGACTCACCGTGTTTCGAATCTAGCACAATGCGCAGGAATTTTAGGGCGGGGTGGTCCGGTCAGTGGATAGTGGGTGGTGGATAGTGAAAGTCAAAAGACCCACCCGGCCAAAATCGGGCCGGATGGGGCACCCGGCGGCGCCCGGGCCACCCGGCGGTGCCCGGGCCACCCGGCGGTGTAGACTCTCACGCGTACCACGGGACAGCGATGGAGCTACCGAAGAAAATCGGACGCTACGAGATCATCAAGGTGATCGGACAGGGGATGCGCATGGTCTACAAAGCGCGCGATCCTGAATTCGATCGCCTGGTCATGCTCAACGTGTGGCGTTTTTGGGAGGGAAAGCCCGCAGCACACGAACGATGGTTCCGGGAAATGAAACGCTATGGTTTGCTGACGCACCCGAACCTAGTGGTTGCATACGACGTGGGCGAATGCGATGGCATGACCTACCTGGCGACGGAGTTACTCGACGGCGAGCCGCTGGTTAAAGTCATTCCGGCCGGCACATGGTTGAGCCTGCTGCAGCGGATTGCGATCATCCAACAAATATCTGGCGGGTTGCAATTTGTTCATGACCACGACATCGTTCACCGGGACGTGAAACCCGCGAACATCTTTTTGTCCAAAGACGGCACGGCGAAGCTGGTCGAATTGACGCCCACTCTCGATGAATTAGAGGGTCCATTGGTCCAATATTGTCTAACGGTCGCATACGCGTCGCCGGAGGTGCTTCAAGGAGAGGTAGTCGATGGAAGGGCGGACGTCTTCAGCCTGGGTTGTACGTTCTACGAATTGGTAGAGGGCAGAAGGCCGTTTGAAGCTGCCAGCGGAGTTGATGTGGTCCGGCACATCCTGCACGACCCGCCACAACCGTCACAACAGGCGCGCGACCTTCATCTGCCGCAGTTGCAACGGGTCTTCGACAAGGCATTGGCCAAGCAGAGAGAATCGCGATACCAGTCATGCTCCGAATTTAGTCAGGACCTTGACCGACTTAAGGCCCGGCTGGAGAGCGGACATCGAAGCCGCACAGACACTTGGTTCGAGGGGATCAGGCGTTGGTTCAATTGAAGATAGCTCTCCCAGCGGTGACGTGCCGGCTGCGGTTGTGTCGTCCCCAGGGGACTCGGGGATTCTTTCGACGCTTTCCCAGCGTTGAAACGCTGGGCTTTCTTATGGCGCGCCCGGGGCGCTGGGGGATACGTCGTGCCGAGTTGTGGCAGCCCCCTACGATACCAGAGAGATGCTGCTCGCCTTCGTAGATGAGCCACCGCCGTCGGTGTGCGCCTGGTCTGGCGCATCACTCCCACTCAATCGTTCCTGGAGGCTTTGAGGTGATGTCGTACACCACGCGGTTGATGCCTTTGACCTCGTTGACGATGCGATTGGAAATGGTCTTCAGCACCTCGTGCGGGAGGTCAACCCAGTCGGCCGTCATGCCGTCTTCGGAGTTTACGGCGCGGATAGCGCAAGCGTAGGCGTAAGTCCGCATGTCGCCCATCACGCCGACCGACTTCACCGGCAGCAGCACCGCGAACGACTGCCAAATCTTGGTGTAGAGTCCGGCGCGCTTGATCTCGCCGACCACGATGTCGTCGGCCTCCTGCAACAGGGCGACGCGATCGTTGGTGACTTCGCCGAGGATGCGCACCGCCAGGCCGGGCCCTGGGAAAGGCTGGCGCTGCAGGATTTCTTCCGGCATGCCGAGATCGCGGCCGATCTTTCGGACTTCGTCTTTGAAGAGGTCTTTGAGCGGCTCGATCAGCTTGAGCTTCATGCGCTTGGGCAGGCCTCCGACGTTGTGATGGCTCTTGATGGTTTGCGAGGGACCGCGCACCGATTGCGACTCGATGACGTCGGGATAGAGCGTGCCTTGCACCAGCCACTTGACGTCGCCTTGCAGCTCGGCGATGCGGCGTGCTTCCTGTTCGAATACTGTGATGAATTCGCGGCCAATGATCTTGCGCTTCTTTTCCGGGTCCTTGACGCCGGCGAGCTTGCCGAGGAAAAGATCAGTGGCGTCGACAGCGTCGATGTTAAGGCCGAGCTTGTCGCGCAGGTTCTTCTGCACAGTTTCGAACTCGTTCTTGCGCAACACTCCATTGTTGACGAAGATGCAGGTCAACTGGTCGCCGATGGCGCGATGCACTAAGACCGCAGCGACTGAGGAGTCCACGCCGCCGGAGAGTCCGCAGATCACGCGACCGGTGCCGACCTGCTTGCGGACGGATTCGACGGTCTCGTCGATGAAGCGTTGCGGCGTCCAGTTGGGGGTGAGTCCACAGATGTCGAAAATGAAGTTGCGGAGGATGGCAGTTCCCTGCTGGGTATGGTGGACTTCCGGATGAAACTGCACGGCATAGTACTTACGCGCGGGATCTTCGAAGGCCGCTTTTGCATTTGATGATTGCGCGACAAGTTCGAATCCCGGCGGAAGTTCTTCGGCCTCGTCGCCGTGCGACATCCAGACGTGCAGCGGGCCGGTCAGTCCCTTGAAGAGGGTGCAGTCGTCGCGCAGCAGTTCGACGTCAGCGTGTCCGTACTCGCGCTTGTCGCCGGGACGAACTTTGCCTCCGAGCTTCTGGGTCATGAAGTGCAGACCGTAACAGATGCCGAGCACGGGGAGTCCGAGATGCAGCACCTGCTCGTCGGCGGGAGGGGCGTCGGCGTCATAGACAGACGAAGGGCCTCCGGACAAAATGATGCCTGCGGGCGCGTAGCTCTTGATTTCTTTCAGCGGTGCGGTGCAGGGGAGGACGACGGAGAAGACGTTTTGTTCGCGGATGCGGCGTGCGATGAGTTGGGTGTATTGCGAGCCGAAGTCGAGGACGACGATTGATTGAGTTTCCACTGTTTACTTTGCCAGAGGACGGGAGAGGTGTAAAGCGGTGAGTCGGGTTCTGCGGAGCGACGGCTCTCGTAGGTAAAGGGGTCCTTCGACTGCGGCGGCTGAGCCGCCTTCGCTCAGGATGACAGTGCCAGTTGGCGCCACCTGCATATAATCAGCGCATGGCGTTCAAGCGCACCGAAAAGATCTACGACGAAGCGATGCTCTACGAGTATGCGGTAGGGGCGCTGGGGCGCAAGATGCGTACTGTGGCTGAGTTGAAGCGGCTGATGCGGGAGCGGGTCAAGACCCAATACGATGGTCAACTGTTAGTTGAGGTAGTGGTCGCTAAGCTCAAGGAACAGAAGTACCTGAATGACACGAATTATGCTGAGAGCTATTCCCGCTTCCGCAAGGAAAACGAGAAGTTCGGGCGGATGCGAGTGGTACAGGACCTGAAAGCCAAGGGGGTCCATGGAGACATCATCGACAAGACGGTTGGCGCGGCGTACCAGGATGTCGACGAAGAGCAGTTGGCGCGGGAGTATTTGCAACGCAAACGTATCCGGAAGCCAGCAACCCAGCGCGACGCGGCCAAGGTATTTCGCAGCCTGACGCGCGCTGGATTCGCCAGTCGTGTTATCTTTCGCATCCTGAAGATGTGGGACGTGGACGACGAGACGATTTCGGCATTGGAGAGTGAAGCGGTCGAGCCGAGACCGGAGCGAGAGTCGAGCTAGCGGGGAGAGAAAGCAGATCCCTCGGTGGGCTGAAGCCCGCCTCGTGATGACAAATTGAAGGGACCTGATCGATGCAGCTAAATCCGCGCCCCTTCAAAACCCAGGTTCAATTTTTTCCGAGAATTCATGATGGCAAGAAAACTTGATCACACTTCTGCTGTCGAGCACCTGTCGCGCGTGGATAGAAAGCTGGCGCGCATCATCGCCAAGGCTGGGCCTTGCGGACTGCAGCCGGAGAGAACGCAGAGCATATTTGAAGCGCTGCTGGAGTCGATCATCTACCAGCAGTTGAACGGCAAGGTGGCAGCGACGATCACGGGGCGAGTGAAGGCGCTGTTTCCGGAGAACACGCATAGCCTGCGGACGCGGCGTGGACTGGTGGCCGGCTTCCCTACGCCGGAGCAGGTACTGGCAGCAACGCCTGAGTTGCTGCGGTCCGCCGGCCTGTCGCAGGCGAAAATGCTGGCGATCCGTGATCTCGCCGCAAAAACGCTCGACGGTACCGTGCCCAGCGCGCGCGAAGCACACCGCATGAGCGATGACGAACTGGTGGAGCGCCTGGTGCAGGTGCGCGGCATCGGGCGTTGGACAGTCGAGATGCTGCTGATCTTTCGACTTGGACGACCTGACGTGCTGGCAGTGGACGATTACGGCATCCGTAAGGGCTTTGCCAAAATTCACCGCATGGCAGAATTGCCCAAGCCCAAAGAGTTGATGGCGTATGGGGAGCGCTGGCGTCCGCATCGCAGCGTAGCCAGTTGGTACATGTGGCGCGCTGCGGAAATGAAAGACCCTCCAATGGTGGGTGAGCAGGCGGCCAAGAAGTCAGCGCCTAAAGAGTCTGCGAAGAAGGCTGGATCAAAGGCGGCAAAGAAGAAGTCTGGCGTTGGCGGAGGCAGGGCCTAAGCGCCACGACCTCTTCTATTTGTGCTGCGCCAGGGCCTTGAGGAAAATCGCTCCACCTTCTGCCGGAGCTCCAGTTGAGCTGGAAGGTATGAACGCCGGGACGTTGGCAGGACAGGCCTTGACCGCAGCGCAGATGTTGACGGCGTGATCAAGATTGGCAGCGATTGCGGGGTTTTTGGCAGCGTCTGCTACTTCGTTCAAGATGACGACGTCAACTCGCAGCTCTTTATCGAAACGGGCCCTGAGGGCGGCGTCGTAGTCCATCTCGTCGAACGTCTTGATAACGATCGGAGCTCCGGAGGCGAGACGAGGATTGCTGGCCTGAAACTCGAGTATGCGGTGGTCGAGTTGGTAGGCATATTGAGAGTGCAGGTCACGAAAAACATGAACCGTGACCGCAGACGGTTTCGCCTCCCGGTGACAGCCCATCACCAGGAGCAATGACGCTACGACGACGTACAGCCAACGCTGGCTCATCCTACGATCATAACGAAGTCGAGCGGTTCCGTCATTGAAATCGGACGGTTCACGTCGAGCAAATATTCCCAAATCGAAAACCACGCATTGCGAAAAGTCGGTTTCAGCGACTACCGAAATGACATTTGTCATCCAGCGTCACTGACAATCCACACTACTTGCGGCAGGCTAAGTAATTGAAGATGGTATGCGTCTTACAAAGTTATTGCGAACCTTGAGGCAATCGAAATGACCCAGCCAGCAGCGATCGAAGTCTCGCCACTTCCAAAGGCAAAGGAAGAGTGCGATGCTAGTGGCATTCATCTTGAAGAGAATCGGACTGCAAGCATGGGCGACCTGAAAGACGAACTGGCATCTTTGCGGATCGACCGCGAACAGCCCAAACGTGGCAAGTGGGGCCTGTGGATTTTTCTTCTATTGTTTGTGGCGGCAGCCTTGGCGGCTGCCATGTATTTGATCAAAACAAGACCAGAGTTTGCCAACTTCACCGCGGTGGAAGTGGAATCGGTCCAGGCCGCGGTGCAAACCACCGGCGGCGCTGACGCGGGAACACCGATCCTTACGGCTTCAGGCTATTTGGTGGCGCGTCACCAGTCGGTGATTTCGTCGAAGATCCAAGGCCGCCTCTCCGGTCTCTACGTAGAAGAAGGCAGCTACGTCAAAACCGGTCAGGTGATCGCGCGTCTGGAGAACAGCGAATTCGTGACCGCGATCAACAAGGCAAAAGCCGACATCGAGTATGCCAAGGCTAACCTCTCCGAAATGCAACGCCAGGCGCGACTGCAGGCGGGACTATTCAAGGAGAAGGTGGTTTCGCAGGACGCACTGGACGCGGCCAACTCGAGGGTACAACTGGCACAGGCGACGCTCGCTCAGAACGAGGCCGTCCTGAAAATGCAGGAAGCACAATTGGAATTCACCGAAATCCGCGCTCCGTTTGACGGCATCGTTTTGAAGAAGATGACGGAAGTGGGTGAGAGCGTGGCGCCCATCCCGCCCGGCGTGAACATTTCGACTTCGTCGGGCGCGATTGTCGCCATCGCCGACATGAATTCGCTGGAAGCCGAAGTGGACGTGAACGAGTCGAATGTTGGGCAGCTGGCGCAAGGCTATCCGGCGGACATCACGGTGCAGGCGATTCCCAATCACACCTACAAGGGCGTGCTCCGACAAGTGATTCCCACCGCCGATCGCACCAAGGCGACCGTAACGGTAAAGGTGTCGATCCTCGACAAGGACCGCCTGATCAAGCCGGAGATGAGTTGTAACGTGACGTTCCTGGAGCCAAAGAAAGGCGACAAAAAGGAAGTAGTAGCAGTGCGCATCGTGACGGTCCCCAAAGACGCCCTAACCACGCGCAATGGGAAGCAAGTGGTGTACGTAATCGAAGGCAACAAAGTGCGCGAGGTCGCGGTGGTGACCGGCAACGATTTGAAGGGGCAGGTGATCGTGAAATCCGGTCTAGTGGGAACGGAGAGCCTGGTAAATAGTCCTCCACAGAAAGTGGTGGACGGGGCGAGCGTGAAGATCAAGAGTTAGCGCCCGACTCGAAAAGCAGTTCCCACGCGGGCTGATGCCCGCGAGGGATGACAAAACATAGGGTTTGCGAGGATACAGGAGCAATTATGGCGACGACGGAAGTGGCGGCCAAAACGGGCGCCGTCAGTGTGCAGGACGTACGCAAGGTCTATCAACGCGACAGCCAGCAGATCACGGTGCTCGACGGACTCAGCCTGGAAGTGCCACAGGGCGAGTTCCTGGCGCTGATGGGGCCGTCGGGATCGGGCAAGACGACGCTGTTGAACCTGATCGCCGGCATCGACCGTGCGACGTCGGGGAAATTGGTGGTGGCCGGCACCGACCTCGCGCCTCTTTCGGAAGGTGAGCTGGCAAAATGGCGCAGCCGCACTGTGGGTTTCATCTTCCAGTTTTACAACCTGATCCCGGTGCTTAATGCGGTGGAGAACGTGGAGCTGCCGCTGCTGCTCAGCCATCTCTCGAAGAAAGAGCGTCGCGAACGTGCGCTGACCGCGCTGCGCATTGTCGGCTTGGCTGACCGATCCAAACATTATCCGCGACAGCTTTCCGGTGGACAGGAGCAGCGTGTAGCCATTGCGCGAGCAATCGTAACCGATCCGGCAGTGCTGGTGGCCGACGAGCCCACGGGCGACCTCGACAGCAAGAGCGCTGAGGAAATTCTTGACCTGATGCAGACCTTTAACCGCGAGTTCGGGAAGACCATCGTCATGGTCACGCACGATCCGCGGGCCGCGGCGCGCGCCCACACCCAGCGGCATCTCGAGAAAGGAGTGCTGACAACCTGATATGAAGTACGCTCCTCTCGTTCTCAAACATTTGCGCAAGAACTGGATTCGCACCCTCAGCACGGTGCTGGCGATGTCGGTGTGCATCTTTTTGTTTTGCACTCTGCACACCGTGGTGGAAGCGGTGGAGTTCGGACTGCATAGCGGCAATGCTTCGCGGCTGGTAACCCGGCATTACGTGAGCCTGGTGTATAACCTGCCGCTGACCTACAAGCAGCGCGTCGCAGCCATCCCCGGGGTGCAGGGGACCGTGATCCAGGCATGGTTCGGCGGGATTTATCGC
>DATBZX010000256.1:0-11191 GCA_036512955.1 Terriglobales bacterium
GATGCGATAACCGTGGGACGCGAGTTGCTGGGCAAGTTGCTGATACGCCGCGAAGGGCGAAGACTGCTGGCCGGGCGGATTGTGGAAGACGAAGCCTATCTTGGAGCTGTCGATCCTGCAGCGCACGCCTATACCGGGCGCACAATACGCAATGCGGTGCTGTTCGGACCACCGGGGCATGCATACATCTATTTCATCTACGGCAACCACTACTGCGCCAACGTTTCGTGCATGCCCGACGGCGAGGCAGAGGGGGTTCTGCTGCGCGCCCTGGAGCCGGTGTTGGGCTTGCAAGCGATGGCCGAGACCCGTGGTCTCGAATTGACCGAGGAGTCTCCCATATCGCAGCTGCGGCTCATCTCCAGCGGTCCGGGCAGAATGTCCGAAGCCTTGGGAATCACGCGCGCCCGCGACAATGGTAAAGACCTGACTACCCAGAAATCGAACTTATGGTTCGCCGACGATGGTTATCGTCCGGAACGAGTTGCGGTTACCGCTCGCGTGGGAATCAGGAAGGCAGTCGAAGAGCCGCTGCGCTTCGTGATCGCGGGAAACCCGTACGTCTCGGGACGGCGCGTTGTGTGAAACCCTATTCCGGATCGTGCCACCCGCCAACCTCAGCGGCCAGTTCGCGCGCGTCCGGCGGTCCCCAGGTTCCCGGCTCATACATTTCCGTGGGACAGCAGTCGCCCAGAATGGGATCGACGATGGCCCATGCGGCTTCCACCGCATCCTGACGAACGAAGAGCAACTGATCGCCCTTCATGGCGTCTGTGAGCAAGCGGTCGTAGGCAGCCATCTCGTCGGTGGTGGTGTATTTGACGGCCGAGAGTTCGACCGGCATGGGGACCATCAGAGGCCCGGGCCGCTTGACCCGGGCACCGAGACTCAGTTCGAAGTCGGGGCCCAGCCGAAAGCGGTAATAATTGCGACCATCCACGCCGCTCTTGGCCAGTGGAGGTTTGCGGAGCTTAACAAAAACTTCCGTCGCGGTCGTAGGCATCCGTTTGCCGGCTCGAATCAGGAAGGGCACACCCGACCAGCGCCACGAATCAATCTCAAGGCGCAGAGCAGCAAAAGTCTCGACATCGGAGTTCGGGCTGACTCCGGGCTCGTCCCGATAGCCCCGGAACTGCCCGCGCACGATGTGGGCAGGGCTGAGCGGCGGAATCGTCCGGAACACCTTGACCTGCTCGTCGCGCACCGAATCCGTGTACATGGTCGTGGGTGGCTCCATGGCCAGGAACGCGACCACCTGCAGCATGTGGTTCTGCACTACGTCGCGAATGGCCCCCGCTTCCTCGTAGAACTTGCCACGGCCCTCCACGCCGAAGGACTCGGCCATGGTGATTTGCACGCTGTGGACGTAGTTGCGGTTCCAGATGGGCTCGAGAAAACTGTTGGCGAAGCGGAAGATGATGAGATTTTCCACTGCCTCCTTGCCCAGGTAGTGGTCGATGCGGAAGATGCGTTCTTCGGGAAATGCCTGGTGCAGGGTGTCGTTGAGCTTTCGCGCCGAGACCAGGTCGCGTCCGAAGGGCTTTTCGACAATCACGCGGGCGTTTTTCGCGGAGCCGGATTGAGCGAGTCCGTTCACCACCACGGGAAACATGGTAGGGGGAATGGCCAGGTAGTGAGCGGGCGACTCGGCATCGCCAAGCTTGGCGCGCAGCGCCGCGTAGGTCTTGTCGTCGCTGTAATCGCCGTCGATGTAAACCATCAACTGGCACAGTTTTGCGAACGCGGCCTCATCGACGCCTCCGCCGAACTTCGTGATACCGTCACGGGCGCGATCTTTCAATTGATCGACCGTCCAGCCAGACTTCGCGACGCCGATGACGGGTACATTCAGGGCGCCTTGTCTCACCATGTTCTGCAGCGCGGGAAAAATCTTCTTGTGAGCTAAGTCGCCGGTGGCACCGAAGAATACAAAAGCGTCAGAGAGATTGGATGGCATGCGTTCCCCTAGTTGTAATGGCGAATCAATACAGATGACCGATTACGGCAAACTGGCTCAGATTTGCAGCTACCCACGCTTCCGACCGCATCGAGTTGCAGGCTGGCCGGGGCTGTACTACCCGAACAGTGTAATTGCAGGACGCTGCGGGCGATAGCCGGACGAGCCTGGGTGCGTGAACAAACGGCAAATCGAGCAGATGCGTGGCCGGCAGTGGGGATTATTGGGTGGTCGCTCTACTCCTGTACCATAAGTTGGTTCTCCGATGAGTACTCCCAACCCCATCCATCACACTAGCGATCGCGTTCTGGAGTTTGATCACCTGCGTGAACTGCTTGCAGTCTATGCGGCATCCCCGCTGGGACAGCAGCGCATCGCCGCCCTCGCACCATCTGGCAATCGCCAGTGGATCGAGCGCCAGCAACTTCTGACCGAAGAGCTGCGCGGCTATCTGCGCAGCGGGGGACGATTCGACTTTCACGGCCTGCTCGATCCCTCGCCGCTGCTCAACAAGGCGCGCATCCAGGGAGCAGCGCTGGAGCTTACAGAAATCCGGGATGTGCTGCTGCTGGCCGACCGGGCGGCGGAGTGGCGGGAGATTGCATTGCATCCGCCGGTTGCCATCGAAGCCAAGTGGGATGCGGTGCGTGAGCTTTCGCAAAACGTGGCCGACTTCACGCAGTTGCTGCATTACTTCCGCAACAAGATACTGCCTGACGGAACCTTGGACGACCGCGCATCACCGGAGTTGTCACGGATTCGCCGTGATATCGACCGCCAGCGACACGCCATCCAGCAATCGTTGCAGGCCTACCTGCGAAGGCTCTCGGATGGCGGCGCCGTTCAGGACGAACTCATTACCATTCGCGGTGAACGCTTCGTGATTCCCGTCAAGGTGGAGCAGCGGCGGCGGGTGCAGGGTGTCGCCCACGGCGCGTCCTCCAGCGGCCAGACGGTATTTATGGAGCCCCTGGAAACCATCGAGCAAAACAACGAGCTGGTGCGCCTGCATGATGAAGAACTGGGCGAGATCCACCGCATCCTGCTGGAGATGACCACCCGGATCGGCGAGCAGGCGGATGCCCTGATAGCAGCGGTCGAGATTCTGGGCGAGTTGGAACTGCAGTTTGCCAAGGCCCGCTTCGCGCAGGACTACGACTGCGTGAGTGTGAAATTTCTCGGCGGAGAGGCGACCCCCGATTCTGAGTCATCGTCCGCTGAAAGCCCGGCTGACCAGACCGGCGATGCGTTTGTCCTGCGGAATGCGCGGCATCCCCTGCTGGAGCGTACGCTCAAGCCCAAGGGTGTGGCTGTGGTTCCGCTCACGGTCGAGATCGACGGGCAGCATCGCCAGGTCATCATCAGCGGACCCAACACCGGAGGAAAGACCGTCGCCCTGAAGACGATCGGTTTGATGGCTCTGATGGCGCAATCTGGGATTCCACTTCCGGCCGAGCGGGCTGAGCTTCCGATCTTCGATGGCGTGTTTGCCGACATCGGCGACTACCAGTCGATCGAGCAAAACCTCTCCACGTTTTCAGCGCACGTAACCAACATCGATTTCATCTCGCATCAGGCGACTCCGGACTCGCTAGTGCTACTCGACGAGTTGGGCTCGGCGACCGATCCGGAAGAGGGCGCGGCCCTGGCGGTTGCGATTGCCGATTTCTTCCGCCGTACGGGCTGCCTTAGCATCGTCTCGACACATCACACGGCCTTGAAGGTTTACGCAGCAAACGCCGAGGGCGTACTCAACGCGGCCGTGGGTTTTGATGAACGTACCTTAGCTCCCACCTACGAATTGCGCATCGGCGTGCCGGGTGCCTCAGCCGGAATCAACATAGCCCAGCAGCTCGGACTGAATCCGCAGATCGTGAGCGAAGCCCGCGAGAAGCTGACTACCCAGACGCACGACGTTTCGCGATTTCTCGATCGCCTGCATGAACAGTTGCGCGAGATTGACGCGGAACGTCTCGCAATTCGCGCGCATGAGCAGGAAATTGCCCGGGAACGAGGCCACCTCGCCCTTGAAGGCAAGAAGGAGCAACGAGAGAAGATCCGTGAAATGGAGAAGAAGCTGGAGAGCGTGCTGCACAACTTCGAATACCAAGCGCGGGAGACGGTCAACGCGGTGCAGGACCGCGCCCAGGCCTTGAAACTCTCCAAGGACGCGGAGCGGCGTATCTCCAAGATGCGCCGCGAGTTTCGGGAGCAGTTCGACGCAACTGTCGTGGCGCACGCTACCGGCTCCGACGCAGGCGATCAGCACGCGCGGCCGCATGTGGTGCAGCACGTTTCCGTTGGGGATACGGTGCGATTGCGGTCGATGGGCCGTGACGCCAAGATACTTCGGCATTTCGATGACGACTCCTTCGAAGTTGCCGTGGGGTCGATGAAGATGAAGGTCCCCCGCGACGACATCGCCAGCACAGTGATTAGCGCTGGCGCCAATCCTGTTACCGCGGCGCGTTCACGTGGCATCGGCGTGTCTCTGTCGCGCGAAGACGACAGCGTGCCCACCGAGATCAACGTGATCGGCCAGACGGTGGATGAAGCCACCCGTGCGGTGGAGAAGTTTGTGGACCACGCATTTCTGGCGGGCGCGGTGAGAGTGCGGATCGTGCATGGCAGCGGCATGGGCATCCTGCGCAAGGCGCTGCGCCAATTCCTGCGGGAACATCCTCACGTGGCAAGCGTCTCGGAGCCTCCGCAAAATGAAGGCGGAGGCGGTGCAACGGTAGTGGAACTGCGGACCTAGTTCGCAGTCTCGGTTTCTTGCACTTGTTCCCGAGGCTCTCTAAACTTGAGACAGCAATGGGCAAAATCAGTCAAACCGTGAAAGGCTATGTCTGGTGGATGTACCCGCGCGGCAGCGTCCACTATGACGTCATGGTGACGCTGATTCTCGCCTTCATCTTCCTTGCCCCCCTGTGGGTCAACTTCCGCGACAAGCCGGTCGAACGTTCGCCCAATCAAGCCGAGGTGGTCGTAAAACCTGAAGGTAGCGGGTTTCTCTACACCGTGGACGCGGCCGCAATCAAGCCGGGTAGCGATGAGGAAATACGCGAAGCTCTGCTGCGCGTGATCGAGCCGGTCGCGGGCGAAATCAACATCGACCGCTACGAAGCGGTACGCGACAACAAGCACAATGTAGTCGCCTATAAAGTGTGGGGACACCGCTAGTTCGAGCGGCTGTGCAGGAACAAATCATGAAGAAGAACATTGCTGTCGCCGTCTTCCTGGCATTCATCGCCACGCTGGCTGCGCACGCCCAAAACCTGGAGAGCGTGCTGAACTCCATGGATAAATCTGCCGCTGAATTTCGCACCGCGCAAACCGAGTTTGTCTGGGACCAGTACGAGAAAGTGGTGGACGAGCACGATCTGCAAAAGGGCACCATGTACTTCCGCCGCCAGGGCGAAGATGTGCAGATGGCGGCCGACATCACTGTGCCAGATAAGAAGTACGTGCTGTTCTCCGGAGGCGTGGTCAGCGTGTACGTGCCCAAAGCCGCGCAGGTCACGGAATACAATGCCGGCAAGAACAAGGCCGATTTCGAGACCTTTCTGGTTTTGGGGTTTGGCGGACGCGGCCATGACCTGGCCAAGTCGTTCGACGTGAAATATGGCGGAATGGAACAGGTGCAGGGCATCAACGCAGCCAAGCTTGAGTTGACTCCGAAATCGCAGAAGGTCGCCAACATGTTCCAGACGATCACACTGTGGATCGATCCGGCCCGGGGCGTCAGCGTGCAACAGTTATTCACCGAGAAGTCCGGGGACTTCCGCTTGGCGAAGTACAGCAATATTCAATCGAACCCGAAGCTGTCGAACGATGTATTCAAGCTGAAGACGAGCGGTAAGGTGACCTACGTCAAGCCGAACGGATAACCGCGCTCCTTCGAGATCGGCAGAAACAAAAGCCGCCAACTCGGCGGCTTTTTCCATTCAGACTCGATGTGTCGCTATTTTGCAGGCGGCTGCGCGGCGCCATCTTTCATCTGGGCAGAGTTCTTGATAAACAGCACGGTCTTCCACATATCGTCGTCGGAGAGTACGCCGTCCCACCCCGGCATGGCCGTCATCTTGATGCCGTACTTGGTGACGTAGTAGAGGTTTGCGTCCGGATCGTCGGGGGTGCGGCTCATGAGCTGCGGCACCGGCGGATAAAAGTTGTTCTTCAACGGCGACTGCGGCTCCTTCAAGCTTCCATGGCAGAGCGCGCAATGCTTGTCATACACCATGGAGCCGTCCATGATGTTCTCCACGGTGGGCTTGAAGGGATTGTCCTGCTTGGGAGCGTGCGCGTCCACCCATTCGTCCAGGGAGTGGTTGGCAGTCCGCTTCTCGAAGTTGCCGGGCCCGTTGGGAACTGCACGTGTATCGAAATGTCCGGTGAAGACGAACCAGTAGGCCCCGCCAAGAACCACGACCAGGGCGACGATGATACCGAGAACAAATCCGCGCATATTTCTCCTCGAAGTTAAGGACTTAATTGCAAGCTACGCGATTCAAGATTAAATCAAGCTGAAACAAGAGTCTGTAAAGAATAATGAAGGATTGAGATCGAGGCGAAGCGTCGACGAAACTCTGGACCCGCGCTATGGCCGTTTCAGGGTTAATGCGGACTTTGGAAGCGTCACCTCAGCGGCTAAAGCCGTCTTATTTGTCGGCAGCTTTAATGCACGCCTGAAGGCGTGCTCCACCCACGCTCGGTCCACGCTAACCGTGAAACAGCGTTAGTAACGACGCAGCCTGCGGGCTTCCCGCACCACATCCTCAACTTTGGGCAGGAATGCCTCTTCCAGCGGCGGTGAAAACGGTACGGGTGAATCCGCTGATGCGATGCGCGTAATGGGGCCATCGAGGGCATCGAAGCACTCTTCATTGATGATCGCGGCCACTTCGCCGGCAATGCCTCCTGTTTTGGTGTCCTCGTGCAGCACGATGACGCGGCTTGTCTTCTCCACCGTGTCGCGGATGGCGTCGCGGTCCAGCGGCAACACCGTTCGCAGATCGACGATCTCCAACTCGATGCCCTCTTTCGCCAAGATCTCCGCAGCCTCCAGCGCGACGTAAACCATGGCCGCGTAGGTGATTACGCTGACATCTCGCCCCGGTCGCACCACCCGCGCTTTTCCAATCGGAACCGTGTAATCCTCCGCAGGTAGTTCTTCCTTAATGCGGCGGTACAGAAACTTGTGCTCGAAAAAGAGCACAGGATTCTTGTCGCGAATGGCGGACTTGATCAATCCCTTGGCGTCGTAGGCACTGGCAGGACAGACGACCTTCAGCCCCGGAGTATGAGCGAAGTTGGTTTCCGGATTCTGCGAGTGGAAGGGGCCGCCATGCACACCGCCGCCCGACGGACCGCGGAGCACCACGGGAACCGGTGCTCCCCAGCGGAAGTGCGCTTTCGCCAGCAGGTTGGTGATCTGGTTGAAGGCGCAACTGATGAAGTCCATGAACTGAAATTCAGCTACCGGGCGCATGCCGGTGAGCGCCGCGCCGAAGCTGGCATTGACGATGGCCATTTCGGAGATGGGCGTGTCCACTACGCGAGCCGGGCCGAAGCGGTCGATAAGGCCCTCAGTGACCTTGAAAGCCCCGCCATAAACGCCGATGTCCTCGCCAATGCAGAAGACAGCAGGATCGCGCTCCATCTCTTCCCAGATGCCCTGGCGGATTGCTTCGAGATAGGTGACTGGTGCCATACTCGGTCGTCCTTCTACTGCGATTGACGATTGTATCGACAAATTAGTGAAGCCATCTTGAAACTGCCGGAGCGGCGAAAACCAAAGTCCCTCCGGGGCTAAAGCCCGCTCTCAATCGAGGGTTGCGGCACGGCTGAAGCCGTGCCCTTTCAAAACCAATTTATGAGATGCCTTTCCGTTACTTCTGCTCCGGCTTAGTCGGCGGAGTCGCTGGCTTGTCGCCGGGCTTCGGTGTAGCGGCGTGAGTTTTGGCCGCCGGTTTCTTCGCAGGCGGGGCCGGTCTCACGTCCCCACCGTCAATAGGCGACGCGCGAAAGCGTTCGAGCTCTGGGTCCCAAGTCCAGACCTGATAGCGCGTGATGGTGGTCTTGTTATCGGTCAATACTTGCTTCTCAAAGATGCGAAAGATCGCAGCCGATTTGGGAGCGGCCTTCAGTAATTCGAACGTCGAAGTCTGCGATTGCTGGAGATTGTCGGTCTCCGCGGCCGAGCGGTTCGCCAGCGTAAGTTCGCTTCGCTCGGTCGTATCGAGTACCACTTCCATCCGGTCGTGCAGCATCTTCAGGACGACGAAGTTTTCCTGCTGCACACTGCCGCTGTCTCGGCTGGTTTCGTGGTGCACCACGATCTCGGACATACCGGACTGGATTAACTCCACGAACTTCACCTCGGGACGCTGCGAGCGCGAGGCGAGGCGGACGGTCTGAACGTGTCGCCACTCCGACTTTGGCGCCTTGTCGAAGACCACGATATAAATGGAGTCGCACTCGGTGGAGTCGGCCAGGAGCACGACATTCTCCGAACCGGCGTGCAGCGTCACCGGCCGCTCCTCCACATGGTGAAAGGTCACGCACGGGGAATTCGATATCACTGCCGTGCTGGATGGATTCGGGGCGAAGATTCCGAGTTCCCGGGCCAGATCATTGCGTTGAACCGCGGTGCCGCTACGCAAGGTGTTGGCGACGTCGGCAGGCACATGCGTCGTGAATTCTTGTTCCTTCTTCTTGAACGGAAAATCAGCCAGCGCCGAGGCAGCCAGACACAGTATCAGGACGAACGTGCAGAGAATTTTCATGTCGAAGGAATAAACCCGTGCGAGCAAGGTTCCACTTGTTCGATGTCGACGTGAGCAGCGAAAGGTTTGTGATTCGAAGACGCAATCATTTCAGATGCACGGCCGCCTCGCCCGCCTTGGGACTGGTCGCCATGCCAGTGCCCACCGTGGTCTTGACCGATCCATACAAAGGCTTGATCTCGTGACACGCGGCATCACAGTACACACCCTGGTGCGTCTTGTCTGTTTCCGCATCGGGCATCGGCGACGCAACGGCCGCGTCGCGCTCGGTCTCCAAATCACGTTCGACTTCTTCAATCAGCTTCTGGTTTGCCTCGGCGGTGAGCCAGCGCTTCGCTTTCACCAGGTAATTCTCAAACCGTGCGATTGGGTCGCGGGCGTGCCAATATTCGAACAGCTTCGCCGGCACATAATGCGCAGCGTCATGGATGGCGTGGCCCTTCATGCGCATCATCTTGGCTTCGATAAGAGTCGGCCCTTCGCCGCGACGCGCTCGCTCGCAGGCCTCCAGGGTGGCGTCGTAAACCTGGCAAGGATCGGTGCCATCTACGATCACGCCGGGGATACCATAGGCGATTGCGCGCTCGGCCAGGTCTTTCACGCAGAACTGCAT
This sequence comes from Terriglobales bacterium, assembly GCA_036512955.1. Classification (GTDB taxonomy): domain Bacteria; phylum Acidobacteriota; class Terriglobia; order Terriglobales; family Acidobacteriaceae; genus DASRAA01. The sequence goes on from DATBZX010000256.1 coordinate 9,359, forward strand.
GTCGCTTGGCGTGGAGTATCCCCACAGATTGTTTTCGACGATTAGCACCAGGCCAAGCTTCTGCACAGCGGCGAAGTTGAGGCTCTCGTAGGTGACACCCGTCGACTGCCCGCCGTCGCCGATATACGTCAGCCCGGCAATGTTCTTCCCCTGCAGACGCGCTCCCAGGCAGACCCCTGCCATGACCCCGATCAACTCACCCAGCATCGAGATGGGAGCGCAGACATGGCGGCGCTCCCAGTCGCCGAAATGCGAAGAAGCATCTCGCCCGAACGTCGGCGAATCCGCCTTCGCCATGTACTGACGCATGATGTCGCGCGGCGCAAAACCACGCACCAGGACCGCTCCCTGGTTGCGAATCATCGGGCCCAGCCAGTCATCGTCGCGCAGGGCGAATGCTGACGCGCAGGAGCAGCCTTCCTGTCCCAGTCCAAAGTACACCCCGCCCACGACCATGCTCTGCTTGTAAAGATTCTCGAGCACAGTTTCCATGCGGCGGTTGAGCAGCATCCAGCGATAAATGGCGATTGACTGCTCGCGCGTAAGATATTTCGATTCGCGAATCGGCGGTGCCGCGGCGCTCAGATCGCCTTCGATCCTGTATTCAATGTGCGAGCCTTCACCCGACTGGAAGATGCGGAACTCAGGACGCTCGAGGCGGTAGTCAGGGATGGAGTAGGTGCGAAGCGAAGCGGACTGATCTGTGGACTTAGGTGTCTGCGGGAGCTGTGTCGGTGATGGTTTCTTTATGGCAGGTCGCGGCTGCGGTGATCCAGATTGGGTCGATCCCTTGCCAGTTGCTTTCCGAGAGCTACCGCTATTCCGACTCTTCTTTTTCGGCATACGTGCACAAGAAACGATAAACGTCCGCGAAGGACGAGGCAAGCTTCCGAGTTCAGGCACCGACCGCGAGCACCCGACGCTCGGGCGACGAGCGGCGACGACTTACTGCTTCGTGTCCAGCGGATGCTGCGTCTTTTCGAAGAACTCGTTCTGCAACTTCAGGCTTTCCTGGTCGGCCTTGACGGCTTTTATGGCCTCAGAAATCTGGCTTGACCACGTCTTCTGGTCGAACTCTCCTAACTGCTTGTTACCTGCCGATCCCACACCCGAATAGTGATCGGGGAACTTGGCGTACCACCAGATGCCGGTGTAAACGGAATCAGGCAATTTCAAACGGTTCTGGTCGGCCCCGGACTGGGTGTCGGCGCGGTCCATGTGAACCAGGTCGGGCCGCGCAACCAGCATGGCGGAAGTCTCGGTTTCGCCGGCGTGCATGCCGCCCGTGGTTTTCAGAGGTGGCCGTCCGGGGACATCCTCGCGTGGAAGTCCGAAAACATACACCACGTAATTTCGCGGAGTGGCCAGTTGGGCTTGCGCGAAAAGAGGCAGCAGGCTGTTGTTGCCGCCGTGACCGTTGACGATCAAAACCTTCTGGCATCCATTGCGCGCCATCTCTTTGACGGTTTCCTGCAGGAGCGTGAGTTGCGTGCTCAGGCTGTAAGCGACTGTCCCGGGCTGTTGCTGCGCTTCGAAAATCTGTCCAAAGTAGTACTCCGGAAAGACCACCGCATACTCCTGCAGGACAGCGTTCATCACGGCAAAGCGCACGTCGATGAGGTCAGTCCCAAGCGGAAGATGCGGGCCATGCTTTTCGATGATGCCGAACGGTAGCAGGCACACTCCCTGCGACTGATGAATGGCCTGCACGAAGTCGGGCGCCGTGAGTTCTTCCCACTTGGGGGAGAGCTTGCTCTGGGAAAACACGGGAATCACATATGCGATCAACGCGAGAAGAAGAAATGCAATCGAGAGTTTGGTTCGTGGCATGAG
>DATBZX010000257.1:0-13349 GCA_036512955.1 Terriglobales bacterium
CGTACCGTATAATTGCGCTTTCATCCAAACAGGGTTTGAGGTTGTTCCTATTTCTTCCCGATGCCAGGTAAGTCCTGCGGAGAACCTCCGCCGCGGGCGGCGCTTCTGTGCCATAGCGCTAAGTTTCCTTTTCGCAATCCTCTTTCTAGCCACCACGCCCGTGTGGGGCCAGCAAGGGGTGATCGAGGAGATCATCATCCATGGCAACCGCCGTATTCCGGCGGACACAATTCGCGCCCGCATGTTCACCCGCCCGGGCGACGTCTACGACCAGGCAGCACTGGAACGAGACTTCAACTCCCTTTGGAACACCGGTTATTTCGACGACCTGCGAATTGAGCGCGAGCAGTCGCCCAAGGGCTGGCGAATTCACGTGTACGTCAAAGAGAAGCCGACCATCCGCGAGATCAAGTATGTCGGCCTGAGTTCGGTCTCGCAAAGCGACGTGCTCGACAAGTTCAAGGAACGCAAAGTCGGACTGACCCAGGAAAGCCAGTACGATCCGACCAAGGTCAAGAAGGCAGAAGTCGTAATCAAAGACTTACTGGCGGCCCACGGACACCAGTTTGCGACCGTTCGCTCGGAAGTGCGTCCCATCCCCCCAGCAGCGGTTGGACTGACTTTCGTGATCAAGGAAGGCCCCAAGGTAAAAGTCGGGAAGATTACTTTTGAAGGCAACAAGGCGATCAAGTCGCGCGAACTCCAGACTGCTATGAAGAACCTGAAGCCGCTGGGTATTCCGCATTCTATTTTTCTGGAGAGCCTGTTTCCCCGGACGTACGACTCGACCAAGCTGAGCGAAGACGCCGAACGAGTGAGGTACTACTACCAGACCAAGGGGTATTTCAAGGCGTTGGTGGCTGATCCGAAGACGAAGATCCATGACACTCGTCCTCCGTGGTACTGGCCGTTCTCGAAAACTCCGGGCAAGGCCGTCGACATTACGATGCCGGTGGAGGAAGGCGAAAAGTACCACCTGAAGGAAATCACGTTCAGTGGGAACAAGGCGGTGTCGGACACGCGTGCCCTGCGGGCCCAATTCAAGATCAAGGACGGCGACGTATTCGATAGCGAGGCCATCCGCAAGGGGTTGGATAACCTGCGCAAGGCTTATTCGGCACTGGGTTACATCAATTTCACGCCTGTGCCAAATACCGATCCGAATGATGAAACCAAACAAATCACGCTGAAGATCGATCTTGACGAAGGCAAACAGTTCTTCGTGCGACGCATCGAATTCCAGGGCAATACCACCACCCGCGATAAGGTCATCCGTCGCGAACTAGCGCTGGAAGAAGGCCAGGTTTACAACGGAAACCTCTGGGAAATCAGTTTGCTCCGCCTCAACCAGTTGCAGTACTTCGAAGTGCTGAAACCTGAGCAGGACTCCGAAATCAAGCAGAACCCCCAGGACGCGACGGTCGACATCATCCTCAAGGTGAAGGAAAAAGGCAAAAACAGCATCGGACTGACCGGCGGCGTCAGCGGCCTTTCGGGCGGGTTTATTGGTGTGAACTACACCACCAACAATCTCTTTGGCAAGGGCGAATCGCTGTCGGTCCAGGTCCAAGTTGGCCAGTATCAGACGAACGAGACCCTGTCGTTTACCCAGCCGTACCTGATGGACAAGCCGCTGCAGTTCAGCTGGACCGTGTTTCACAGCAGTTACAACTACAATCAGCAACAGCAGTTGGCGGTCCAGACGGGCCAGCAGGTCAACCTTCCCGCAAGTTACCAGGCACTGCTACAGAACTACACCCAGACCACCACAGGGTTCACCACATCACTCAGCTATCCGATCAAGCGATCGTTCAAGCGGGTCGGCATCACTTACGCGTTCGACAACACGTCGCTGCAGACGTACAGCGCCGCATCGACACTGTATTTCGAGAGCCTGGCCTTTCGGGGCCTGTCGGGTCCGAACGCTTTGACCGGAATTGTAACCAGCAAGGTCGTACCGAACTTCTCCTATAACCGGATCGATAATCCGCAGCGGCCCCATAGCGGACAGAGCTTCTACGTTGCGACGGAGATTGCCGGGCTCGGCGGCAACACGCACTACTTCAAGCCCGTTGCCGAGTGGAAAAAGTTTATGCCAATGCAGAAAGGCCGCAACACGCTGGGCTTCCGCGTGCAGGGATCCTGGATCAGCGGCTATGCGGGAGACGTGGCACCACCCTTCAACCGGTTCTACATGGGCGGCGACCAGGACCTTCGCGGATTCGACATCCGCACGGTCTCGCCGGTCGTCTTCTTCCCCAGCGCGATCACAATTCCACTGCAAAACCCAGACGGCAGCACGGTGCCGTTGGATCCGACAAATCCGCGGCGCGGGACCTATAACGTCACCATCCCGGTCAACCAGATCATCTTCCCTGGCGGCGACACCAGCATCGTGACCAACCTCGAATATCGCGTGCCCATCGTAGGCCCGGTTACGCTCGCCCCGTTCATCGATACAGGTATGAATTTCGTGACCAACAACTCGCAGCTTCGTATTGCAAGCGAGCAAGCAATCACGCTGGAGACAACGAACTACGGATGTCCGTACTTGAACCTCGATTATTCGTGCGCCGGTACCACCAGGATTCCCGTTTCGCCGATTTTGAAGCCGATCTCCGGAACGAACTATCAGCCGTACATGTCCACCGGTTTGGAACTGCAGGTGGTCTTACCGATTGTGAACGCCCCGTTCCGTATCTACTACGCTTACAATCCGCTGAGGCTGGACACTTTCGTACCGCCGGTGTCGCCGATCACAAGGTCGATGTTCCCAGCGGGCGCTGCGGGGGATTTCACCTTTGCCAATGCCACGGCGCTGTATAATCCGGCCTATTTGTTGCGGGACCCGCGTAAGACGTTTCGCTTTACGGTCGCGACGACGTTCTAAGGGCCGAGTGATCCAGCATACAGAGCTAACCGGCGTGTGCGATCGATCTCCGCGGGCGTGACACATTCGGGTGACGTTTGCAATTTGACGTTGGTAAGTCGTGTTCCCTATAATTGATGTATCCGCACCGCCGAATCTTCCGGTCGGGGACTGCCACGCCGCCAATGCTCAGGTGGCGAGTAATCCCCCGGTCGTCCAGAACAGCACCGCGCGAATCATCGTGTGCAACTGGAACATCTGAGGAATTCCCGGAGCAGTTCAAGGAGTTACGGTAAACCTAATGAAGCGTACGCTCGCAAGCATCGTCCTGCTCGTTCTTGTCTCAATGGCTTCGCTGGCCCAGACTGGTTCAGCCACCCCCAACCCCGCGCCGACAACCGCCCCGGCAGTAACCTCCACCGGAGTCAAAGTGGGCGTTATCGATATGCAGGGCGCGATCGCCGGCAGCAACGAAGGCCAGCGCGACTTTGAAACACTTGCCAAGAAATTCGAACCGCGCCGGCTCGAGCTTCAGAAGCAAAACACCGACATCGAAGACCTGAAGAAGCAACTCAGCACCCAAGGCGACAAGATGAATCCTGAGGCCCACGAAACCCTGGTGAAGTCCATCGAATCCAAGACCAAGAGCCTGCAGCGTTCGGCGGAAGATGCTCAGACTGAGTTCCAGCAACAGCAGAACGAAGTCGCAGGGAAGATCCTGCAGAAATTGGCGCCGGTGATCACCAAGTATGTGTCGGATAACGGCTATGGCTTGCTGCTCGACGCCTCTTCTCCCTGGCCCCAGGGACCGGTGGTAGTCGCCACGCAGGCAGTCGATATCACCAAGGCAGTTGTGGATGCGTATAACGTCCAGTCAGGCGTGCCCGCTCCGGCGAAACCCGCCGGGACAACGGGAACGACGGCTCGTCCGACGACCACTCCGGGCGCGACCAAGCCCGCGACCACGACTCCCAAGCCGGCAGCTCCAGCCACGACGACACCCAAGCCTCAGTAACCTAAAGTGATTCAGGAACACCTCAAGACCATCCTTTCGGGGATGGTTTTTTTGTGTTATTGGGAAGAAGAATCAGGTACCTGACAGCGATTCGAACCCGCTCGATAAGCGAATTTCCGAGATGTAGAACGTCGGTTCGGACAGACAGGCAATCGTGCAGTGGTGATTGTGGAAAACTTTGTGGATTACTAACTTAGGGCATTACCGGGAGTCAAACTCGCTGTCCATTCACTAATTTGCAACAAAATTGGTGCACACTTAAGGATGTTCTAAATCAATGCCTTACCTGCCGTGAAGTTTTCCCAGGAAAGCGGCCATGAGCGGAGTGTTCGGGGAACAGGGCGGGCCAGTTTTGCACATTTTCGGAACCAGTGACCTGGGTAACAGCCCGCAGTTACGACCCAACTGGGGCTCCGCCGGGCGGAGGTGTCACGATACCTCGTGGCTAATCTTCGCCGACCCGTAAAACCGCCAAGAACGCTTCCTGGGGAATATCCACCCGGCCAATACGCTTCATGCGTTTCTTGCCCTCTTTTTGCTTCTCGAGGAGCTTGCGTTTTCGGCTGATGTCACCACCGTAGCACTTGGCAATTACATTCTTTCGCATGGCTGCAACTGTTTCGCGGGCGATCACCTTGGCGCCGATGGCGGCTTGGATGGCGACCTCGAACATCTGGCGCGGAATCAACTGCCTCATCTTCGAGACCAGCGCGCGGCCGCGGTCGTAGGCGAAATCCTTGTGCACGATGATCGACAACGCATCCACGGGTTCGCCGCCCACGAGAATGTCGAGCTTCCACATGGGAGATTCCCACATCCCGGTGAGATGGTAATCCAACGAAGCGTAACCGCGCGACACGGACTTCAGTTTGTCGTAGAAGTCCATCACGATTTCGTTCAGCGGTAACTCGTAAGTCAGCATTACCCGCGTGGAGCTGACGTACTCGAAAGCCTTCTGCTTGCCGCGCTTGTCCTCAACCAATTTCAGAATGCCACCGACATATTCTTCGTTGGTGAGGATTGTGGCCATGATCACCGGCTCTTCGATCTTTTCGATTTCGCTAGGGTCGGGCCAGCGCGAGGGATTGTCGACTTCCAGCACGGTGCGGTCGGTAAGCGTGATTTTGTAGCGCACGCTCGGAGCGGTGGTGATGAGGTCGAGATTGTATTCGCGCTCCAGGCGTTCCTGGATGATTTCCATGTGCAGCAGGCCAAGAAAGCCGCAACGAAAACCAAAGCCGAGCGCGGCGGAGCTTTCCGGCTCGAAGAAGAAGGACGCGTCGTTGAGGCGCAACTTCTCGAGTGCTTCGCGGAGGAGCGTGTGTTCGTGGGCGTCCACGGTGTAAAGGCCGGCGAACACCATCGGTTTCAATTCTTCGAAACCCGGCAACGGTTCAAGCGCGGGATGCACATCGTCGGTGATGGTGTCACCAATGCCGGTGTCGGCCACGTTCTTGATGTTGGCGATGAGGAAGCCGACTTCGCCGGCGCTCAACTCGTCCACCTCCACTGGCTTGGGCGTTAGCACTCCGAGAGTCTCCAGGTCGAACGTGTTGCCATTGGCCATCAGGCGAATGCGCTGTCCCTTCTTGATGGTGCCCTCGACGATGCGGGCCAATACTACGACGCCGCGATAGGGATCGAACCAGGAATCGAAGATCAGCGCCTGCAGCCTATGGCTCGCCTTGCCCTTGGGAGGAGGGACCTTTTGGACAATGGCTTCCAGAACATCAGGGACGCCGACGCCGGTCTTCGCGCTGATAGCCAGTGCGTGCGAAGCATCGAGCCCGACGGCGCTTTCGATCATCTCTTTCGTACGCTCGATATCCGCGCTGGGAAGATCGATCTTGTTAATGACGGGAATGATCTCCAGCCCGTTGTTGATTGCGATGTAGGAATTGGCTAGGGTCTGCGCCTCGACTCCCTGCGAGGCATCGACCACGAGCAGCGCGCCCTCGCAAGAGGCCAGCGACCGCGAAACCTCGTAGCTGAAATCCACGTGACCGGGCGTGTCAATCAGGTTGAGCTGGTAAGTCTTGCCATCTTGTGCCGGATACATCATACGCACCGAGTGGGCCTTGATGGTGATGCCGCGCTCGCGTTCAAGGTCCATCGCATCCAGCACCTGGGCCTGCATCTCCCGCGCCGTCAGCGAGCCGGTGAGCTCAAGCAGACGGTCGGCCAGGGTGCTTTTCCCATGGTCGATGTGGGCGATGATGGCGAAATTTCGTATGAGTGATGGATCCATCGGCGCACTAAGCGGGCTACTTTGATTCTAGCAGGATAAGGCCGCGTCGATTGCTGTCCGGAGTACCATGTGGGCAACGATGAGCACGGCCTCCAATGCGATAAAGACAGGCGTATTCACATTGTTTGTGCCGGCGATCGTGGGAATTGGAATTCCGCAGTCGATGGTGACTGGAGAACCAGCCAGAGGTTCTGGACCCGCCATTTTACGTTTTGCCGGCGGCTTGCTTTTCGTCTTGGGAGTGTTCGGATATTTCTGGTGTGCTGCGCTCTTTGTGCGCGCCCAGGGCACACCCGCACCCACCTTTCCGACGCAGTCCACCGTGGTGAGCGGGCCTTATCGCGTCAATCGCAATCCCATGTACAGCTCAGTGCTGGCGGTGGTTTTCGGACAGGTGCTCTTCTACCAACTGTGGAGGATCGCTGAATACGGAGCGGCCTTGGCCGTCTGTTTCCATTTGTTTGTGGTGTTGTACGAGAAGCGTGCCTTAGGCGCCCGCTTTGATGGGGAGTATTTAGAATTCTGCCGGCAGGTGCCGCGGTGGATTTCTGGATTGACGAGTGAGGCTTGCCACGAGTAGGTGTCAATCTCGCGGACTAAAGTCCGCGGGGAGGCAAAATAGACGACTTAGCCGCTGGCCTAACGGCCAGCGCTTCCACCTGTAAAATCGTGGCTGCATGCAACTCATCCTGGCTTCCGCCTCGCCTCGCCGCGCCGAGCTTCTGCAGAACGCGGGCATTCCGTTCATCGTGGAACCTGCCCATGTCGCCGAACAACCTACGGAGGATGAACAGCCGTTGCAATATGCGCAACGCCTGGCCCGCGATAAGGCACTCGCCATTTTTTCGAGGCACTCTGACGATGTGGTACTCGGAGCCGACACCGTCGTAGTCGTCGACGAGCACCTTCTGGAAAAGCCGGCGGACGCGAAGTATGCAGCGCGAATGTTGCGACTGCTTTCCGGGCGCGCTCACCAAGTCATCACCGGCGTCTGCCTGATCGCCAAGGATTACGAGCAGACCGAGGCGGAGGTCACGGAGGTTCGCTTCAGCACCCTGTCGGAGAACGAGATCGCCAACTATGTCGAGACGGGTGAACCGATGGACAAGGCCGGGGCCTACGCCATCCAGGGAATGGCCTCGCGCTGGGTAGAACGCCTCTACGGCTGCTATTTCAATGTGGTGGGATTGCCGGTGCCAAGGGTGTACCGAATGTTGCAGTCGCTCGAGTCGAAGACGGGAATTCAGCTTCTGCAGGCGTTGAGTACGGAGAAGAAACTGGAGTTCCCCTAGGGAGGAACTCCGGCTAAAACTTTGGAACGACTACTTCTTTTCGTCTGTCGGATTCGTGGAGCTGGAAGCGCCCTCGCTCATCGACGACTTGAAATTTTTAATGCCCTCACCCAGTCCCTTGCCGAGCTCACCCAGCTTCTTCGGGCCAAAAATGAGCAAGGCGATGAATACGATGACCGCCAGCTCGGGCAGACCGATCTTTCCACCAAACATATATCCTCCGGTAGAACAGCCCGGTTTTTCTGCGGCTAGGCAAAATACACTTGCGGGCTTCTCTAGTAGATTCTAGGCTTTTGCCCAGACCACGTCAAAGAACCATGGATTCCAGAAGTGCCACCGACCTGCAACTTCCGTATCAGGAGGCAAGCTTCAGGTCGCTTCGATCAGCCCCGCCAGCAGCGCTGCCCGACGCGGCAATTCCGACGCGACTACAAACTCATGCGAGGCATGGGCACCATCGCCTACAGCGCCGAGGCCGTCAAGCGTCGGGATACCGAGGCCGCCGGTAAAATTGCCGTCGGAGCCGCCGCCGACCGCGATCTCATCAACCGAGAATCCCAGTTCGAGTGCGATTTTCTGCGCTACGTGAAACAGCGCTGCCACCTGCTTTGTGCGCTCCAGCGGAGGCCGGTTGACGCCACCCTCAATTTGCAACGTGCATTTTCGGTTGACCGGTCGCAGCGACTTGACTTTGCGTTCCATCACCGGACCGTCGCTCTTGCGCGCGATTCGCAAATCGACCTCGGCGCTGGATTCGGCGGCGACGACGTTGGTTCGCGTGCCGCCGCGAATGACGCCAACGTTCAGCGTGATGCCCCGCTTCAAATCGGTTAACCGTGACACTGCCTGAATCTGGTGCGAAAGTTCGAGGATCGCGCTCTGTCCTTTCTCGAAATCGAGGCCGGAATGAGAGGCCTGTCCGGTGACCTTAATGAGAAAGCCTCCCACACCTTTGCGCGCCGTCTTCAGCGCTCCACCGGGACCGGCAGGCTCGCAGACGAGGACCGCCTCACATTGCGCCGCCAGCTTCTCGGTTAGCGAGCGCGAGCTGTCGCTGCCCTCCTCCTCATCGGACACCAACCAAACCTTCACTGGGCGGGAAAGGCCGCCCTTGACAGTTTTCAGAGCGCGCAGCGCAAACATGATTTGTGCGATGCCGCTCTTCATGTCGAAGACACCCGGACCAAGAAGGCGGCCTTTGTACTCCCGCCAAGGCATGATTGCCAGCGTTCCCAGGTCGTACACGGTGTCGTAATGTCCCAACAGAAGAACCGGCCTGCGACCGCGCGGGCCCGGGAACTCGACTTGTAAGTGGTTGCCGGCTGCGGGCTGGCGATGGACCTTCACGCGTCCACCGACGGCCTCGAATTGCCGCGCGAGGTAGTTGCAAAGCGCATCGCAAGCCGGCTTATTGTGGGTGGGAGATTCGCGGACCACCAATTCGCGAACCTGCTCCACCATTTCGCGCTCGCGTTCGGTGAGCCATCGCAGAACTTCGTGGATTGAGGACTTCGTTTCGATTGGACCAGTCTTGGGCATGGTAAGGATCAATCCTAGTTTGAAGCCAGAGGTCGGCAGACATCAGCCGCTGATACGAAATGTATAATCGGGAGTTTCACGAGACAACACATGAGTGATACCGCGAAAGACGCTCCTGCCGAAGACACATCGGGATTTGACATTCAGGAGATCCTGAAAATTCTGCCGCATCGCTACCCGTTCCTGCTGATCGACCGGGTGACACACCTCACGCGTACCAAGCGTATTGTGGCGATTAAGAACGTGAGCGTCAATGAGCCCTACTTTGTCGGGCATTTTCCTGCCGGCCCCATCATGCCCGGAGTGCTGGTGGTGGAAGCCATAGCGCAAGCCGGCGGAGTGCTTTTGCTGATCGAGTTTCCCGACCGCGAGCACAAGCTACTGCTGTTCACCGGCATTGAGCGAGCCAAGTTCCGCCGTCCAGTGACGCCCGGTGACCAGCTCCGGATCGAGGTCGATGTGCTGGTTTGGCGAGGCAACGCCGGCCGCATGCTGGGCAAAGCGTACATCGGAGACAAAGTCGCGTGCGAAGCGGTCATCACGTGCCGGTTGCTGGATCGGCGCGGAAAGAAGGCTGAGTCGGCACCGGCTCCTCAGTCCGGAGCGGAACAGGCTTAACTCAGTCATGAGCATCCATCCGACGGCCATTGTCGATCCGTCCGCGAAGGTCCCTGCTTCATGCTCGATTGGGGCCTATTGCGTGATCAGGGCCGACGTCGAGCTGGGCGAGAACTGCCAACTGCTCTCGCACGTCGTGGTCGGTGGGCCGACGAAGATAGGTTCCGACAACCAGATCCACTCATTCGCAGTAATTGGTGGCGCTCCGCAGGACATCACTTACCGTGGCGAGCCCACGCGCCTGGAGATCGGCGACCGCAACATCATTCGCGAGTACGTCACCATCACTCGCGGCACTGCCAAGGGCACGGGCGTTACTCGCGTGGGCAGCGATGTCCTGATCATGGCGTACACCCACATCGGGCACGACTGCGAGATCGGCGACCACTCCATGCTGATTAATGGAGCGACCCTGGCGGGCCACGTGACAGTCGAAGAATGGGCCGTGGTGGGTGCGCTGTGTCCGGTGCATCAGTTTGTGCGCATTGGGGCGCATTCCTATATCGGAGGCGGCACCACGATCACGCAGGACGTTCTTCCCTTCTCGATGACCAGCACGGAGCGCGACACCCATGCCTTCATGCTGAACAAAGTAGGATTGCAGCGTCGGGGATTCTCGCGCGAACGCATCACGAAGTTGCATCACGCGTACAAGGTCCTGCTGGCGTCGAAGTTGAATACTTCGCAGGCGCTGGAGAAGCTACGGTTGGAAGCCGATCGCGGCGAAGATGTGGAGATGTTGATGCGGTTCATCGAGACGTCACAAAGAGGCGTGATCAAGTAACCAGTCGTCAGTAGTCAGTTGCCAGTAGCCAGCAAAGGCAAGAGTACAAGTGTTGAAAGCGGGATTCGATGGGGAAGTCATACCAGGACCTAGTAGCTTGGCAAAAGGCGATGGACCTGGTGGCCGAGGTATACAGAGTCACGCGTATTTTCCCGAAAGAGGAAATGTATGGCCTCGTGTCACAGTTGCGCAGGGCGGCGTCTCGGTTCCGAGTAACATCGCAGAAGGGCAGGGCAGGCGCGGAAAGTGAATTTAAGCATGGGCTCCTTGATGGAGCTAGAAACGCAAGTCATGATTGCTGAACGCTTGCATTTTCTCGAACCGGAACCGGCCATAACCATGTTGCGTGACTCGGCTGAGTTGGGACGAGTGATAAACGGGCTCATTAGTTCGCTCGAGTAAAAACTGGCAACTGGTAACTGGCAACTACTCATGATCGGTCAGGATCCACAGCGCATCGGGCTCATCGCGGGTAATGGCAGCTTCCCGCTGCTCGTGCTGGACGCAGCGCGTTCCCAGGGCCTGCAGGTGGTAGTTGCTGCCATCAAGGAAGAGGCGTCTCCCCAGATCGAGCAGCACGGTGCCGCAGTGGTGGAATGGCTGTCGCTGGGAGAGTTGTCGAAACTGATCGAGGGTTTCCAGCGGGAAGGCGTGACCCGCGCCATCATGGCCGGGCAGGTGAAGCACAGGCAGATCTTCAGCAACATCAAGCCCGACTGGCGGCTGGCCAAGGTCCTTCTGAGCCTCACGACACGCAACACCGATTCGCTCATCGGAGCGATCGCCAAAGTCCTGGAGGCGGAAGGCATCACGCTGATGAGTTCGACAGCTTTACTGGAACCGATGCTGGCGGACGAAGGTGTGATGACCGGTCGAGGCCCCAGCGACTCCGAGCAGACCAACATCACCTATGGACGAGCGGTCGCGCAGCATCTGTCGCGGTTTGACATTGGACAGACCGTGGTCATCGCTGAAGCAGCCTGCGTTGCGGTTGAAGCCATGGAAGGGACTGATGCCGCGATCTTGCGAGCGGGGGGATTGATGCAGTCTCCGTCGCTGGGCAAGGAGCCATCGACCCTCAGCCGGGCGCTTACCGTGATCAAGGTCGCCAAGCCCAACCAGGACATGCGCTTCGATGTGCCAGTCGTCGGGATGAAGACCGTCGAAACCATGAAGCAGTCGGGCGCGACCTGTCTGGCACTCGATGCCGGGCGCTGCCTGATGTTCGATAAGCCCGCTGTCATCAAGGCAGCCGACGAAGCTGGCATCTGCATCGTGGCCGAGAAGCTGGTGAGCCACATTCCGCACCACAGTACCTAGCCGCGATTTTGCGTCAAAACGAATGAATGGGTGACAATCCTGACATGCCTGATAAGGACGGCGTCTTGCGCGTAGGAGTCGTGGGAACTGGAGCGTTTGGCCGTAACCATGCCCGCGTCTATCGCGACCTGCAGACTGACCCGCTGCTCAACGTGAAGTTTGTGGGCGTGGTGGATGCCGACGTGGTGCGTGCAAAATCAGCGGCGTCTGAGTTCGGAACACAGGCGTTCGGATCGGTAAGCGAATTGGTTGCAGCCGGAGTGGACGCCGTGTCAGTTGCGGTTCCTACAGTCGCTCATCTTCCTGTCGCTCGTGAGCTTATGGAAGCTGGAGTCGATGTTCTGATCGAGAAGCCTCTAGCAAGCACACTAACCGAGGCCGACGAACTGCATGCGATCGCGGCGAAACATAATCGCATCGTGCAGGTCGGACACCTGGAGCGCTTCAATCCTGCGGTACGCGCGACCATGCCGTTGCTCACGAAGCCCATGTTCTTCGAGGTGCATCGCCTCAGTGTCTTTACGCCGCGCTCGCTCGACGTCGATGTGGTGCTCGATCTCATGATCCACGACATTGACATCGTGCTGACCATGGCTAAGTCCCAAGTGAAAGAAATTCGTGCCGTGGGCCTGCCGATTCTTTCCAAGAAAGTTGACATCGCCAACGTGCGGATTGAGCTTGAATCAGGATGCGTGGCCAACTTTACCGCCAGCCGCGTCAGTACCGAGCGCGTGCGCAAAGTTCGCTTCTTCCAGCCGCGACAATATGTCTCACTCGATTTCTCGCGTCAGGACGTGCTGGTGCTCACCGTTGATGATGGGGCCGGTGCGAATGCGCAAGAAGACCCTTTCAATCCCGCGAGCGTGGCCAGCAGCGCGTTTCCCGGGATCACGCCTTTCAAACCCAAGGTCGAGCAGCAGGAACCCCTGCGCGCGGAGTTAACCAGCTTCGTCAGGGCGGTTCGGGAGCGCAGCACTCCGGAGGTTTCGCTGCAGCAGGGCCGCGACGCGCTCGCCGTGGCGCTGCAGATTGTGGACACCATCGCGCAGCACAGCCAGAGAGCACATCTCGCGGAATTGACGGGTGGATTAAGCTAGTCCTAGGCTGGGATTCATCGGTCATGCCCGAAGATTTGGTCACCATCGCGACGTTTCTGAATATAGGCGAGGCCAAGCTCGCCCAGGGAAAGCTCTCTTCGGCGGGGATCGCCGCCTCCGTTCGCGACGAGAATGCCATGAATCTGCACATCGGTATGGCCATGTGGGGCATCAAGTTGCAGGTTCCGGACTCCCAGGTAGTTCGTGCCCTCGAGGTGCTCGACGACTTCCGCCCAGAACCGGCAGACGAGGACACTGAATCAGACATCGTGCACTGCTGCCCGGAGTGCGAGTCGCTGGAGATCCGCCAAGTTGCGGAAGGTAATCCCCATCAGATCGCGCTCTGGTCTGCGGCCATCCCATTTCCCGAGCCTGTGCCCGAGCAGGGCCAGCGCTGGCGCTGCCTGGCCTGCGGGTACCAATGGGAAGAGGTCGAAGGATAAGGGTTTGGACTGGCGCCCCTATCCTTTGGCCTAATTCGCGGAATGGGTCCGGTTCCGAGCTCCCCGTGCCTCGCTAGTGGAAGGGGTCGCGGGTGAAATGCCGATGTCAGGGCAACAAAACACG
>DATBZX010000258.1:0-2592 GCA_036512955.1 Terriglobales bacterium
CTGACATCTTAAACGTAGTTAGCCTGAAGTAAGCTGGGTGGTCAGTTAAGCGGGGCGACTCGCCGATACTGCCAGACCCGAAAAAACCAACCGCACTGCGAGGTGTCAGTTGGGGTTTGGATCCGCGAAAGCGGTGACCGCATCAAGGGCTGTGACGGTACATGCGTCCACCCTGGGGACTCTCTCGCGGGAGTCGTCGGCTAGAGCATAACCAAAGTCACAGCCTTTTCCTTTTGCTCATCACCCAACATCGATCTTCCGCACGAATCTCGATTCATTTCAATCCGATGCAGGAACCCAATTGGGCATCCCTGGCGACCGGCTAATTTGTTTGTCGGGAGCTACACTGGGACGTGAGAAAACTCATTGTTGTCGTCATTGCTCTTGTTGTGTTGCTGCTTGTGTTCTTACTGGCAAGATCAGCGACACCCGTTGTCGAGCTTCCGTCTACAGTCGTTTCCCTGGGCCAAGCTACTCCCATCACTGTTCACGTACGCGATCCGCGTGGCATTCGCAGGCTGCATGGGTTCGTCGAGCAGAATGGTGCTCGTTACCAGATCTTTGCGATGGCGCAGCCGTCGAAGTCGCCCGACAGTACCTGGGACTTCACGGCTGGCGTCAAGACCACTCCCCAGTTGCAGGCGGGCAATGCGAAGCTGATCGTCGAAGCGACTTCGAACGACCTGCTTAGAAAGACAGGCCGCGCCGAACGCGACATGACCGTCGTTACGCGGCCGCCGATCGTCAGCGTTGATTCAGAGCAGCACTACCTGTATCTGGGGATGGCAGACCTCGCCACGTTCAATGTCTCGGGGAGCTGGACAGAAGCGGGAGTGCGCGTCGGCGATGAGAAATTTCGCGCCTGGCCCATGCCTGGCGGCAAGCCGGGCCTGTTTTCCATGTTTGCGTTCGCCTGGAACATGCCGACCGATACGGTGCCGCTGGTCTATGCCGCGAACGGTGCAGGAAACGACGTGACCAGCCCCCTCGTGGTCGTGTTTCCGAAGAAGGAGCAGCCTAAATATAAGGTTCATGATCTACAGGTGAGTGATGCCTTCATGCAGAAGGTGATTAACGAACTTGATCCGAACGGAACGGGTGATCCGGCCACGCGCTTCGTGAAGATCAACAGCGAGATGCGCCGCGCCAACAACAAAACGCTTTCCGATCTGCAGTTCAAGACCGCCGACAGGTTTCTGTGGTCCCGGCCTTTCATCCGGCAGCCTCACTCCCAGGCTGAGGCTAACTTTGCCGACGTGAGAAATTACATCTATCACGGCCAGAAGATCGATCAGCAGGTTCACTTGGGATACGACCTGGCAGTCACGGAGCACGTCGGTGTGGAAGCATCGAATGACGGCACGGTCGTTTATGCGGCGCCTCTGGGAATTTACGGCAACTGCATCGTCCTCGACCACGGCTATGGACTACAGACGATCTATGGCCACCTCAGCAGGATTGATGTCCATGAAGGCGACACGGTGAAGCAAGGCCAAGTGATGGGCGTAAGCGGCCAGACCGGCATGGCTGGAGGCGACCACATCCATTTCGCGATGCAGCTCGACGGCGTTCAGATCGATCCGAAGGAATGGTGGGACGCACACTGGATTAAGGATCACATCGCGAGACGGGTGGACCTTCCTGGGTTCAACCCGTAACGCAAGCCGTCACCTGAGACCAGTTGAGAAAAGCATTTCGCGATGAGTTCCTGAACGAGAGAACAAGGTCGCGTAGCGCCGCTTTGCCTGTCCGCACAGAGAGCGCCAGCAGGACGGCGCTTCCCGTTGCAATCCCCATGCCGATCGCGCGCAGGGCGTAACCCGTTTCGATGCGGCGCAGGGCCGTTACCGTTCCGATCAAGAGCCTCGCAGGGGAGTTCTACTCCGGCCTTCCTGTGTAGTGTTCCCTTGTATGCACGGCCGCGTGGTCTTCCTCCGATTCCAGATGGGTGAAGACTTCGGCCGGCACGCTGAGTTCAGGCGGCAAGCGTTCTTCCAGCAGCGTCGCCAGCCGATGTGCCTCGCCGACGGCCATGGAGTGCGGGAACAACAGGTGCACTTCGATGAGCTGCCTATACCCCGTTGTGCGGTAGCGAACACCGTGATATTGCAGGCCCAACTCGCTGCAGAGGGCATCCAGCTTGCCGCGAATCTCTCGTCCTATTTCAGGGTCTGAATGGTCAAGCAGGCCTACAGCCGAGCGCCACACCAAGTGCCCGCCTGCCCAGAGAATATTGATCGCCACCGCAATCGCCAGGAGTGGATCGAAAGGCTTCCAGTTGGTCAGCATCACCAACCCGAGCCCGACCACCACACCAAAACTGGTCCAACTGTCCGTGAGCACGTGTTTGCCGTTCGCCTCAAGGATGAGCGAGTTGGTGCGCCGCCCCATACGGATCAGGTACCACCCCAATCCGGCGTTGAGGACACCGGCCGCCAGCACCAGGAGCGTGCCCGCTCCCAGGTTCTCCAGTTGCAAGCCGGTCAACCATTTCTCGATAGCGGCGTACAGAATGAAGATTGCCGCCAGCACGATCATGGCGCCTTCGAATCCGGCGGAGAAGAATGTTATGCGTTCGTAGCCGTAGAGGAA
>DATBZX010000259.1:0-20684 GCA_036512955.1 Terriglobales bacterium
TGCTGTTTTCCGCCCTTCCCACCAAACCTTGGAAATCGATGAAACCGATTTCCACCTTCCCACCGCCACGACGATGACGAGGATGAATTAAATCCTCAAAACCCAGCTGGTTAAGAGATACGCATTCTAAGGGCAAGGTCATCTGATGGATTAATGTTCGCCCATCGCAATCCTCCCTTCGCGGAGGCCAACCAGCAGCAATTTGTAATAGGAGCTTCGTAATGGATTTTGGTGCAGGAGTTCGAAAACTGACACTCGGCGCGCTTGCCATCTCCAGCTTTCTGCTGGCGGGTGGTGCGACGCCAAGTGCAGCGCAAACAACGAAACAGCCTAATATTCTCGTCATCATGGGCGATGACATCGGCATGTGGAACATTGGCGCCTACCACCGCGGCGTGATGGCCGGCAAGACGCCCAACCTCGACAAGATCGCCAAGGAAGGCATGCTGTTCACCGACTATTACGCTGAGGCGAGTTGCACGGCGGGTCGCGCGAACTTCATAACCGGCGAACTACCGATCCGCACGGGCATGACCACAGTTGGCCAGGCCGGCGCCAAAATCGGCATTCCCGCCGAAGCGGTGACCATTGCCACGGTGCTGAAGTCGATGGGCTATGAAACCGGCCAGTTTGGCAAGAACCACCTCGGCGATCTCAATGAGTACCTTCCGTGCGTTCACGGCTTCGATGAGTTCTTCGGCTACCTATATCACCTGGATGCCATGGAAGACCCGGCGCATCCCGACTATCCGCAGAATCTGCTAAACGTGGTCGGCCCTCGCAACATGGTGCATTGTTGGGCCACCGACAAGAATGACACGACGGAGATGCCCCGCTGGGGCGTAATCGGCAAACAGAAGATTGAGGATGCCGGCACACTCTATCCCAAACGCATGGAAACGGTGGATGACGAGATCCGCGACTTGGCCGTCAGTTTCATCGATAAGTCCAAGAAGGACGGCAAGCCGTTTTTCGTCTGGCTCAATCCGACCCGCATGCACATCGTCACCCACCTTTCCCCGAAGTATGAAGCGCTGCGCAACTCCGAGAATGGCTGGTCCGAAGAAGAAGCCGGCATGGCTCAGATGGACGACGACATCGGTATCGTTATGCAAAAGCTCAAGGACATCGGCGAGGCCGACAACACGATCGTCCTGTTCACCACCGATAACGGCACCGAACTCTTCACCTGGCCCGATGGCGGGCAGACGCCGTTCGCGCAGTCCAAGGGAACGGTCCTCGAGGGCGGCTTCCGCGTGCCCGCGATTCTTCGCTGGCCCGGACACGTTCCCGCGGACTCGGTGCAGAATGGCATCTTCTCGGGCTTGGACTGGCTGCCGACATTTGTTGCCGTGGCCGGAAATCCCAACATTACCCAGGAGTTGCTGAAAGGTAAAGCCATCGGTGCCCGGACGTATAAGAACCATCTCGATGGCTACGACCAGACCGCCGCTATCACTGGCAAAGGCCCGTCCGCGCGTCATGAAATCTTCTACCTCGGCGAAAGCACGGTCGGCGCGGTGCGCATTGACGACTACAAATTCCGCTTCATCGATCAACCTGACGGCTGGCTGGGTCAAAAAACCCATCCTGACGTGCCCTATATCACCAACCTGCGTCTCGATCCGTTCGAGCGCACGGGTTGGCCCAATAACGGAACGAAAGACGGAGCCCAGCAATACTTCGATTGGTTCAAGTATGAATTCTGGCGCTTCGTGTTCGTCCAGCAGCTAATGGGCAAAGAACTCCAGACCTTCCTCGACTACCCACCGATGCAGCGCGGCGCAAGCTTCAACCTCGACGCTGTCAAGGCAGAGATGGCGAAGAAGATGGCCGAAGCAGAGGCAGCGGCCAAAGGCCCTAGCAATTAACAGCAGCAACTTTTAGAAATGGGCGGCTCGCAATGGGCCGCCCGTTTCCTTCGGCCACAACAAAAACGGGGCGTGCGCAGCTGCACCCCCTAATCTATGCTGGGCAGAGGAGAAGCTGAATGCCCACCACGTCTACTTCGTCCCGCCAAGCTCTCGTGTTCTTAATTCCCCTATTTGGTCTTCTTCTACTGGCCGCCTGTAGCAAGAAAGCTGAACCTCCGGCCGCCACGGAAACGACCAAACCGCAGACTACCGCCGCGCCTCCGGTATCTTCGCCTGATGATCTGCCAGCTCCGTCCGGCGACGTCAAGCTTCCAGCCGTGTTCGGGCGCCGCACTGGCGATCTGGATGAGATGGCGAAGAACCGCAATATACGCGCCCTGGTCCTGATCAACCCCATCAGTTTCTTCTACGACAAGGGCCACCCCAAAGGCATCACGTACGAGGCGCTGGAGGAGTTCCAGAAGTTCGTCAATCAGAAGTTGAAGACCGGAACGCTGAACGTGAAAGTTACCTTCATTCCTCTGCGTCCCGACCAGATGGAAGCGGCCCTGACGCAAGGCGTGGGAGACCTGATTGCTTATGGCATCGTCATCACTCCCGAACGCGAACAGCAGGTTGCGTTTTCCACCCCCATCCAAACCGATGTAACGCAAATCGTCGTGACCGGACCGAACTTCGGCACGGTTTCCACGCTCGCGGACCTGGGCGGCAAAGAGGTGTACGCCAACCCGTTGACCACCTACTACACGAACCTGCAGAAGGTAAACGAGGCGCTGCAGAAGGAAGGCAAGTCGCCGATCGTCATCAAGGCGGCCGACAAGAACCTGCTTGACGACGACCTGGTGCAGATGGTGAATGCGGGGTTGATTCCGGCAACGGTCACGACGAAGCAACGGGCTGCACTCTGGTCGCAGATACTCGATAAAGTCCAGCCGCATCCCGACGTGTTGGTCGCTCGTGGAGTTCAGCTTGGCTGGGTGATGCGCAAGGACAACCCGCAACTGAAGCAACTGGTGGACGAGTTTGTCTCGTCCCACGCGATTGGAACATCGTTCGGCAACACTCTGCTGCGGCGTTACCTGCAGAACACCAAGTGGGTCAAGAATTCGACTTCCGGCGAGGAGATGAAGAAGTTTCAGGCCAATCTTGCGTTCATCCAGCAGTACGCCGCGGAGTATGACTTCGACTACCTGATGATTGCGGCCCAGGGCTATCAGGAATCCCTACTCGACCAGAGCCGAAGGAACCCCAGCGGTGCGGTTGGCATCATGCAGGTGATCCCCAAGTATGCGGCGGCAAATCCCATCAACATTCCGAACGTTGATACGGCTGAAGCGAATATTCATGCCGGTGTCAAGATGTTGCGCAATATTGACGACAAGTACTTCAACGAGCCGGGGATTACGCCCTTTAACCGGACACTGTTCGTCTTCGCCAGCTACAACGCCGGTCCGAATCGCATCGCGCGGCTGCGCAAAGCGGCTGCCGATATGGGCCTCGATCCCAATGTTTGGTTCGGCAATGTGGAACTCGTCGCGGCGAAAGACATTGGTCAGGAGACGGTCACATACGTGGCCAACATTTACAAGTATTACGTCGCCTACAAACTGGCGGTGGAGCAACGCGAGGCCAAGCAAAAAGCAGAAGGCCTGCCGTCGAAGTAACAAACTAGCGTGCGAACAGCTGACCCGAGCCCACAGGTATCCGTCTCACGGCGCGAACCGGAAAATTTGGGTGGACCACAAGTCTGAACTTCAACTGGAACTAGCCGCGCAGCTGCGGCTACGACGTGAGCCCGGGGCGCAAGCCCGGGGTTAAGGTAGGACGTTGATCCAAGCCGCGTAGCCGCGACACTGTTCTTCGAATCGCCAAATGGACTTTAGTCCGCGATCGTCACCGCCTACCCGCCTTGTTCCCCAACGACCACACCTTCTCGATCATGCCGAACAGAAATGCCGTGGTAAGCCCGAACAGCAGCCATCCGTTCAGCGCCTCCAACGATCCCATGAGTTGCCAGTGCTCCTTAAGCTGCAGAGTCTCATGCCCGTAGCTGGTGATTGCGCTCAGCGAATACAGCATGGCTAATCTCTCATCAGGCAGAGCGCCGAGCAGCCAGTAGGCGCTCGCCCAGATTCCCGCCTCCAGAGCATGCAGGCAGGTGGCAAATAACGTCGTGGCGCCCACCACGGTGACGAATACGACCGTGGGATGGCGGCGCTGAAACATGCGGTTGGAAAAGCCAACTGCCTCCTGTGCGATTAGTCCGAGGCCTAAAACGTGGATGATTACAGTCAGGACAATCAAAGGCACGCCCCACGCCCAATCGGCGCTCCAACTCCCCGGGACGACCACCAAGCTGCTGAATACCGCTTGGGCAACTTCCATCGAGACCTCTTTCGTTTGCTGATTCTACCGGGAAGACGAACTGTCCTTGCCTAGCAGGGAAGAGCCGCGCTCCGCTCACAGCATAGTAAGGCATGGCGAGAAATCGTCGTCACCTGGATTAATTCCCGGCGGTCGGTGGGGTCGGCCAGTGGCGCGCAATTGCCTGCGTTTGGCAATTGCGGGGTTGTTACCCACACCCCACCTTAGTAACTTTGCCGCCCTCTAAGTCACTGACATTTCGCTACTCGCTCCCTAATCTAAAACTGGAGTGTTATGCCCAAAGGTGCGTCCACCGATTGCGGCTTTTTTTAAGACTCGCCGTCGATATACGGCGACAGTTGCAGCTAAGGAGGCCAAAATGGTCTCCTAAGTCCTACGCGCTGAAATGGATAGCTATAACTACCAATAGAATCAGTCAGATGTGAGCAATTCATAATGATTATAGCGATCACTTAGGATGAGTGTCCCGCACTCAGAATTTGGGGTATTTTGACCATTGTTCACGTATACTCTGTTCCCATGAAGACCTTTTATGTGATGGTTAAGGGAAACGAGAAACCCATAGCCCTTTTGGCCGACAAGGTTGAGGAGAACGACAGCACTAAACAACTTGTGGCCTATCGGGGAGAGCAGGGAATTGGGCGCTTCCAGTTGGAGGCAATCGCGGGCTGGTGGCTGTCGGAATAATGGTAGATAAATTGAAGTTCGATGCAGTCTTGAGGGCGCTGATAAACGCCAAGCCGCAGACATTCAAAGAGACGGTCGCCAAGCCGAAGCCGCGCAAGGATGGCGGGGTGAAGCGGAGCGCGAAGAAACCCAGAGACTAAGCCCGCACTTCCGTGCGCAAGCCCCGGACAGGAACAGACCCTCGCAACACCAACCCCATAAAACTTGAATCGCCGCACCCGCAGGAGCAAAATCATTGCTCCTATAGTAGAGGTGTGCGATTTGAAGAAAGCTCTAGCGGCAGCGTCTTTGGCAATAACGCTTACAGGTATCGGTGCTCTAATCTCGGCTGGTCATCGCGGTGCGGCGTGGTTTGCTATCGCCTTCGGCGCGTTAGCTTTTATTGCAATCCAAATATGGTGGAACGACAAAGGTCCAGAGGTGGTACTAGAGTTTAGCGAGGGGCATCTCCCACTTGATATCCGCAATCACTGGGTAGGAGAACGCCCTGTTTATTTGCACAATATCGGTAAGTCTCGCGCCCAGAATGCCACTATCGAACAACTGACATTCCGATTTGGAACTGCAACCCAAGAAGCACCCATTCCACTGATTGAAGCGGGAGATAAGGCTAGAATTAAGCACAAGATAGAGGCAGTCGGCGGATGTTCGCTTCGAGGGGTATCCGGCTTCGAGACACTCCTCCACGCAAGGTGGTGCTCCGACTGGGAGCGTGACCTTAAAGTTCCAATGCGGATTCTTTACGAGGACGGAAATGGGAAAAGATGGCGCACTGAAATGTTCGTTAAGTACGGCCTAGAAGGGGGCTCCGTAATTGATTTCAATGTCAAGACAGATAGGCTTAGACGCTTTAGAAAATTTCCCGCGTCAACTTCTTGAACGTCAACGGCTTGTGATCGCCAAGGTTGCGGAGTGCCATATCGAACAGGTACGGCTGCATGTGGCGACGGTTGAATCTCCAGCAGAATTCGGATAGATACGAGTCCATATGATCGCGGGATAACTTGTGGTAGCTCCCGACGATTCCGCGTTTGAACAGCGAGAATGCAGATTCGATTGTCCGCGTTGATGCGATGAAGCCTTGGTCGCGCAACTCGCGGTGATGGTTGGCCTTTTCGTGCTTGCCCTTCGGGAACGCCTTGCCATACACGTTCGCGGAATCAGTTACAACCTTGTCGGTGTCAGGGTCGATCTTGGCGTCCAGTATTGGGTGGATTGCCAGTGCCGTAGTGTTGGGGATGGTTTTCAGGTGGATGCGACCACCACGTTCGGCAATGCCTAGCACAGCAATCTTCGCTTGACTCGCAGCATTCTTACCCTTGCCGCGCGACTTACCGCCGATGAAGGTTTCGTCAACTTCTACAACCGTGCCGGGTCCGCCGAGTAATGGCGATTCGGATTCACTCATGGCGTTGCGGATGCGGTGGCAGAGGTGCCACGCGGTCTTGTAAGAGACTCCGATATGCCGAGCTACCTGATTGGCCGAAACGCCCTTCTTGGCTTCGACCATCAAGGCGATAGCTGCAAACCACTTGGTTAGTGGTAAGTGTGAATCGTGAAACAGGGTGCCCGTGGTGGCGGAGAAGTGAAGACCGCACTCTGAGCACTCGAACAGACGGGCAACTTTGCCAGTCTTGCCCTTGGTGGTGATGGCGTAAACCTTGGCGTTGTCGCAAGCCAAGCAATGGACGCCAGTAGGCCAGCGGGTCATTATCCAATAGGCAAGCGCCATGTCTTCGGTGGCGAACGTTTTGGCGACTTGAAGGAGATTCATGGCGAGTCCTAATTTACCGTTTCGGGTAGAGGGGAAGTCAGTAGAAGAGCTACTTGCTCAAGCGAACGAATTGCTGCGCGAGAGCCATCGAAACTGGTGGAATCAAGTAGTTCCTGCTGTGCTTGAACGAGCTGCTGCTTCGTCTCTCCGCCAGCAAGCCGTATCGCTAGTTCTTCAAGGGCCAGGACGTGCGCTTTGAGTATCATCACGTCCCGCTCCCGCTCGGCTAAGAGAGTAATCATTCCGGCAAGTTGCGTGTCTGTAAGTGGCATGGACCCAAGATACTCCCCGGATCAACCTAAGTCAAGTAAATAATCATTCAATTCATGGGTAAGTCGATGAAAACAAAGGGAACGCGAAAAAGTAAATTTGGCAATGGTGTATAACCGGTGACCATGAAACTCTTTGTGAATCGCGGTGCTGGTCTTTCTCCCCGTGCCTTGTTATTTATGAGTTGCGCGGTGGTTGTCGCTGCGGCGTGCTTTCCCCTTAGCAGCCTCGCCCAGGCAACGAAATCGCCCCAGTTCTCCATTGCATTCTCCAAGAGTCTCAGCGCTCAGCCGCTCGACGGACGTCTGCTGCTTCTGCTCTCCAACGATCCCTCGGCCGAGCCCAGAATGCAGATCAACGACACGCCCCGTTCGCAAATGGTTTTTGGCATCGATGTCGATGGATTGAAACCCGGCCAGGCCGTCCCGGTTGACGAGACCGCATTCGGCTACCCGATCCGAAGTTTGCGCGACGTGCCTCCGGGCGAGTATTACGTCCAGGCCCTGCTTCATCGCTACGAAACGTTTCATCGCGCAGATGGCAAGACGGTGAAGCTTCCCATGGACCGTGGAGAAGGGCAGCAGTGGAACCTCGCTCCGGGCAACTTGTACAGCCGTCCCCTCAAGATCAAAATCACTGGCAACAACCCACCTGTCTCGATTGTGATGGACCAGGAGATTCCCCCGATACCGCCGATCAAGGACACGAAGTACATCCGGCACATCAGCATTCAGAGCGATCTGCTCACCAAGTTCTGGGGACGCCCGATGTATTTGAGCGCCATCGTTCTGGTGCCCGAGGGATTCGACCAGCATCCCAACGCGCATTATCCGCTGGCGATTTTTCACGATCACTTTGTTGGCGACTTCGACAACTTTCGCACTGAGCCTCCCGACCCGAACCTCAAGCCCGACTATAGCGAGCGTTTCCATATTTCCGGGTACAACCGCATCCAGCAGGAAGAGGCCTACAAGTTTTACCAGCAGTGGACTGGGCCGAACTTTCCCCGCATCCTGATTGTGAAGTTCCAGCATGCCAATCCTTATTACGACGATTCGTATGCCGTGAACTCAGCCAACCTCGGGCCCTATGGCGATGCGATTGAAACCGAACTGGTTCCCGCGATTGAAAAGAAGTTCCGTGGCAT
The DNA here is from genome assembly GCA_036512955.1 of Terriglobales bacterium. Lineage (GTDB taxonomy): Bacteria > Acidobacteriota > Terriglobia > Terriglobales > Acidobacteriaceae > DASRAA01. The sequence continues at coordinate 8,138 of DATBZX010000259.1, forward strand.
CGGAGCGGGATGGGCGCGCTTTATGTACGGCGGATCAACCGGCGGGTGGGAGTCCTTGGCGGCCCAAATCTTCTACCCTGATCACTACAACGGCACATTCACAGCGTGTCCCGATCCCATCGACTTCCGCGCGTACACGCTCATCAATCTTTACAAGGACAAAAACGCGTTCTTCCTCGAAGGTGCGCATAAACGAGTTGCGCAACCCGGAATGCGAGACTACCTCGGACACGTGACCATCACGATTCAAGACGCCAACGCCTACGAACTTGCGCTGGGCAGTAAGGGACGCTCTGGCCAGCAGTGGGACATCTGGCAGGCCGTTTACTCGCCGGTGGGGGACGATGGCTACCCGAAACCGATCTTCAACAAGCTCACAGGCGAAATCGATCCCGACGATGCGGCGTATTGGAAAGAACATTACGACCTGCGGGCGATTCTCGAGAAGAACTGGGCGACACTTGGTCCGAAATTGCAGGGAAAGATCCACATCTACTGCGGCAGTGCCGATACCTACTTCCTCAATGACGCGGTCTACCTGATGGAAGATTTCCTGAAGAGCACGACCAATCCGCCCTACGACGGCGAGGTGAAGTACGGAGATCGCGCCGAACACTGTTGGAACGGCGATCCGAACCTTCCCAATTACTTGTCGCGTCTCCACTACAACACGATGTATCTGCCCAAGATCATGGAGCGCATCGCCAAGACCGCGCCTCCTGGGGCAGACCTTACGAGTTGGAGGTATTAGGCGCGTTACAAGAGCTTGCGTCCACAGCCCGGCTTGGTGGTGGGACACGGAGCCTGCAATCCGAGTGTGATTGCGGCATCAAGAAAGTGGTGCCAGGAGTAGGACTCTACCCCAAACATATCAATATCCCTTTAAAATAAGGTATATTTCTGCGATACTGACGCTGTTGTAAGTAAATTGTAAGTATTCGCGGGAGTAACATGGCAAACAGGAAAGCCTCGCTGGTGCGAGTCTGTAAGACTGAGCGGGGCTGGCGCTATTATCCAGTGGCTTATTCCAACAACGGTCGCGTCAAGCACGGCGTCGTGATCGTCAACGGCAAAGAACACTTCTACATACAGGGATATTACAAGGTCCGGTTCTACAGCGGCGATGATCCGCAGTACGAGCACATCAGTGCTGACCGATCGCGCCGGGACGACCCGAGCGCCGCGCTGGAAGCGGTGAAAGTGAAGCGCAACAGGGTGGACACTATGATCCGGGCCGCCGCGTCCGGCATCCAGGTCGTGCCCGAAGCCGAGAGCGACAAGAACACCATCCAGGCGCACTACGCGGCGTACGCCAAGTCGAAATCCAGCCTTTCTGAATCCCTCCAAAGTGACGTGCGCCGTGGCGCTGGCCTGTTCGTGAAGATGGCGGAGAAGAAGGGAAGACTGTACCCCGCCGAACTTACGACACAGGATATCCAGGACTGGGTGGACGACATCCAGAAGCGGCAGGGCCTGTCCGATCGTACCCGGGCCAACCTCTATTATGCGACCGTCAAAGCCTTCCTGATTCTCTGCGGAGTGGCAGACAAGATTGTGTCCCCGGAGAAGAACCGGGAGTGGCGGAAGTTCACCGAGACTGAGCCGGAGGCATTCAGCGAAGAAGAGCTGAATGAGTTCTTTGCCGCTTGCCACGACGACGAACGCCTGGCATACCGACTTCTCCTAGGTACTGGCTTCCGGCGCAACGAGTTCCGGTTCCTGCCTTGGGAGCACGTCAGCCTGACCCGCCGGATCGCCAAAGTCGCAGAAGTCAAGAAGGTCATCGATGGCAAACTCTACCACTTCAAACCGAAGGACCATGAAGAACGCAAGGTGCCTTTGGAACAGGCCCTGGTGGAAGACCTGAAGAAGTGGAAAGAGGCCCACCCGCACAGCACCTGGGTCTTCGGCACGCGGAACAACCGCCCGTACGGAAAGAACAAATGGCTTGAACAGCTGAAGCGCATCGTGCGGCGGGCTGGTTTGGAATGTGGCGAGTGCGATCACTGCGTACTGCCAGACGCGGAACGGGGCGTGAAGGCCCGGCACAAAGGGCTCGATGGGAAATGGCGGAAGAGCTACTACATGGGCTGTGAGCGCTGGTGGCTGCACAAGTTCCGGGCGACATACTGCACGATGTGGCTGCGCAGAAAGAAAAACATCAAGGACGTGCAGAAGTTAATGGGGCACAAGGACCTCGCATCCACGATGCGCTACCTGGTGGCGCTTACGGCAGACGATCTGGTTGAGCATGTGGATGACGTCTTCGAAGGTTTGAGGAACAAGCGCAGCAAGCCGCCTAAGGTGCAGAAGCGGGGCGAGGCTAAATGAAAGGTCAGCCTCGCGCCGCCGGTTGGCGATGCCCCCTAACGCGAGGCGGATCACTCTGTCGATACCTGACAGGGTGACCCGATGGAACTGGCCCACTACTCATTGTTGCTGACGTCCATCAATCTCGAAGAAACCCAAACTCACGTGAGATTATTCGGCGAATGATGAAAGGGACCTGTAGCTCGACGCTGAGAGCAGGGGACTCATGATCTTAGCGGGCGGCCTTCAGCGTGAGTCCTTCGAACAAGCGGGCCGTGATCGCCTATATCTCCGATCAGGCGCGGCATCACGCAAAGCGGAGTTTCGAGGAGGGATCGATTACGACGAGCGGTACGTTTTCGGATAAGTTGGGTGTGCCGTGCCGGGGGCACTCGGGTTCTTCATTCACGCTTTCCCAGCGCCGAGAGCCTGCCCTGAGCGCAGTCGAAGGGCGCTGGGCTTTCTTATAACGTCCCGCACAGCGGGACTGGTAAATCTCCTCTCCAATTACCTTCGTAACAATGCGTTGTCGATTTTGCGTGACTTGTCTCGACCCGAAGGACTATTCATAAAACTGGGCGTTTTGCTTGAAATGATTATCGTGCGATTCGGCGCTGGGCGAAACTGGCAAAGAGGCGTGTTGGAGATGGTCGCAGTCACATCATTCTTGCGTCCATTTTCTGGAAGACTGGCAAAATACCCATATCTTTTGTCACCTAAGGTTACTTGAAATGAATATTTTGCCGATAAGTCTCACGCGCTCAATATTTTACGCATGAAATCGTGCGTAAGTTGATGATTCTAAGGATTTGATGGGGGAGGGGGAGGGGGTACCCTAACCACCATACGCGCGCCAACCGGTTGCACGGCAAGTCCACCTTGCCAAATGCTCGCGGCTACGCGATAATTGATGTTTGCCTCCAGCAGCGGGGGTCCAACAGGTGCCGGCTGGTGCTTGTTTGGGGTGTGGAGCGGATCTTTGGAGACGCTGGCATGCCCGGTCTCGCCTGAGGGAAAAGCTGTGCCGACGGTGCCTTTCGGAGCTATAGCCTTTATTTTCTGAGGTTTGTCCGGGACACGCACTGGGTCGGAACCCTTTGAATCGCAGGAAAGGAATTACTCTCTGTGTTGATGATTCGTCTCTCGCGCCGTGGTGCGCGCAAGCAACCTCATTACCGTATTGTTGTCATCGAGAAGGACCGCGCACGTGACGGCCGCTCGGTGGAAGTGGTGGGCACTTATAACCCACGGACCAATCCCGCAACCGTCGATCTGAAGAGCGAGCGCATCGCTTATTGGACCGGCAAAGGTGCGCAGTTGTCGGACCGGGTGAAGAAGCTGGTGGACAAGGCTGCGGCCAACGCTCCGGCTCCGGTCGAGGCGTAGATTGCCCTCGCGGGCTGAAGCCCGCTCGGGATGACAAGAAGTATTAAGAGGCTTGTCGGCACGGCTGAAGCCGTGCCCTTTCAAAGCCGAGCGAAGGGAACTGAACGATGGCTCAGGATATTCCCGCGTTGATGACACTGGTGGCGAAGTCGCTGGTTGACGCGCCCGAGGAAGTCAGCGTCGAGACTTTCGACGAAGACGGCCAGATCGTTCTGGAGCTGCAAGTGGCCGAGAACGAGGTAGGGAAGATCATTGGGCGGCAGGGGCGCATGGCGCGCAGCCTGCGGACTATACTCGCTGCGGCCGGGTCGAAGACGCGCAAACGCTATCAGTTGGAGATCGTGGAATAGCTGGCAGCTTCATAACGATCGCGCGCGTCCTGGGACCGCAAGGGCGGCGCGGCGAAGTGCTGGCGGAGATCCACACCAGTTTTCCGGAGCGGTTTGCCGAACGACGCGAGCTTTCGGCGCTGGCAGGGAATGGCAGTCGGCGCGAGTTGCAGACTGAGGAGCACTGGTTCCACAAGGGTGGCGTAGTGCTGAAGTTTGCGGGCGTTGACAGCATCAGCGATGCCGAGCAACTGGCCGGGGTGGAGTTGCAGATTCCGCAGGAGCAGCGGGCGGAGTTGGAAGCAGGGGCTGCGTACGTCAGCGATCTCGTCGGATGTCAAGTGCTGGTACAGACTGCGGACGGCTTGGTTGCGATTGGTACTGTAAGTGATGTGCAGTTTGGAGCCGGGGAAGCGCCGCTGCTGGTAGTGAAAGGCAAGAGCGGCGAGCGTGAGCAGGAGTATCTGGTTCCGTACGCTGAAGCGTTTCTGAAGCAGATGGATCTTGAACGGCGGCGGATTGAGATGGAGCTGCCGGAAGGCTTGCTGGAAGCGCAGGCTCCGCTGAGCGCAGAAGAGAAGCAGCGGCAGAAGCTGGAAGCGGACGAAGCGCGGGCCGCAGGCGAGCGGCGCAAAGGGCACGAGTAGTCTGAAAAGCCGATTCCTCGCGGGCTAAAGCCCGCTCGGAATGACAAGAAGATCGCTTGTACGGCACGGCTGAAGCCGTGCCCCTTCAAAGCGGCAAAAGTTTGGTTGAGAGTATTCCCCTTCGCCCAGGCGAGATGGGGAGGCCAGAATGAAGTTCGAGATACTGACGATTTTTCCGGACTTCTTTCGCGGGCCGCTGGATTATGGCATTGTGCGCAGAGCGCGCGAAGCCGGGCTCATTGATATCGGTATCCACGACCTGCGGGCGTTTACGCAGGACCGCCATCGCACGGTCGACGATCGTCCGTTCGGCGGAGGCGAGGGAATGGTGCTCAAGCCGGAGCCTATCTTCGAGTGCATGGAAGCGATGAATGTATCGTCGCGCGAAGATCGGTTGCGCAACGGTGCGAGTGAGTCCGTCGTGTTGTTGACGCCGCAGGGCCAGTTGTTCACGCAGGCGGTGGCGCAGGAGTTAGTGAGCCGCGAACGTGTCGTGCTGATCTGCGGACGCTACGAAGGCGTGGATGAACGGGTCAGCGAGTACCTGGCCGACCGCGAGATTTCAGTGGGCGATTTTGTGCTGAGCGGCGGCGAGTTGGGTGCAGCGATCATTGTGGATACGATGACGCGACTGATTCCCGGAGCGCTGGGGAATGCGGCGTCGGCACAGCAGGAGTCGTTCACGCCAACGGTGGTGGATGCGGGGGAGAGGGCGGACAATGAGCCTCCTTCGTCCACCTGCGGGTCAGGCGGATTGCTGGATTATCCGCACTACACGCGTCCAGCGGAGTTTCGCGGGATGGCGGTTCCCGAGGTTCTGATGAATGGGAACCACGATGAAATCAGGCGCTGGAGACGTCGCCGAGCGCTAGAGAAAACTGCGGCAAACCGCCCTGATTTATTGCGCGGTACAGAGTTGAGCAAGGAAGACCGCAAGTTGCTCAAAGAGATTGAAGGGCACGAGTAGTTGTTCCCGCGCTTTCCCAAAAGAAGGGAAAGGATGGGGCACCCAGCGCTTGTTCTGGGGGCGACAAAAGACCCACTCAAGCCGAAGCGGCTTGAATGGGGCACCCGAGAGAGAGTTTAAGATTCAGGCCGCCGCGAGGCGTGCGACAGAGAAGGAAGAAAACGAAATGTCGAATTCACCGATTATTGACCGATTGATTGCCAAAACGCGGCGCACCGATCTCCCGGAATTCAAGGCGGGCGATACCGTCCGTGTGCACGTAAAGATCAAGGAAGGCGAAAAAGAGCGCGTCCAGGTATTTGAAGGCCTGGTCATCGCCAAGAGCAAGGGCACGCAGCCCAGCTTCATCGTGCGCAAGATGAGCTTTGGCCAGGGCGTCGAACGTATCTTCCCGTTGAACTCGAAGGTCATCGAGAAGATCGAAGTGCTGCGCTCGGCGCACGTTCGCCGCGCTAAGCTCTATTACCTGCGCGCATTGCGCGGCAAGGCTGCCCGCCTGCGCGAAGTTGACGTTCGCACCAAGAAGGCCTAGCACACAGGCTCGGAATTACAGTGCCACGCCTATCGTGCCTTCGGGTGCGATGGGCTTTTTTTCTGCGGCCGAGGTTGGCGGGCGTTGCCGGCAAGCCGCTATCGCTTGGTTTTTGGCCGGACGAACTTCAGCGCGGTGTGCGTGGCCGAGTAGCCGACCACCTTGATGTCGACCAGTCCTGCGTCGCGTCCTGCGGTAAGGACGTGTAACTCGGTAATGGCTTTCCGTCCCTTGGGGTAGACGATCCACAGCGCTCCATTGCTGGCCAACGAAGGAATCAGTTTCTTAACGCGCGCCAAGTCGGGTACTGTTTCAGCGCCGAAGAAAATCACGTCGGAATCGAGCAGGGGTTTGTCGTCGGCAAATGCCGCAGCAGATTTGCGGGCATAGTTCAGCGCCTGCGGTTCAGCCAAACGAAGGACAGAAATCCTCGACCCGGGCTTAATCCCGAGCTTCTCGGCTACAGTCTTGGGATGGAGGATCGCGCAGGCCCATTTTTCGGCCTGGTCGCCCAATTCGAAGATAGCTGAGGTATCCGGCCACTTGAGATGAAGCTCTCCGTCCCGCGCGACCGCAGACTTGATGGACGCGATGGGAATCTTCAAGCGGAGGTCGCCGCGAAAGATAATTTCATTCGTTTCCAAAAGTGCTGTGCCTTGAGACCGCTTGCCGTTCGATCGTACCGTGCAAAGAACTTCTCGTCCCATCGTGCCTCCTGAGCATGGGGAGAATCGCCCACATTCCAGTCAGATGTCAACCATGACTGGATGAAAAGAGGCAGAGGTCGGCTATTAGAGCAGACCTAAAGTCGGTGAAGCCGGGTCAAACCCAGGATCCCCGGCTGAAGCCGGCTCCAATTCGAAAGGACAGCAGCTACGCGGCGCTGAAGCGCCGCACTACCCAACCACGCTGAGAATGAGGGTAACTGGAGAATTGAACTAGTCAAAAAGAAACCCCGCTCGACGGAGATGAAGAGCGGGGCTTCTTTACGTGGCGTGATTTCGCGCACGGTAATCGACTCTGGGGGAGGTAACTGTTGTCCTGTTTAAAGTTTCGCAGCGACTTCGAGTAACCCGACCGCTGTGGCAATCCAGAGCGCAAACGCCACCGTATTAAGGGTGACGCGGATCGTAACGTTGTCGATCATCCAGTTATATTTCGCGTCCATATTGGTCTCCTTCGAGAGTGGTCTGCGTCCGGCTTGACCTGTGGGCCATTCGGATCAGCTTCTGTGTACATATACGAGCCAGCGGGGAAAAGGTTCCCTTCGAAGTGTGAGACTTGTTGCGGTCAACAGAAAATGGGGATCAGCGGCTGGGCAGCAGTGACGAATGCTATAGGTATTACGTTGTGGGACTAGGGCAGAGTCTCAATAGGTACAGACCCGGCGAACGGAAGTGCCGCTGGTTGAAGTGAAGAAGGCGGTACAGCAGATTCCTCGTGGGCTGAAGCCCACTCGGAATGACGAATGAAGGAGAGTTTGTACGGCACGGCTGAAGCCGTGCCCTTCCAGACCGAAGCGATCCTCTATTCATCGCGGGAGGCTATTTCGCCCAATTCCCAATAGCGATTGCGCAGGGTCGGTGGTACTCGAACCGGCCCGCCAGTCAGCATGCTCTTGAGCTGCAGTGCATTGACTGAGGCCTTGCCTTCGAAGTGATTGTTGGTTACGACGAAAGTCTTCTGCGCTTTACCGGAGATGGCGGCCACGCGCGTCTTCCATGCCTGCAGCTCTTCCTGGGTGTAGAGGTAGTTGTAACGATCGCTGCCCGAGTCGCTATCGAACCACTGTTCGTAGTTGCGGCCATGCAGTCGCACATAGCCCACTGGCGACGTCACCAATTCGCTGGGGGTGACAGCTTTTCCCAACAGCGGCTGGTCGATGTTGCAGAAGGCCACGCTCTTCTGCGCGAAATAGCGCAGCGTTCCTTCGTTGGTCCAACCGTTGTGTCGGACCTCGATCACCAGCGGATACTGCCTGAACCTATCGAGCAAGGCGTCGAGATAATCGCGATTCTGATTCGTGTTTTTGAAGGAGATGGGAAACTGCATCAGCACCGCGCCCAGCATATTTTCCTGGGCGATGGAATCCAGACCAGCTTTGGCGAGACGCTCATCCTCCAGGCCGGCATGAATCGTGTTCGCCGATGTGCTTTCGACGGCGGCGATAGGCGAATGCGTGAATGCCCGATTGAGCTTGGCGGTGAACATGAATTGTGGGTTCACAAGTCGCGCTTTGCGGCACCACAACTTGCCCCATTCCGGCTTGATATGTCCGTAGAACGATGTGTTGATCTCCAGCATGTCGAAGTACTGGGCCATGTACTCGACCGGATGCTGTGACTTCTTAAGTTGTGCCGGATACACGATTCCTTCCCAGTCCTTGTAGGACCACCCAGCGGTTCCGACGTAAATGTGCGAACCGGAAGTCATCAATGGAGGCAGGGTAGCACAGGCTGATACGGGTCGCCGAAGCCCGCTGGTTGCCGGGTTGCCCAACTCGTCCTGACGATTGTGACCAGCGTCACACACCGACGTGATTGATCGCATAGGCTGTCAGAGGCGCCCGATATATTTCTGTTCCTGCAAGCAAATCCATTCTGTCGGGAAGCAGAAATGAATGAGCTTAAGAACAAGAAGAAGTGCTGGCGTGAGAAGGTGACTGCGGAGATCACCCTGGCCCACGTCGTGCAATTTGCACAAGAAATGGGCTCGGAAATGAGTGCGGCAGAGGTTGCCAGGTTCCTCAACGAAAACGGACTGGCGCAAAGCGTCTGGGTCCACATGATGCGGGCTGGTGAAAGGTACATCAAGTCGAACTTGGAAGCCCGACTCGCGAATTTATCTGACCTCAGACGATCAGATGTTCAGGTCACGATGGTGCAATAGGGCAGTATGAAGTGACGATGGCGGACATCGTCGGATTCATATCAATAGATCACCATTACTAGCCAATACACTCCTGCCGGGTGAGTCACGCTGGGGGCGAAACAGACCCCCAGCGAATACCCGGAACTTAAAGGCTGCGCCAGCAGCCTTTTCAAGTTGGGAGGCAGCTTTCCGAGGTCGGTAGCGGTCCACGCGACCGCGCTGGTTACGCCCGAAACTTCGCCAATCTCTTTGCTATGAAGCGTGTCTTCCCGTGCCATATCGCAGGCTGTGTGCACCAGTTGTGCTCGCGGTTTCCTCGCCGGCGGCGGGACCCCCAACGACTTTGCATAATTGCTGATGGCCTGTTGCACGGCGGCATCCGCCTCCGATTCCGAGTAATCAGGCAGGAGGTGGGCAAAGTCTTCGGTGATGTAGAGCAGTTCGTCGGACTTAAGAATTCCGATTCCTATGGAGTTGAATTGCGGGTTAAGAATGTTGGCACGATGGGGCGGCGACTGCATGAGCATGACATGTGCGCCCTCAATACTACTGTCCAAGGCGATGTTCTCGCCATCTCGATCACATCGCACGTTCTCATCGCTGACGCGTAATTGCAGCGATTCTTCGCCATCAAACTGATGGGAAAGCGAATCATTCTGAGCCATGAGTTGAGTGTGTTTGCGCGCTGATTGCGTGAGTCGCTCATCGAGTTTCAGAGGCGCAAGCCCCTGTTTGACGCGCTCCTGGTTGAGCAGCGACAACAGTCGCTGCTCTCCAGCGGCGTCGAACGTCGGTTGCGAGTAAGCCGGTGACGTGAGGATGAGCGCCATCCAGAGCAGTCTGCACAGCGAAATCAACGCTCGCCTTCGCGATTCGTTGCCAGGTCGCTGGTAGGTGGATTGCATGCTGCGGGTTAGACGCTCGGCGTGCGCTTTCGTTCCCATCCCGGTCAACATACAATACATCTGCGCTTCTCCGGTGACCTTGATGAACATTGCAGTTGTGACGATCCTAACGCTCATGGGCCTTGTGATCGGAGCGGCCTTGGCGTGGCTGATTGCCCGATCAAAGACTGCCGCCATGGCCGAGAGAAAGTCTGAACTGGAGTTGGAACTCAATTCCGTTAAGACCCAGCTCGCGCAACAGAGGGCGGACAATTCCACTCTACTCGCCGACCAAGCGCGAGTCGAAGCGACGTTAGTGAGTGAACGGAAAAACGCCGAGGAGAAACTAAGTCTGTTAACGAATGCTGGAGAACAGCTCAAGGCACAATTTCAGGTGTTGGCGTCAGCTGCCTTAGAGAGCAGCAACGCTAGATTCCTCCAGCTTGCGACGGCCACGCTGCAAAATTATCAAACCCAAGCGGCTGGCGACCTGGCTCAGAAGGAGCAAGCGGTAAAGAACCTGGTCGATCCGATCGCGCAGTCGCTCGACAGCATGAACAAGCAAATACAGGCGCTGGAGCAGGCACGGAGCCAGGCGTACGGCACACTCACGAATCAGGTGGTGTCGCTCACTGAGACGCAGAGAGCACTGCACAACGAAACCGGCAATCTGGTGAAGGCCTTGCGGGAACCCCAGACCCGCGGACGATGGGGAGAGTTGCAACTGCGCAAGGTCTTGGAGCTGGCGGGAATGTTGGAGTACTGCGACTTCGAGGAGCAGGTATCCGTCGCCCTCGGGGACCGTCGCCTCCGTCCCGATGTGGTTGTTCGGCTGCCCGGCGCAAAGAACATTGTGATCGATGCCAAGGCGCCGCTGGCGGGATATCTGAATGCACTTGAGGCGCCGGACGAAGCGACGCGCACTTCCTTCCTGATGGACCATGCCCGCCAAATCAGGCAGCACATCGACAGCCTCGGCGCCAAGGCCTATTGGGCGCAATTTCAACCCACTCCCGAGTTCGTCCTGCTCTTCCTGCCAGGTGAGGTTTTCTTTCGGGCGGCGCTGATGGCAGATCCCGAATTGCTGGAGTATGGAGATGGCAAGGTAATCCTGACCTCGCCGATTACCATGATCGCCGTGCTGAAAACCATCGCCTACGGATGGAGCCAGAAGAACCTGGCCGAGAACGCTCGCAACATCAGTGAAGCCGGGAAGCTGTTGTATGAGCGTCTGTGCACCATGACGGGATACGTGGACAGCCTCGGCAAAAAACTACGAGGTGCGGTGGAATCGTATAACGAAATGCTCGGCTCTATGGAAAAAAGGGTATTTCCAGCTGGACGCAAGGTCGTCCTCGAACACGACCGCCTGCTCACCGCGGAGAGCCTGCCAGATCCTAAGCAGATTGAGAACACGCCGCGCCACTTGGAGTCGCCTGACTGGCGGGACGGGGCACTTCCAGAGTCGTTCTCGCTGGTCAGCGAAGATGCTGATCCGTCAAAGTCATAAGGATTGGCCGCGACTCTATTCGTACAAAGCCGCGACCTGCGACCGTAACTCAGAGCCGAGGATCTTGCGATCCCCAGTCGCTGGTACCGGATCACCGAACGTGATCCGGGCTTTGACCTCACGCTTACCTAACAAGTTGAGCAGATGGGAACCCAGGGGCGCGTTGCCCCACCAACAGATCTCGTTTTCCACCACGCCATCCTCCAAAGCGTAGCGGATCGCACATGGCGTGATGGTTTCTCGTGCGTCAATCGCGGAACGCAACATGGTGGAATGAAAGCGCAATAATTGCTCGCCGTTGGTGGTCGTTCCCTCTGGAAATAAGACAACACGGACCCCATTTCGCAGGCACTCGGCGATGCTGGCATTAGCGCGCGAGCCATCGCCCTGCTTCTCGCGGTGAACAAAAATCGTGCCTGCCTGTGCAGCGAATCGCCCAATGATGGGCCAAGCAGCGACCTCCGCCATGGAGACGAAAACACAAGGCAGGGCGGCGCTGAAGGTAAGAATGTCGAGATAGCTCAGGTGATTGCTCACGATGAGTCCGCCGGAAGGGAACTGGCCGTGCAACGATAGTCGAACTCCGAAACGTGGCAGTGCGCGCGCGCAGCAGCGATGCAACCACTCTGCATTTTGCGCCTGCGACGGTGGACCTTGCCGCTCGAGCCGCGATCGATCGAACTGTCCACGAACGACTTCATTTGCGAATGCGAGCAAACGTTTGAGTTGTCTGGCGCGAGTGGCGAGCAGGTTGTCTATTCCCCCCTGAAGTGTGAGATTGCGAACCTACTGGCAGTCTAATCAAATCAGCCAGCTTTGGGGGAGCAGTCGCGGGTAACTGACCATTTCGTCCGGGTTGCGAGCTTTGACACTGATGAGAATGGGCTGATAACCTAAGATACTGGACGAGAATCTCCCTCCACATAAGCGTCCCCGTCGTCTAGCCTGGCCTAGGACACCGCCCTTTCACGGCGATAACACGGGTTCAAATCCCGTCGGGGACGCCAAATCTTTTCAGAGACTTAGAGCGACAGAGCGATTTGTCGTAGGCACAAAAGGGAACAGCAGGACTGCTAAATCTCTCTGTCCTGCCGTTCCAGAACTTCATTTC
>DATBZX010000260.1:0-13920 GCA_036512955.1 Terriglobales bacterium
CGCCAACTCCCCCAGGGTCCCTTTGCCCTGCTCATAGGCCTGCAGAAACTTCCGCCGTAAATCATTCGCGTAGGGTCGTGCCATCGGGTGGAGCAGAGAATCGCCACCAACAGTCTACACCATCTCTGAAAATGCTCTAGAAGATCAGCTCCGCCTGGCGTAGCACCTGGTTAATTGGCGTCACTATGCTCAACGGTTATGACGACTTTTCCTTGAGCATGTCCTTCTTCGAGATAGCGGAGAGCTTCGGGCAGTTCTCTGAATGGATAACGTCGATCTATGACGGGTACGACCTTTCGGGTCTCAAGCAGTTCCTTCAGCACCACCAAATCCTTCTTGTTTATCTTCGCAGCTACGAAACGCATCTTCTTGCGCCCAATTAACGACAGTAATGGTCCTAGTATGATGGCTTGGAGCATTGGGCCCGCACCGCCTCCGGCCATGACGTAGATTCCGTTCTGACTCAGCGCACGCCTGTAGTCGAAGATCGAATGATAGGCGTTCGCAGCAAAAATCAGATCGTAGCGCTGTGCACTCTGGGTGAAATCCTCTCGCGTGTAATCGATGACTTGGTCTGCTCCGATCGATCGCGCCGTGTCCATATTCCTCGTGCTGCATACCGCAGTCACCTCAGCTCCGAACGATTTGGCGATCTGGACCGCAAACGTACCCACGCCACCGGACGCGCCGTCAATCAAAACCTTGTGGCCTGGCTGGATCTGTCCGTTGTCACGGAGACCCTGAAGGGCGGTGATCGCCGCCACTGGTACCGCTGCTGCTTCCTCGAAGGACAGGTTGGCTGGCTTCAGTGCCAATCTATCTTCCGTAGCACATGCGAACTCGGCAAATCCGCCCACACCCTTTCCCGCGAAAACTTCATCGCCTGGCCGATACTGCTCCACGCGTCGGCCAACCGCTTCAACACGTCCTGCGATATCAGAGCCAAGGACTTGGTGTTTTGGTGTAAACAGGCCTCCCATCAGGCGGGCGAGGAACGGTTCACCTCTCATCAGGTGCCAGTCGAATGGATTTGCAGATACCGCGTAGACTTCTATCAAGACCTCATCGTCCGCAGGCGCAGGTTTTGCTACGTCTTTGAATTGCAGAACATCCGGCGAACCGTATTGTGTGCGTACAAACGCTTTCATTGGGACTCTCGCGCCGGGAAACGCCTCGGACGTTCAGTTTACCCACGGTGGCCGAGCATCGCCGTTTTTCTTATTCCGGTCGCGCGCTTCGGGATCGCGCATCTTGCCATCTTCGTCGAAGTAATCCTCGTGCCTGTAGTCGCCGCGGTCGTGCTTCCGCATATACACTTCGAACTTGCGGGCGGCGCGCTTGCGCTTCCAACGGTAGTAGGAGTTGCGGACACCGTAAAGCCACTCTGAGCTGAAAAATCCAATCCCACGTCGCGGAACAAATTTCAAAAACAGGTAGCCAAACAACCCGCCGCCCAGGTGCGCCATGTAGGCAGTGGACTGCCCCAGCGTATGAGCGGATGAAAGCGCGCCGTACAGCGCCAGAAAAATCAGGCCGATCACGAAGTAGCGAGCTTTGATCGTGAAGGGTAGAGCAAACAGCATGATTGGCGAGTCGCCATGCAGGATAGCGAACGCAACCAGTATGCCGTAGATTCCACCTGAGGCGCCCACCGTGGGGCCCATGGGAGACGCGCCGAGCAGTCCGGTGAATGCGACCAGGCAGGTTGTGATTGCCGCCCCTACGACGGAGAAAAAGTAAAACTGCATGAACAGGCTATAGCCCCAATCCATCTCCAACTGCGCGCCAAACATCCACAGCGCCAGCATGTTGAAAAGAATGTGCAGCACCCCCGTATGCAGGAAGGCGTAGGTTACAAATTGCCAGATCCAGCCATGCAGCACGGCCAGCGTCGGCACCAGCCCGAAATGAAGATTGACCCACGATTCCGTGCCCGGCGCGGTGAACGCAGCCACAACCGCTACCAGCAGAAATACCGCGCCGTTGGCGATCAGCAGTTGTTTCACTGCCCGCGTGAACGGCGGAAAGCTCAGGGACATCGTGGTACCGCGTGGCATCTGGAAAACTCCGTTCTGACTTGCTCCGAAGCGTCTACCGCTCCGGCGCCGGGACTACGGGAAGACTGCGATGTCCCTTGGCATCCGTGGTCTGCACCGCGAAGACCACGTTGTCTTTGGACACCGGCATGGTCGCCTGCGTCACATTGCCGAACGCCTGCGCGTGCTCCCAATCAGGAGCACCTGTATCTCTCCACAATACGAGATATCCGGTGGCCATGCCGCCGGGGGACGCCTCCCATACTAGAGTGGAATCGTTTTGTAGTCCCTTCGTCAAGACTCGCACTTTCGCCGGCGGCGCGGGCGCCGATGCCAGCGAGGCCAGTGTCGCGGCGTTCACTCGCGCCACGTTTGCCGCGTAGTCAAAGTCCACGAACTTTGGAAGATCACCATATTCGACGCCATTTTCGGTGCGAACGTTCTGGTGCTGGTGATCGTAATTCTCGCGATATTCGGTAAACCGTACCGCCGCGAAACCCTGCTCGTTGAACGAGGTATGATCGCCGCCGCGCAAATAGCGGTCCTTGCGGAACACCACCAGCGGGTGAAATTCCTTCGCCGGCAGGTATTCTTTCGATATGCCAGCGATATAGCGCGCCAATTGGCGCGATGCCCCAGCATTCTCACCCCCCAGCGCCCGAATCAGCTTCAACTCAGCCTCAGTTGCGGTTGCCGGAATTCCTTCGGAAAAAACCCGCACCGTATGAGGGTCCTGGGTGGTGCTTCCGGGAGTGCGGTCGCCTCCGACAATGTCGTTATTCAGCACTGCTTCGATGTTCCAGTTTTGCGCCTTGGCCATTTTGGCGAAGTGCGCGCTGCCGTAGAGGCCCTGCTCCTCGCCCGCGACGGTGAGAAAGATGATTGTCGCCGGGAATTTGTACTTGCTAAGCACGCGGGCACACTCCAGGCTGACAGCAGTACCGCTGCCGTCGTCGTTGGCCCCAGGCGAAGCGCCAACCGCATCGTTGGTTTCCGTGTTGCGGGAGTCATAGTGTCCAGTTACCAGGAATATCCGAGACGCGTTCGCGGCATCGCTGCCGTGCAGGATCGCATACACGTTGGTCAGCTTGGTGGGCTTCGGAATCCGCGTTCCGGGTTCCTGGGTGAACTCGTCCGTCTTGATCTCAAGGCATCCGCCACAAGCCTTGGAGTAGCTCTCGAACTCGCTTCCGATCCACTCCGCCGCTGCGTTAATTCCTTTGCCGGTAGCAGCCGGAACGTCGGACGACAAGGTGTGCCGGGAGTGGAAGCTCACCAGTTTTTCGATTGTCTGTTGAATGCGTTGCGGGGAGACTGCTTTCAACGCGGCGACAATCTGTGGATCGGGTGCGGCCGCCGGAATACTGTCACCCTCGGAAGAGGCGTGAGCAGTTGCCGGACACAATGTCAACCAAAAACCTGATGCTAGGGCAAGAAACAATTTAAATTTGGGCATCGCTACCTCGCAAAACTTCATCACTTCTCAGGTGTCTATTACTTGACGCTTGTAGCAAGAGATTCTAAATATAAAAGGGTGGGTAGCGCTGTGATTCTCATCGGCGCATCTACCAAGTGCAGAGTGGAGGAAGTCGGCCATGGTGATTTGTCCCGAGTGCGAGAGCGATCTGGACTTCGAAGAGGATGAGGTGGACGAGGGTGAAGTCGTCACCTGCCCCGAGTGCGGCACGGATTTCGAAGTGGTGGCGGTCGAGCCGCTGCAGTTGAGCCGGGTTGACGAGGACGTGATCGACGACGAAGAGGAAGTCGCGGAAGAAGAGGAAGAGGAGTAGCGTGCGCGTCTGGCTGTCCCACGGCGGCGGTAGAACCGCGCTCTCTTGCTGCGGGGCGTTTTTGCTGTTGCTTACAAGCAGCGGCACGCTGACGGCTGCTCCCCTGAATTCTCCCGATCCCGATCCGCAGAAGAACACGGCTTCCAAAGACTACGCCCTGATCGTCGGAACCGTCTGGGGGCCGGACGATCGACCGCTGGCTGGCGTTCCCATCACAATTCACAGCGCCACCGGCAAGAAAGCCAAATGGGAACTCGTCTCCAATCAACGGGGCGAGTTTGCGCAACGAGTCCCTCCGGGCAGGCAGGACTACATCATCCAAGCCGACATTAAGACGCCCAAAGGCCAGCCCAAGCCGGAGATCACCGTCCAGATCGAAGACAATGAACGGAAAGACGTTGGTCTGCATCTAAAGCAGCAGGAACCATCCAAGCCGTAGGATTCCAACAGGAGACTCCATGAAGAAGTTTTTGGGATTGCTCGCGATTGCGGCCATTTCCGTCAGTTGCATGGCGCTGCAAATCAACATCCCCATGACCAGCTCGCCCGGTGGGTCCAGCCCCAAGAAGACGCGTCCCACGTCGAAAATGCTGACCGGCACCGTGAGCGACAAGAGCGATCAGCCGATTGCCGGCGCGGTGGTCTATCTCAAGAACATGAAGACCGTGGCAGTGAAGAGTTTCTTCGCCCAGCAGGACGGCTCCTATCGCTTTCCGCAGCTGGCTCTGAACACAGACTACGAAGTCTATGCTGAAAAGGATGGCCGGAAGAGCGACACCAAGACCATCAGCCAGTTCGACGACCGATTCACTCCCACCATCAACTTGCGCATTGACCTGACGAAACAGCCGCCGGCACAACCGAATAAACCGCAATAAGAAAGCCGCCATTACTGGCGGCCCTTATAGTTTCACGAATTCGAAACTTAGTTGTTTTCGCTGCTGGCCCGTTTCCACGACATGAATTCGCCAATCGTGGAGCCGGTCCCGGACGAGGATTGTGTCGCAGCGGCCGGTCCCTTGTAGGCCTCCACATCCGCGCGCGTGGCTTCTTCGCCGACTGCACGGATACTGAGTCCCACCTTCTTCTCCGCCGGATTCATCTTGATGACCTTGAAATCAAACTCCTGGCCGGGTTCAAGTTTGATCTGCGTGCCGCTGTGGTCCACCGCCTCGGAGTTGTGGCACAGGCCTTCCACTCCATCGGCGATTTCCACGAATGCTCCAAAGCTGGCCAGCCGCAGTACCTTGCCGTGAATGACGTCGCCCACGCGATGCTGCTCGAAGAACGTGTCCCACACATCCGGCTGGAGCTGCTTCACGCCCAGCGACAGACGGCGCTGATCGGGCTCGATGGCGAGCACAATGGCCTTCACCTTGTCGCCCTTCTTCAGCACTTCGGACGGATGCTTCAGACGCTTTGTCCAGCTCAAGTTGCTCACGTGGACCAAGCCGTCGATGCCGTCTTCGATTTCGATGAATGCGCCAAAATCGGTCAGGTTGCGGACCTTTCCTTCCACGATCGCGCCGACCGGGAACTTCTCAATCAGCGACTCCCAGGGATTCGACTCGAGCTGCTTCAACCCAAGACTAATGCGGCGTTCCGTCGGGTTCACGTTCAACACCACCGCTTCCAC
This sequence comes from Terriglobales bacterium, assembly GCA_036512955.1. Taxonomy (GTDB): domain Bacteria; phylum Acidobacteriota; class Terriglobia; order Terriglobales; family Acidobacteriaceae; genus DASRAA01. The sequence goes on from DATBZX010000260.1 coordinate 5,463, forward strand.
CGGGTCGCCAATGTTCACCAGCTTGGAGGGATGCTTCATGCGCTTCGACCACGTCATTTCGCTGACGTGGACCAGGCCTTCGATGCCCTGTTCCAGTTCGATGAACGCACCGTAATCCGTCACGCTGATCACGCGGCCTTTTACATGCGCGCCGATCGGATAGCGCTCGGTCGCGTCCAGCCACGGGTCGGGCGTGAGCTGCTTGAAGCCGAGCGAAACCCGCTGCTTCTCGCGGTCGAACTTCAGCACCTTCACTTGGATCTGGTCGCCCACCTGCACCAGGTCGCGCGGATGCGTGAGGCGTCCCCACGACATGTCGGTGATGTGCAGCAGACCGTCGATGCCACCCAAGTCGACGAACGCTCCGTAGTTGGTCAGGTTCTTGACAGTGCCCGTCAGGATGGAGTCTTCGCTCAACTGGCCGAGCGTCTTGGTGCGCTTCTCGCCCTGCTCTTCTTCCAGCAACTGCTTGCGCGAAGCCACGATGTTGCCGCGCTTCTTGTTCAGCTTGATGATGCGGACTTCGAGGTCCGTGCCCTTCAGCGCGTCGAGATTGCGGACCGGGCGCAGATCGACCTGGGAACCAGGCAGAAAGGCGCGCGCGCCGAGGATGTCGACCGTCAGGCCACCCTTAATGCGGTCGATGATGTGCGCCTTGACCGACGCTTTGTCGTTGTACGCCTTCTCAATATCGTCCCACGCCCGCAGACGCTGGGCTTTGTGGTGCGAGAGGTTGATGTAACCTTCCTCGCTGTGTCCCTGGTCGCGCACCACGGGAATTTCCTGTCCCGGTTGCACGGTCACATTGCCTTCAGGGTCGGTGAATTCCGCGACGGGAACTACGCCTTCGGACTTGTAGCCAATGTCCACGACGACATACTGCGGCGTGATCTTGAGAACGGTGCCCGTAACGATCTGTTCGTCGTTCAGGGCGGCTTCGGTTTGTGCTTGCTCCTGCTCGAAGGTCTCGAGCGCGGTGGCGAAATCTTCCATGGACGGTTCTTTTTCGGACCGAGGTGCAGCCGCGATGGCTGGCTCGGTGCTAGTGGGATGAGTGCTGGTTTCAGGAGTCGTAACGGTCGCGTGCTGCTCGCCCGTGCCGGATTCTTCAGTTGGGGTGGTCGGAGTATCGTTAAGGGTTTCTTCGAGAGACATTGTTTGAGTTCGCGCCCATCAACTTTGGAAATTGATGGCGAGCCTGACAAATACGGACTGCTGGCTTGAGTCTTCGGATAGTATTTCCCCGTTTGAGGGGGAGATAGGACAACCCAGCGGCCGGATCTCAGGGAGCGGGCCCCCACTTCCTGACACTCTTTGACTATAGCAATCGCTTCCGAGCAGTGTCAAACCTGCTGCGATGCTGCAAATGCAAGACAGGCGTGATTTTGCGCGATTTTTCGTGATTTTAACGTCGCGTTAATCTGCAGCGTCACCTGTCCAGGTGACCTTGCTCACATGACGGTTTGGGGATGCCCTCCGCCTTTGGTACTCTGCCCTGTGATGGACTACCTCTGGACCCCATGGCGCTACGCTTACGTCACCACTGTTGACCAGGTACCGGAATGCATTTTCTGCGAACTGCAGAACTCCGGCGACGACCGGAAAGCCCTCATCGTCCACCGGGGGGAGCATAACTTCATCATCCTCAATGCCTATCCCTATACCTCGGGACACGTGATGGTTGTGCCCTTCGCCCATTTGGATCGGCTGAACAAACTGTCTGAGGCGGCGGCCAACGAAATGATGGCGATGTCGCGTCGCCTGGAGACGGTGATGACCGAGATTTATCACCCCGATGGCGTGAATCTCGGCATGAACATTGGCAAGGCCGCCGGCGCGGGTGTAGCGGGACACATCCACATGCACGTCCTGCCTCGTTGGGTCGCCGACGCCAATTTCATGACCGTCGTGGGTGAGACGCGGGTGCTGCCGGAATCGCTGGAGGATACGTACAAGCGGCTGAAGGCGAAGTTCTAGAGAAGCTCTGAAGGGCGCAGCGCTGCAGTTACAGCAACGTTCTTAGGGTGGAAGCACCACGCTTTAGCGTGGTGAATCCGTGTGAGAGAGAAGTCGGGCTTTAGCCCTGGTGGGATTGCGTTGCATAAGTCGCTACGGTTGAACCATGCCGGAAGAATGCAGTACCGCGAAGCGGGACGGAAGAGGATAGCCCAGCACGCAGCGGAGCGGAGTGCTGGGTAAGCTGCCAATGAATCCTGAGTCCCGCCTGCGGGACGGCACTCTTCCGCGAGGCCGTGAGCCCGAGCGTCTTGAAATAGCGATGAGGGCTGCTCACGCAACCATCCTGACGGCGACTCACATCACCACCAAGCCTTGACCTTAGTGGTGTAATGGCCTGTTTACAGCAGTTATCTGAAGGCACCTCCTCCTTGCTTCGGCGACACTCGGGTGACCTGCCAAGGTTTGGGTGAAGGTACATCTGGAGGTATGCCAATGATGCGGATCTCCCCCTTGTCGGGTTCGATTAGCCTCAGTTCGGCTTGCAGAGAGTCTTCCGACCCGTCAGTGCTTTTGGTAGTGAACCGTAGCACATTGCCCTTAACCTGAGCATCGATGATTGGGTCTTCTCCATCCCCGGCCTCGGCCTTTGTAAGCTCTCCGGCTTGGTTGACGTCAATGTTTGCGTGACTCGAACTTCCAGTGACTTTATTGTCGGCCATGGCAAAGATGATCGTAAGAAACGGACTCCCGTTGAAGCTGGCTTGCCACGTACCGACAAACTGCTTGGCATTGGAGGTGGTCGCTGGCTGGAAATCCTGGGCAAAGACCATACCGCACGACACGAGCAACAGCACCGTGCCAAACGCCGTCGAGCGGATCATTGGGTTACATGCTGAGAATCTGGACACAGTCGTCCTCCTACGAGGCCTTGATGCCTCGGGCTGCAAAAATGTACCTTCACTTAACACGACTCAGGAATCAATCGACTCGCCATCAGGGAAGATTAATGTCGAAACATCGCCTTATCGCTCGCAACCCAAAATCGATTAGAGGTGGCGTAACCATCGCTCACCCCTTCACCAGCTCCTCCATCTCCTTCTCCCCAATCACCGCCACGCCCAGTTCCTTCGCCTTGTCCAGCTTTGATCCCGCATCTTCTCCCGCGACAACATAATCCGTCTTTTTGCTGACCGAGCCCGAAACCTTCCCTCCGGCATCCTCAATCAGCTTCTTGGCCTCATCGCGCGTGTGACGCTCCAGCGTGCCGGTGAGGACAAACGTCTTGCCAGCCAGAGTAGCCGCGCGTTCTTTCTTCGTGCCTTCGAATTTCAGGTCCGCCTTGCGCAGTCGCTCCACCAGCGCCCGGTTCTTCGGCTCATCGAAGAATTCCAGGATGCTCTGCGACACCCGCGGACCAATCTCGTTCACGGCCTGCAACTGCTCCGCATTTGCGTCCATAAGGTCGTCCATCGACCCGAAGTGCTCGGCTAGGAACTGCGCCGTGCGTTCGCCCACCATCCGAATCCCCAACCCGTAGATCACCCGCTCCAGGGGAAGCTTCTTAGAGTTCTCGATCTCACGCAGGATGTTGTCCGCCGACTTCTTCCCCATGCGCTCAAGTTCGAGTAGCTTGTCTTCCGTCAGGTCGTAAATGTCGGCCACGCTTTTCACCAACTTGGCATCGACCAGTTGGTTCACCAGCGCGTCGCCCATGCCTTCAACGTTCATCACGCCGCGCGCAGCGAAGTGCAGAATGCTTTCGCGCAGTTTTGCGGGGCAGCTGGCATTTACGCAGCGATGATCTGCCTCGCCCTCGACACGCACCACGTGCCCGCCACACTCCGGACAGCGCTCGGGCATCTGGAACTCGCGCGTGCCACGTGGCTTGTCCTCCAACACCTTTACGACTTTTGGGATTACGTCGCCACCTCGCTCCACCGCGACCCAGTCGCCAATCAGCACGCCCAGGCGCCCGATTTCGTCCATGTTGTGCAGGGTGGCGCGCTTCACTGTCGTCCCGCCGATCGACACTGGCTTCAACATGGCGACCGGAGTCAGTTTTCCGGAACGCCCTACATTCACGAGGATGTCTTCGATCTGCGTCTCTGCTCCGCGTGCGGTGAACTTATACGCGATTGCCCAGCGAGGAGCCTTGCCGGTAAAGCCCAATTCGTCCTGCAAGCCGATGCGATCGACTTTCACCACCACGCCGTCGATTTCATACGGCAGCTTGTCGCGGAGCGTGTCGGTCTTGTTGACGAACTCCATGACCTGTTCCAGGTTGTGCGCGAGTTTGTAGTGAGGATTGACCTTGAAGCCCACGGCCTGCAGAGCCTTCAGCACCTCCGAGTGCCGCGCGAAGATAGGACGCCCGTCGGCCAGCAAGCCATATCCGAAGAAATCAAGGCGCCTTTGCGCCGTGACACTCGGTGCCAGCGTTCGCACCGTGCCCGCCGTGGCGTTGCGCGGATTGGCGAACACCGGCAGAGCCTGCGCTTCGCGCTCATCGTTCATTCGCTGAAACGCCGCCAGCGGCATGATCAGCTCGCCCCGCACCTCGAAGTCGTGAGGCAGGCCCGCCTTGTCGAGCGCCTTGCCCGGAATCGTCAGCGGCACGCTTCGCACCGTCCGCACATTGGGCGTGACATCTTCCCCCACCGACCCATCGCCGCGCGTGATTCCCACCGCCAGTTTGCCATCAACATAACGCAGCGCCAGTGACATGCCATCGAGTTTCAATTCGCAGACGTAATCGACTTGCGATTGGCCGGTGAGTTCGTGGACCCTGCGCTCCCAATCGCGGAGTTCCGCTTCGCTGGTGGTTTTTGCCAGCGACAGCATGGGAGTCGAGTGCCGTACCTTGGCGAACTCTTCGCTGGGCTTGCCGCCCACCCGTTGCGTTGGAGAGTCGGGCGTGATCAGTTCCGGGCGCTCGGCCTCGAGTGCGATCAGCTCGTCCATCAGCTTGTCGAATTCGGCGTCGCTGATCTCGGGATCGTCGAGCACGTAGTAGCGGTGCTCGTGATAGCGGATCTTGTCGCGCAGCGCGTCGATTTTTTTCTGCACGTCTTTGCCGGTGGAAGGCATTCGCCAATTATAGGAGGCTCGCGAAACCCGCGGCGACCCGGGCCACACCGTTCCGTAACGTAGAATAGAAGTTTTGACCAAGGAGCCTAGTGAAGCACTTATTAGCCAAGTGGACCCTGCTGATTTTGTCCATCCTCAGCCCGCTGGGGATCTGGGGAGTCTTGGGGTTCGCCTTCGTCGACGCCGCCCTGCTGGGCATGCCTCTGGACGCCATCGTGGGCGGCTACGTTTACTCCAACCCGCACCGCTTCCTGTTGTATTCGGCCATGGCCGCCGTCGGTTCGGCCCTGGGCAGCATCGTCATTTACTGGATCGGCTACAAAGGCGGCGAGGTGCTGCTGGTGAAGCGCATCGGAGAGACGCGCTTCAACAAGATCAAGGCGTCGTTCGACAAGCACGAATTTCTGGCGATCATGCTGCCTTCCATGCTGCCTCCACCCACGCCGTTCAAACTTTTCGTGCTTTCGGCGGGAGTGGCCGAGATGCGCTTTACCCACTTCCTCGGCGCCATCTTTGCCGGGCGCTTCCTCCGGTTTTGTATTCTGTCGATCCTGGTGATTCGCTTTGGACCGGAGATTGTCGGCTTCTTCGGCAGCGTGGTCCACAACCACGCCAGACTCGCGATCGCCATCATCGCCGCTGCCGCCTTGATCGGTTGGTGGATGTGGCGCATGCGCAAGCAGAACCGGAACCGCAATGGCGACTAGCCGGCGATCAGCTGGCCCGAGATCGTTCTCGACAGCTGTCCCAATTGCGGTATCATCCTTTTGAGCACATCAATCCCACCTGGGGTAGCTTTATGCCTGCGACTGCAACCGCATCGCGAAAACTGACGATTGAGTTCGACCGCGAAGACGACGGAAGGTGGATAGCGGACATCCCTGAGCTTCCGGGCGTCATGGTTTACGGCAGCTCGAAGGAAGACGTGCTGGCAAAGGTGCAGGAACTTGCGTTTCGAGTTCTCGCTGATGAGGTACGTGACCAGGGTCAGTTGTATTCGGCGGTCAGGTTCTCTTTCGCGTGAGCCACTGGCCAAGCACCAAAGCTCGGATAGTCCTGAAAGCCCTACAATCAATCGGATGGAAGATCAAGGAACATAAAGGGTCGTCTCACGTGCAGATGGTTCATCCTGAGCGCGGCGAATACACGTGGGCCTCTCATGATTCAGACGAGATCGGCCCGGTGATGCTGTCTAAGATTTCCAAGAAAACAGGCCTGAAACGCGAAGATCTTTAGCTTGTCTGGCGTCGTCGCGTGCGGCTGGATCGACAACTTTTCCCCACCAAATTAGAACAGCCGGACGCAATGTCCGGCTCTATCTCTTGAACTTGAATGTTGTCTAGCGCGCTACGATGACGGGCGCTTCCTGGCGATGGCTCACCAGGTATCCGATGCCAAAGAACGCCGCGGAAAAGAACAGGTCCGACGCCACCGCATTGCGGAAGAACGGCAGACCGGCGACGTAGCACATCGCCAAGCCGCTGGCCGTCTTGGGATACATGTTCCAGACCGCCCACACCGCGAAATTGCTGAGCAGGAAAAACGATACCGAAGCGGTCAGCGAGGCCGCGCCAACGCGCAGCGCTGAAGCGTTCTTCGCCAGCAAGCCACCCAGCAACACGATTCCCGCGTACCAGGCCCAGGTAACCAGCAGGTCAGCCGTGACGGGATAGCCGTAGGTGCTACGCGACAGATACACTCCCGAGGCGGCCAGCGCCGCTACTGGGATCCACATCTGCTTGCGCGGCATGCGGGCTCCGAAATACAGCAGCGCCGCAGCCGCTGGGGCAAAGCTATAGGGCAACGGCAGGAACCGCAGATGTACGGCGAGGGCGAAAACGAGAAACAGATACGCCAGCATGTTCACCTCAGGAAATCCGCGCGGCAGAAACCGAGCGCCTCTTGATTCTGTACGTCGCAGCCATTTGCGTCAAGAGAACTTATCCGCACAAGATAAATTGTTTGCGGGTGGCGACAATTACTCGAGTGATGAGACCTAGATCTCACGGGTTTTCATCGGTCGAAGGCTTTCGCGAGTTCGTACCTTCTTCCTGCACTCTCAGGTCGGGTCCAACCAGCACCCAGCCTCCCAGGTTGCCTCGGCCGCGCATTTCCGGATATTCGAAGCGCAGATCTTCAAACCGCACCATGTAACCCTTGAAACGGCCTTCCAACCTCTCTGTCTGGGTCAGCGGAAATACCGCCCAGTCGAGATACACTCGTCCGAAATAGGACGCTTTGGCTGCCTGCGTCACTGCAGTCACTTCGGGTTTGGAATAGGTGTGCGCCTCGCCCTGTGCGTCCACTTCCGGAACCATTGAATTTACCGGGACTGTTTGGAAGAAACTCTCGGTTTCGACCACTCCGTGCCAACGGAATGGATTGACCCAGTAGGGATACGCACCCATCTTGACGGGCACTGCGCGCTGGTAGAGCACGGATCCCATCGCGCTCAGCGCACGGCGATGTTGGTAATCGCGAAATCCCCAGACCAGCACCAGGCAGGTCAGCGCGAAGATGGCGCCGCCTCGCCCGCGTGGCCCCTTGCTGCGCGCTCCGATCTCCTGATTGATAAGCCCAAACAGCGCTGGCATGACCAACCCGAGAAGCAGCGCCAGCAGGATGACCGGCTCGACGATGAACACGATGTCCCACGAGTACCAGCGCCAGTTGAACGGCTCGAACAGACGGATGCCGTAGGCCGTGGTGTAGTCCAGCAGCAAGTGACTCAGCGCCGCCAGCAACGCCAGAAAATAGAGATACCCCCACCGCAGCGGAGGCCCGGATCGCTGGGCTGGCCGGTGCCGCAGCCAGAAAAGATGCAGCAGGTAAACGAATCCGAGAGTCGCCGCGGCCACGAAGGGAGCACCCACAAAGCTGTGCGTGATTCCGCGATGGTGCTGAAACGCCGCGATCGGTCCCTTGACCGCCCACAACACGTCGAGGTCGGCGGCCTCCGACGCCAACACCATCGTCAGCGTAGCCAATGCAGTCTTGCGATTAAATCCCGCGCGCCCCATGCAGGCGCCGGTTAGAAAATGCGTGACAGGTTCCAAATCGCTCCTCGCGGTTACATCGACTCCACATCCTCATGCCCGGTCTTGCCCGCTAGCAGATCGATTGCGTGCGGCAGGATATGAATCACCGATTGCAGCGAATCGACCGCGCCCTTCGGACTGCCGGGCAGGTTCAGGATCAGCGATGTTCCACGCACGCCGCATACCCCACGGCTCAGAATCGCGTAAGGCGTCTTCAGCAAACCGTCTTCGCGCATCTTCTCAGGAATGCCCTCGATCAGCTTGGAGCACACAGCGCGTGTGGCTTCGGGCGTGACATCGCGCTGCGCGATGCCCGTTCCCCCTGTGGTGACCACCAGCTGGACCTCCTCCGCCAACTCCGCGAGAATGTCCTC
>DATBZX010000261.1:0-10795 GCA_036512955.1 Terriglobales bacterium
AGGAACACGCGGGCCACGCTCGATTTGCGCCGTCCCGTACCGTAATACTGAACCAGTTCTGCCATTTCGTATCTCGGGAGCAGGCTCCCTAATCCTTCCAAAAAAGTTCTGACTGGGTGCCCCATTCTATCGACCGTTCTGTGGTCGATAGGGTGGGGTCGAAACTCTTCACTCGGGCGACCCACCCTATTCCGGTGGGTGCCCCATCCCGGCCTCTTTTGCCGGGGTGGGTCTCACTTCCTACTTCGCGACCGCTTCCAGCGCCTGTGGCTTTTGCGCCACATGAGGATGCTTGTCGCCCTTATAAACCTTCAACTTAGAGAACATGGCGCGTCCCAACTTGGTGTGGGGCAGCATGCCTTTGATGGCGTCTTCCACCACCAGTGTCGGCTTGCGGTCGAAGCGCTTCTTGTACTCTTCGCCCTTGATACCGCCGGGGTATCCGGTGTAGTGATAATAGGTTTTCGTATCCGCCTTCAGGCCCGAAATCTTGACCTTCTCGGCGTTGATCACGATCACGTGATCGCCGGTGTCGAGAAAGGGTGTGTACTGCGGACTGTCTTTACCAGCGAGGATGCGCGCCACACGTGTCGCCAGTCGGCCCAGAGTCTGACCGGATGCATCGACAACAAACCATTTACGCGCAATTTCCCCTTTGGGGAAATAGGTTGACATCTGAAATCTCCCAGAATTGTTAGAAAAACCGCGAAAGAGCCGCTGAGTTCGTGACGCTGGACGCGCAGAAAACCACCAGGCGGGCAAACGCAGAACTGCCAAAGAGCTAAGAATAAACGACCCACGCGCCCTCTGTCAATGAAGACACGCCCAACCACCGGCTTGCAGGCCGCTATGCTGCTCCATAATTATAGCCGAAAGCCGGGTGAAGTGTCCGAGCCGACTTTGCTCGGACGGCGATTTCCGCACCCACTACAGTCTGTCATCCTGAGCGGAGTAAGCGCAGCGAACGTAGTCGAAGGACCCCTTTCCCCGCGACGATCTCTAGGGGTTGTCCTCACGAGCCCGTCCCTAACTGGTTTGTCATCTCGAGATTGGTTGTCATCCCTCGCGCAGCGGGGGATCTGCTCTGACTGGCAACTGGCCACTGACCACTGATTTCAAATCGCTGATCAACCTAACCAACCCCGCCTGGTACGAATCATGATCTTTCCAGTTGCTGAAGTCCGGAATGAAATACTCTCGCACCTCGCGCGCCGAATCTTTCCCCGTATCGCTGTCGAAGCACTCCCAATCGCGCAGCCTCTCAAACCCCACCAGCCGGACGGGAAACAACACCCGCTTACCTTCTTTCGTCTCCCGTTTGCGCGCCTTGGCAATCTCGGTCTTCACCCACTCGCTGCTCATGCTGTGCTCCGACAGGATCAGCAGCAGCCGGTCATGCAACCGAATCGCCTCGTCGATCTGCTCGTGGATCTTCCGCCCACCATGAATATCGTGCGTAGCAAACCAGCAGCGCACGCCTTTGGCCTGCAGGTCGGCATGCAGCCGCTCGGCAAAATCCTGGTCACGGGTCGAGTAGCTGATGAGTATCTCGCCGCTTGTTTTTCCATCAAAAGCGTGCGAATAATGACCATCGCGAATTAATGATAATAGAAGAAGGTGCAAGGTGTCTTCCAGGTGCAGATGGCTGGGTTACGTCACCGCGGCGATCGCTTTCTGCACAACTGTGTCCGGCCAGCAAACCCCCTCGATTCTTGGAGTAGTACATAAAGTCGGAGGGCTGCCAGTTTCGCATGTCGAGGTCCGCATCGAGGGCGCGGGCGCTGCTGAAACTAAGGATTCGGGCGAATTCGCGTTGCCCATGACCGCGAATCTCCACGTGGGCATGGCGGCGGTATTTCACGTCAAAGACTGGATCATTCTTAAGCCTTGTGAGTTGAAAAGCGGCCGCGCCTACCTGCGCGATCCGAGCGCAGAGCCTATGGAGCTTCTCGTGCTCGCTCGTGGCGATCCGAGGCTGACATCCGCCAAGCGGGATGTGTCCATCATCGGATGCCTTCTTGAAGAAGAAGCCTCCCAGTTCACCCCGAAACCTAAATCGGCTGGAGGACCTCGCAGCGCGCTGCCGAAGGATTCGGATCCTGTGTTCCCACGGGAGGCTGAGACGATTTACGCCGAAGCAGTCTTAAAGTCTCCACCAACTACACCGGGCTACCACCTTTTGCAGGCCGCATATCGTCCTCCCGCTCCGCAGGGCCCTTCAGCGCCGCCCACGGAGAAACCTTCCGATGCAGCGGACGCAGCCAGGGACGAGTTCCTGGCCACAAAAGCCAAGGAGTTGGGATTATCGGTCGAGGAACTGAAGTCGGCGATCAACTCTTGGGGGAAGTCGGTTGAAGACCCGTACGACAAGGGTCTAGCTGCCGTCCAGGAACTTCGGTATGCCGACGCGGCCCGTTACATTGCTGCATCCATTCCAAGTCCACCGGGCCCTTACATCACGAGATACGTTCTGCTAGCCCGGGCTGAGTATGAACAAGCGCACTATGCAGCAGCTGAGTCTGCTTTAAGGAAGGTGCTGGCGGTTCACAGCGATGACCCAGTTGTATTGAATAATCTGGCGCTGGCTCTCGACGCCCAAGCAAAATACAGCGAGGCGGAGCCGCTGTACAAACGATCCTTGGCCATTGAAGAGAAGGCCTTGGGACCCGACCACCCGGAGGTGGCCATCAGGCTCAACAACCTGGGGCTGCTCTACTATGATCAGGGCAAGTACAGCGCGGCGGAGCTGCTCTACAAACGATCCTTGGCCATTAGAGAGAAGTCCTTGGGACCCGACCACCCAAGCGTAGCCACCCAACTGAACAACTTGGGATTGCTCTATAAAACTCAGGGCAAGTACAGCGAGGCGGAGCCGCTGTACAAACGGGCTTTGGCCATCGATGAGAAGGCCTTGGGGCCCGACCACTCGAGCGTAGCCATCGGCCTCAACAACCTGGGATTGCTCTATAAAACTCAGGGCAAGTACAGCGAGGCGGAGCCGCTGTACAAACGGGCCTTGGCCATCGATGAGAAGGCCTTGGGACCGGACCACCCGGACGTAGCCAGAGATCTCAACAACCTGGGGATGCTCAACTCTGCTCAGGGCAAATACAGCGAGGCAGAGCCGCTGTACAAATGGGCCTTGGCCATTGATGAGAAGGCCTTGGGACCAAACCACACGAGCGTGGCAACCATTGATGAGAACTTAGCCGTTACTCTTCGCAAGCTGGGCCGCGACTCGGAGGCTGAAGCATATGAACAACAAGCGGCGAAGATCCGGGCGAAGCAGAAGCAAAACTGAAAGAGCAACCATCGGAACGGAGTGATAGCTGATGAAAAAAGCTGACGCCACTCAGCCCCTCTCCGCAATGCACTACGCGGTGATCGCCGCGGCTGGGCTAATTGTCGCGGCCGCATTCACGCTGTTCTACATCTACCAAGTTCCCAAACTCGTCGCCGATGGCGCTCAGGGCCAAATCTTTTACCTGCTCCTGATACCTTGGGCTTTATCGTGCGCGGCTTTCTTGTTCGGCGCCATGAAGAGTTATGCCCGCTTCACCTACAAGCACCTGGGCAGTTTCCTTGAACTGGGTGGCCCCGTGGTCTTGTTCTGCCTGGTGCTGGTGGGAGGCTTCAAGCTGGTCCCGCCTGCACCTGAAACATTCGACCTGACAGTACGAGCTCACAGTGCCGACCAGCGCGACCCGATCATCACTTCGGGCAAGGTCACCATTGATCTGGATAACGACCGGCGGACTGCCGTCCTGGGCGCGAGCGGCGAAGCTGAGTATAAAGGCATTCCTGCAAAGTTCAGGGGCGCGTCGCTCAAGGTTCTGCCTCAAGTTGATGGATATGACCAGCAATGGCAGGAGCACCAAATCACAGGCAACGTTCTTGATCTGGCCCTGGTAAGGGCAGCTCCTGCGGTCACCATTCTCGTGGGCACGATCAGTCCGCCACCTGGGCACGGAAAGTCCCTCAGAATCTTTGTCGAGGGCCAGAAGAGCGAAACATCCGCAGACGATTTAGGCAGGTTCGAACTCAGCGTGAATGGAAAGCCTGGTGATCGCGTGGTCGTGAAAGTCTTTGTCGACGGCAAGCAAGTCTACGACGATTTCCAAGTGCTCCCGGGTCCCGTCACGCTTAGCCTGCACAAGCCGGACACGGCGAGACGCGAAGCCCCGCATGGTTCTTCCTCAGCGACTCCGGTACATAGTCCTATCACTCAAGGTCCAGGGAGTGCACTTTCTATTAACCAGCGGGGAGGAATTACAGCGGGGACGATTAATATTGACACGCATCCTCGCTTAGTAATGACCGATACTCAGCGAGATGCTGTCAGAGATGCGATGACACCATTCGCCGGGAAGCGGGCATTTGTTTTGATAAATGGAGCGACAAAAGAACTGGTTGAATTTGGAACCAAGCTGAACGCCGCATTAGTAGCCGCCGGAGTTAACTCGGAGGTGAACACTGGGATCGCATTCCCAGTTGGCGCTGCCCCGCAGCTAGCTTTGTTTGTCGGCTTTAAGAGCGGCACCGCAAATATGGCGCAGACACTCATCAATGCGGTGGTGAAGAATCGCATTCTCCCGGGATCGGAAATTGGCTACCACCAATATGGAGACGAGTCACAAGATGCAATTCAGATAATCGTATCGCGGTTGAACTAGGCCGGTGGCCAACATATCCCGTAGGCCGGGTGCCCAGGTTCGCGCAGCACTTTTCGGCGCTAACCTGGGAGTCTCGGGCAAACGCAGCCTCAGGGCCATCGATCGAGCCCGAACCCACGACAATCCAGTCCCGCCTCGCGGGACGACAGAGCTTAGCCCAGCACGCAGCGCAGCGGAGTGCTGGGTAGGCTGGTTATAAAAAACCAGAGTCCCGGCAGGGACGGCACTCTTCCGCGAGTCGGCGTTCGGGGTCCCCGACAAGCGCCGATTTTGCACTTGTTGGGGTGATCTTCAGCCCGAGCGCTCTAATTACAAATCCAATTCTCTGTGTCTTCGTGCCTCTGTGGTGAAGACACCCCTCGTTACTAAAGTACCCTCCCACCTACGCTTTTTACTTGCATCCACTTTTCACGTCTGTGACCCTATTCACGTGGGGCGACCCACTTGATGTCTTTCGCTGCCCGCTCATTGCGGTCGGCCTGTTGTACTTGGAGAACCTATGGCGCTTCGTATCCGTGAATGTCTCAAGGAAGATGGCGCTTACTGCGATTCGCCAGCATTTCATGGCCACAATTGCCGTTTACTCGACCGCAATGTTCGCCGGCATCCCCTGAAACATGCCCATCCCGCACCTAACTCATTGCCGCTCAATATTTTACCCACAAGTCTAACCGGCTCAATATTTTGCGGCGACTTTCGCCTTTCGCCCCTTGTGTTTTCAATATTTTACGAGCAGGGGGGAGGGGGGAGGGGGGCGCGCCCCTGGGTACGGACCGGGAGCATTCCTGACACTGTGCAGAGATCAAAGTTACCGTACAATTCCCCAGTGCAACCCACGTTACTCATAGCTCTTGAAAGAGGCGCCACAAAATGGAGTTACTAGTTCAACCAGAGCCCAGCACTCTGTCCAGCACACCCGGCACGTTGTCCATCGACGGAGTCTTCGAGTGCTACACCCTCGAAGATGTCGTGCGCGAGGTCCCTGGCCAGCCGGTTGCGATGTGGAAGGTGCAAAACGAAACCGCGATACCTGCCGGTCGCTACCAGGTAATCATTGACGTCTCAGAACACTTCAACAACCGCCTTATGCCGCATATTCTGAATGTGCCGGGATACGACGGCGTACGCATTCACAGCGGCAACACGGCTGCGGACACGGACGGTTGCATCTTGCTGGGCAAGGTACGAGAGGTGGACGACGTCTCGCAGTCGCACGACGCGTATAACAGCTTTTTTTCCAAACTGCAGGCCGCCGTCAGCGGCGGCGAGCCCGTGCACATTACGGTTGCTGCCGCCAGACCGCTGGCCACAACCAGCATCGCCTGAGGTTCGCCGCCTGCCGTCGGCACTCTTCCGCGAGGGGATGCGCCCGAGCGCCCAACCACACGAGTTCGCTTGGTCGCATCCAACCCGCCGCCCGTACAATCCAACACCCTGAAACCTCGACGGAGCACCTCATGGAACCCAGCCTCGATCACACCATCTCGCTTCTCGCTCTGACCCCCGCTACGCTCAACGCACTTCTGCGCAATCTGCCGGAGAACTGGACTCGCGCCTCCGAAGGCGAAAACACATGGAGCGCTTTCGACGTCGTCGGTCATCTGATTCACGCCGAGCGTGCCGATTGGATCCCTCGCGCCCTGGTGATCCTGCGACATGGCGCGGCACAGCCCTTTGCTCCCTTTGATCGAGAGGGACACACTCGGGAAATTCAGGGCAAGTCGCTGGCGCAGTTGTTGGATGAGTTCGCCCGCGTGCGCTCTGAGAACCTCATCGAGTTGCGCGCCTGGAAACTCCAGCCGGCAGACCTTGCCAGGCGCGGACAGCATCCCTCGCTGGGCAGCGTCACCCTGTCCCAACTGCTGGCCACCTGGGCAGGGCACGACTTGACCCACTTGCACCAGGTCTCGCGCCTCCTGGCCTACCAATACCGCGACGCCGTCGGTCCCTGGAGCCAATACCTCGGCGTGATGCACTGCAACGGCCATAGCTCTTCGTCATGACCTTCCGGACATTCGGAATGGCGCATGAAAAGCAATTTTTGGCAAAAGTTGTCAAATTACCACAGATTCAGGTACGTTTTGCCATGCCCCAGGCTGGCCTCGTCCCCGATGAGCACCTGAGACGGAAAGCCGTACCAACCGGCGAACATACGAACGGATTGGGCCTCTGCCGGAATGTCGAACGCCCAAGTCGTATCGTAAGACTCGCCCGGACGTAGACCGTCCCCCAAGGTGTGCGGCTTGCCGTGAACTGCTTCCCAGGCTTTTTGCCCTGCCTCCGAAACCGGATACTGACGGCCATTGCCGTCAATCAGGATTAGTGACGGCGGATCCGGCCGCAGCGGACTGTCGCCCCGCCAGGGTGCGATCGTGCGTTGGTCAAAGTGCGTCCGTATTGTGACCACGTAGAACTCGCCGTGGGCGGTCGTGTCGCCGATGCTCTTCGTCCGTTCCACGTCGTGCACCGAGTAGGCGATGTGGCAGTCGAGTGCGCAGAAAAACTTCTCGTCGCCACGCGCCACGGTCCGGTCGTAGCTGGTGAGGGAGAACACCGCCAGCAACAATCCGTAGCCCGCCAGCAGGACTGCAATCGCGAGCAGCGGATGTCGGACCCAGGCGCGGCGCCAGAAGAAGAGCACAACCGTGGCGACAGCGAGCAAGACGACCAGGCCAAGCGTGCCCAGGAACAACAGCGCCGCCAGGTGGGATTCGAAGTTGCCATTGGTGTACATGTAGGCCTTGTTAAAAGTACTTTGCGACTCAAAGTTGCGTTGCCAAAAAAAAGGGCCGCGATCCACCGTCTATCGATAATGCTCGAGGTAATACAGCGCCGCAAAGGCGGTCATCAAGGCGACGGCTGGAAATGCCAATGGTCGCGCACTGCGCAAAGGCTGCTTCCAATCCGCTGTGGCGAGGAAAAGCACGATCATCAGTACCAGCGCCACGATTGAGAGCTGGAAGATATGCGCGAGAGCGCCTTCATCCGGTTGAGGCGGCTGTGTGTACCCGACAAGGACCGTAAGCAGCGCCGTTAGCGACAGGGATGAGTATGACTCTGCCGCTGACCCGGTTGATTCGTTGTCCATCCATGGCGTCTGCTTTCGAGTTCAATTCGACTAGCTCTTCCTGGCCGACCGGATCACCGACTCCATTTGCTCCAGGTAGCTTTCGAGAGCACGCTTTCCCGCCGCAGTCAGCTTGAATGCAGTGCGTGGCTGGCGCCCGACAAACGACTTCGAGCACTTGACGTAGCCGGCATTTTCCAACTTGCGGGCGTGAACGCTCAAGTTGCCATCGGTGATCTCCAGGAGCTTCTTCAAATCGTTGAAGCTGAGCTCGTCGTTCACCGCGAGCGCGCTGATGATGCCCAGCCGCACTCGCTCATGAATCACGGCATCGAGCTTCACTGCCTCGATTCCGCTGGGAGAACGGCGCATTCCCGTTCGCTTCGCAGGCGAAGCTACTGGCTCAAGTTGATGTGCTCGCTTAGCCACCGTGCCTCCTGGCGATATACAAGCCGAACGCCATGTGCACGAGTCCGAATCCCCCGGCCAACATGACATTGGCCCACCACCAAGGTAGGGGCAAGGCAATGGCTCCGGCCAACACGAACACGCCTCCCATAACCGGGATGGTGCGCACCGAAAACGCTCCCGCCTGCATGACGGCCACGCCATACAACAGGAGCCAAAGTCCGGGAATCTGACGCGGATCTCCGGCGCGAAGCAAAGCAACTGTCATGACGCCGCCTGCAAAGAGTGCGGGGAGCAGTCCGACAAACAATCGGCGCCCCGAAATCGACATGAGATGGGTGCCCAGCCTGGCAGCTTTCCAGTGCATCGCAACCAGCGCCAGCGTGACCGCCGTGAGCGCTTCCGCGAGCCACACTGCCAACCATGCTTCTGTCGTGGGTTGGCGCACCGCGATGACTGCGGCGACGAGTGCAGTAACGCCCATGGCGCAATAGCCCCAGCCTGAAACCGCAGTGAATGTCGTGCTGCGCTCCATGGTTTCGCGGATCACGGCCAGGTGGTCGAGCGCTTCCGGCTCGAGGTTCGGCTGCGAGGATTGCTTGCGGGGGATGCGGCGGCATGGACGGGGATCTGTCACGAACGCCACATTATTCGCACCGGTAACGGTTGTCAAGTACTTTGTGTTGCAAAGTTACGTTTCTTAAGAGGTTGGCCGCTACGCGGCCAGAGTTCCTTGATGGGATGCTTTCCCGGAGCTTGCGCCCCGGGCTACAAAAGTGAAGCGGGCGTTTCGCGTCTGGATCTAGTTGGGCCGGCATTCTAAACAGGGTCAGGAAAAAGCAGATTCCCCGCGGGCTGAAGCCCGCGAGGAATGACAATAATAGAGGATCCGTACGGCACGACTGAAGTCGTGCCCTTTCAAAATCTTCACTTCGCTGCGATTGGTTCGGTCTCGACTTCGCGTTGAGCGACCTCGAACGTGAGTTTTTTGGTCTTGGAGTCCACATCCACTTTGACGCGGTCGCCATGCAACACTTCGCCGTCGAGGATCTTCAGCGCCAGTGGGTCCTGCACCAGTCGCTGGATGGACCGCTTCAGCGGACGCGCACCGTAGTTCGCGTCGTAGCCTTCGGTGAAGATCAACTCCTTGGCTTTCGGGGTAAGCTCCAAGGCGATCTTGCGGTCGGCCAACAGCCTACGCAGGTCTTCAAGCCGCAGGTCCACGATCTTCGTCAATTGCTCTTTGCCCAGCGGATTGAAGAAGATGATGTCGTCCACGCGGTTCAGGAACTCGGGCTTGAAATGCGCCCGTAGTGCTTCCATCACCTGCTCATGCGCCTCATCCTGCTTGTCGGGCGCAGCGCCCGCCTGCTGCAAATAACTGGACCCAATGTTCGACGTCATGATGACGATGGTGTTCTTGAAATCGATGTGGCGTCCCTTGCCATCGGTGAGGCGGCCATCATCCATGATCTGCAGGAAGATGTTGAAGACGTCGGGATGGGCCTTTTCGATTTCGTCGAACAGCACCACGGCATAGGGACGACGCCGCACAGCCTCGGTGAGTTGACCGCCTTCGTCATAACCCACATAGCCCGGAGGCGCGCCAATCAGCCGCGACACCGAGTGCTTCTCCATGTACTCCGACATATCGATGCGGATCATGGCGTGCTCGTCATCGAACAAAAACTCCGCCAACGCCCTCGCCAATTCGGTTTTACCCACGCCCGTAGGTCCGAGGAAAATGAACGAGCCAATGGGACGGCGTGGATCGCTGAGTCCGGCGCGCGAACGCCGGATGGCATTGGCCACCCGTTCCAGCGCGGCGTCCTGCCCAATGACGCGATGACGCAGGCGCTCTTCCATGGTGACCAGCTTCTTGACTTCGCCTTCGAGCATCTTCGACACGGGAATGCCGGTCCATTTGCTGACGATCTTGGCGACGTCTTCTTCGTCCACCTCTTCTTTCAACATGCGCGACTGTTTGCCGTCCATCTGGCTGCTGAGCTTCTTGATCTCAGCTTCCATTTTCGGCAACTCGCCATACTGGAGCTGCGCCGCGCGATTGAAGTCGCCTTTGCGGGTGACGTCCTGGATTTCGAGCTTTAACTGCTCGAGCTTTTCTTTCATCTCGCGGACGCGAGAGATGGCTTCCTTCTCCTGCTTCCAGCGCGCCTTGAGCGCGTTGGACTGCTCCTTGACCTGCGCCAGTTCCTTCTCGACAGCCGCAAGACGCTCGCGCGAGTTGCGGTCGTCTTCGCGCTTCAACGCTTGCCGCTCGATTTCGAGTTGTGTAGCGCGCCGCTCCAGTTGATCGATCTCGGTGGGCATGGAGTCGATCTGAATGCGCAGTGAGGCCGCGGCCTCATCGATCAGGTCGATGGCTTTGTCCGGCAGGAAGCGATCAGAGATGTAGCGATGCGAAAGTGTCGCAGCAGCCACAATTGCCGAGTCCTTGATGCGAACGCCGTGATGAACTTCGTATTTTTCGCGCAGTCCACGCAGGATGGCGATGGTATCTTCCACGCTGGGCTCGCCTACGAACACGATCTGAAAGCGGCGCTCCAGTGCTGCGTCTTTTTCGATGTACTTGCGATATTCGTTGAGCGTGGTTGCGCCTATGGCCCGCAGTTCGCCCCGAGCCAGG
>DATBZX010000262.1:0-2768 GCA_036512955.1 Terriglobales bacterium
ATGATGCTCTACCTTTGCAACCACCCGCCGGGCCGTCTTCCAACTCTCGGCTTGGTAGAGAAAGCCCTTGTACTCCACCAGCGGCTTCTCGCTGGGCCTGCCCACCGGACGCGGTAGCAGTTCGGTAATATCCCGTTCCAAGTTGTTGTTGGAAGGAATGCGGATGGCGTACTTGACACCCCGTTCCTCCAATGCCTCGTAAATCTCCGGCTTGGCAAAGGCCGCGTCGGCCCGAAACGCGACTTCCTTCCCCATTCGCTGCTGGCGCTCGATCTCCGGCAACAGAAGTTCTTCCCAACCCTCCGCGCTGTGCACGTTGCCAGGACGGAGCTTTGCCGCCAGACAATCGCCTTCTCGGTTGAACAGCAGCAGTGGGTGATAGCAGGTGGACTCGAAGTGCCCGTTATAGGCGCTCTGCGCCTGCTCCCCGTACACCGGAATCTCGGTCGAGTCCATGTCCAGCACGGTACGGTACTGCCAATGGATCGCTTCTGCCTTGCCGATCAGTTCCCGGTTCAGTCGTGCCAGCCCCGCAAAGTTCCCCTCCTCGGCCAGCATCTCCGTCTCGAAAGTCTGCAACCGGGATGTCAGTGCTGCGCCACGCTCCCAGATCTTCTCCGAACCGATCAGCCGGAAGGTCGGATCTTGGGAGAGCCGTTCCGCATCGTTCATATCTTCGTAACCCGCCAAGCGGCTGTAGACAGACTGGCGCAGAAGGTCCGCCAGCGGAAGCTGCAGGTTCTTCCCACGCCGCGAGTCTGTCAGATGCCGTGCCATGAGGTCGCCGAAGCCCAAGCGTTCGTCCAACTCGCGAACCAGAATGAGGCCGCCGTCGGAGGTGACCCGCGATCCTTGGAAATCGACCTTCAAAGAACCGTTGAACGAGAGCTGAAATGGCTGATTTTGTCTCTCACCCATAGGGTGTGGCCCTCCAGAGCGTCTTTATCGCGTTCAAACCTGCATAAACATAGATGACGATGAACGTCCAAAGGTTTGTAGCTGGAGTTCAAAATGGAAATATGGGCTTATACTTCTGGTTATGCGGATCGCTGCGCAATTCGTGTCCGGCGTCAACTATTGCAATTCGTCACCGTGCCAGCCCGCAGCTAAGACCCCAACAACGGAATCCGCCGCCGTCGTCCGCTGGATGAGATTCCATTTAGCAATTCAAATGCCGAACCCACTGCGCGCCCACGGAGGTCCCAGAACGGCAGGTTTGAACGCGCTACCGATAAATGTTGTTTGGCTCCTTGCCTGGTACCGAATTTCCCCCCAAGGGTCACTCGACCGAATACGGTCATTTGCACACCTGTCCCCTCTGCCTGAGTACGTGACCGCCAGTCTTGACTTCTAGATGCACCACGGATCAGGTAAAAGCAGACGAGGTTAATGATGGCTGCACACTTGCAGAGACTCTAAACTTGGCCCGGCGATACCATGAGAGTTAACGCGCCGCCATCTGTTAGGAGACTCAGCACGATAACGCCTATGTCCGATGTGATTCTGATTACTGGCGCCTCTGGGCGGGTCGCGCGCCGGGTGGCCGAACGGTTGGCGCGCGACGGACATCGCTTACGCTTGATGACTCGTAGCCCGCAGCTGGCGCCGAAACTGGCGGGAGCGGAGACGGTTCGCGGCGATTTTGCTGAACCGGCAACATTGGAAGGCGCTTTCGCGGGAGTGAGCGCGGCGCTGGTGGTTTCTGCATCGGGCGAGCCGGGCGAGCGCGCAGAGCAGCACAGGAATGCGTTTCAGGCTGCTGCGCGGGCGGGCGTAGGCCACGTCGTCTACCTGTCTCTCCAAGGAGCCGCACCCGATTCGAAGTACCCGTTCTCTCGCGATCATTATCTGAGCGAACAATATCTTTTCGCCACTGGCCTCCCGAGTACCGTGCTTCGTAACGCCTTTTACCTCGACATGTTCCTTGACAAATTCGACGCCCAGGGTGTGATCCGCGGACCGGCGCAGCAGGGGCGCGGCGCTTTTGTGTCCCGAGAGGACGTCGCCCAGACCGCTGCCGCAGTACTGCGAAAGCCACCCGGCGGCATTCACGATGTGACGGGACCCGAAGCACTGACCGTTGCCGACATTGCCCAGCGGCTGTCCACCTTGGTGCATCGGCAGCTTCGATATGAGGATGAGTCCGCGGACACCGCGCGGGAGCGGTTGAGCAGGATAGAACCGTTGGCGTGGCGCGTCGATTTATCCGTAGGCTGGTTCGAGGCGATTGCCGCAGGCGAGCTGCTGCGCACGAGCGACACGACCCGCCGTTTCACCGGAATTGCGCCGCTGACGCTCGAAGACTATTTCGGGGCGTTCCCGGAGTTACTGCGCGCCTTGCGTTTGGGCCAGGGGTGAACATCGGCCATCTGACAAGAGCATCGTCAATGTATACTCAGCCTGTCTTCTCGCGGTTCACCCACAATTTACGACTGTTGCTATGAAGGTCCTGATTCTTGGTTCGACAGGCAGTATCGGCCGGCATCTGGTGCCCCAGGCGCTCGCCTTGGGACATGAAGTGACCGCGCTGGTTCGCGATCCATCCAAATTCGGGGCCAATCTCGGGGCCACCTGCGCGTAGGTATAGGACCAGTTCCGGTATCCGTCGTCGTGCTGAAGGCAGAGAGCAGGAGATTCGGCAAACTGCGCGAAATAGTTCGCCAGTGTGGTGCGCTGCCCGGAAGGGCGGTTTGGACCTTCGAATAGCATGACTCGTGATAATGCCTGCAAGACGAGCGCCAAGGCGTTTTACTGTTCTGCTCATATCC
>DATBZX010000263.1:0-9018 GCA_036512955.1 Terriglobales bacterium
CACCGTAAGAGTCGATCCTCGGTGACAAAAGAGGGAAGTGGCAGAGACAGTCTCTCTCACTTCCCTCTCTCCCTTCGAATGCACCTTCTCGCGGCCGCCTAACGGTGCTTGCTGCTGACGAGCGGGCTGCGGAACGCTCGCTGCGCTCGCAACGGTTGGATCCGCTCGCAGCAGAAGCTGGCGTTAGACCGACCAACAATCTTTTTTCTAATGGAGGACGCATGAACAGCTTTGTTAGAGTCGTCAGCGTTGCCGTAGTCACACTGAGCGCTGCCTGCGCAGCTTCGGATGTCACGCAACCTCTTGGCCCAAGTGTTCCAATGATCCGTCTTCGCAGCGAGCCGTACTCCTTCGCGTCTTACAGCGGTCTCGATAAGCCAGCACGTCTTGTTGTGCGCGACGCTGCTACCTGGCAGGCACTCTGGAGTCAGATCTATCTACGCCAGTCGCCGGTGCCTCCACTTCCGGCGATCGATTTTTCGCGCGACATGATTGTCGTGGTCGCGCTTGGGTCCCACTCGACAGGCGGATATGGCATTTTGCTAGAGGGAGCATCTGAGGCTGGCACCGGCGGAATTGCAGTAACGGTTCGTTCCGTTTCACCAGGATCCAATTGCGTCGTAACCGAGGCATTCACTCAACCGGTCGACATAGCTCGATTGCCGCTACGCGATGGCGCTGTTCGTTTCCTCGAGCGAAGTCAGGTATCGGACTGCGGGTGAGCTGCGCGCGGTCTAACGTACGTTGCACCTGACAAGCACTTTCGGATGCTTCTATGCCGCGATGGTTGTACTGTGTTTGCGGCTGAACTAGGGCGTTAGCCAGACAGACCACACTTACTGATGGTGTCAACAATGCGCATTCCCCACATTTTGTTCGCGTCGTTAGTCACCTTGCTTGCCGCGTCTGCGCTCCACGCTCAGTCGTCTATTGTGGTTACTCGCCCGCGATCGTCGCGGGGCGACCTTGCGGGCGTTCGTGCGATGGATCCAGACCGTCACCTGGTCTTTCGCGTTTACTTTGATAGCACGAGTCGACCAGTTGCTTTTAACGCAATCCCAACGATTGCCGATATGTATGCGATGCTCGCTCAGAGCACCGGTGCAGATCCGAGTCAGATTGAGTGGGCCGCGATCGTTTTCGTCACGGACACGGCGTACGTCCCGCCACGTAATTCTGGCGAGGTGCGTTGGAGTGTGACGGTTGAACCATCGGGTGTACTCGGCGCTCGAGGGGACCGGGATCTATATCTGACTGTCCCCCACGAGCAGGTCCACCATATTCAGGGATCGCTGAGCGAGGGTGCTCCGCGCTGGTTCGAGGAAGGCCAAGCCGAGTGGGCCGGGCTGCGCGTTACTCAGCACTGGCGTCCGTCGCTCGCTGCAAAGAAACGTGAGGAAGATGCTGTCGCGTATGCGGGCTTGCCGCGACGACTAGCATCGTGGGGCAGTGTCAGGGTCAAACTGGAGGCAATCTTGCGCCAGATGACACCCGAACAACGCGCTCGGCAAGCGCAGGATTCGACATATAAGCCGACAGGTCCTTGGAAGCTTGGCCCTGAGGACTTCGTCAGCGATGAGTCGGAAACTGCCGCGCGTTATGGGGCTGCACTTGCCCTCTTCTCCGAGCTTGAGCGCGCAGGTGGTTCGAGTCAGCTTGTTAACTGGTACCATCGACTCTGGGAGGAACCGAAACCTTTGACAACTGAATCGTTGACCGCATCGATTCGAGAGCATTTCGGCTTGGATATCGCACCACGCCTCCGCTGAACGTGCTGCCAAACGTACGTTGCAGCAGACAAGCACTTTTCTGTAGCGCGCTGCGCGCGCAATTGTTAGATGTGCTTGCAGCTGAACTAAGGCGTTAGGCAGCTGCTCACCTCAAAGGAGTTCGTCCTCACAGGAGTCTCACAATGAAAGTGACAAAGAACCTCGGAATGCTGTTGTTGGGCATCTGGCTCATCGCCACCGGACTAATACCCCTGCTCAATCTTAGTTTTTCGGGCCTGGGCACTCTCATGGCTGTCGTTGCCATTGCAGCCGGTGCCTTGATCATCGTGGGCCGGTAAACGCGGCTGCCGCCTAACAAGCGCCTGAAGTTGGCGGCGCGCGCGAACTAGGGATCGGATGCGGCTACGCCGCGATGGTTGTAGTGTGCTTGCAGCTGAACTAAGGCGTTAGGCAACACCATGCAGTTGCGGAGGAGACAATCATGAGAACGTTTGTCAGCGGTCTAGCGCTGTTGCTCGTCCTGGGCGCCCCAGCTTCCCTGTTCGCCCAGGTCACGCAGCGCGATACGCCACCGCGAGCGCAGGTGATTGCCGCGGCAAAGGACATCATGCAAGAGGCCCGATACTCCACTCTCATCACGATTGGGCGAGACGGGCAGCCCCAAGCCAGGATTGTCGATCCGTTCCCGCCCGACTCGGATCTCACGATCTGGATTGCAACAAATCCCCTCACGCGTAAGGTTCAGGAGATCCGCCGTGACCCGCGGGTCACCTTGCTGTACTTCAGCCGTGCCACATTCGAATACGTTACCGTCCTCGGCACGGCGGTGCTCGATACGGATTCCCTTCACAAAGCTGGGCATTGGAAAGCCGAGTGGGCGGCGCTTTACAAGGATCAGAATCGAGGCGAGGACTACCTGCTATTCCGCGTGAGGCCCTCACGCCTGGAGGTGGTCAGTGCCCGGCGTGGCATGCGCAATGACCCGAAGACATGGCGTCCAGTGATTCTGGACGTGCCCGAATAGCTCGCGCGGTATTGCCTAACCCGCGCTTGCTGCTGCCGGGGCCGCAGCGGCCCCGCAGCAGAAGCGCAAGGCGTTAGGCAGCTTCCAGAGAGCGTCCATTATTCCACCAGCGAATGAAAAGATTCAGTGATCGGATTCCGCACATCCTGCTCGCCGCCTACGTGGTTCTTTTCATCTGGGGCGCGATCGCTCCGTACGACCGTGCGGTATGGTGGGCCGAGAACATCCCTATTCTTCTCGTCGTGCTCACCCTCGTCGTTCTGTACATGCGCGGCGTGAGGTTCTCCGCCCTTGCCTACATTCTGATGTCGATCCTTCCGTATTGGCACACGATCGGAGGGCACTACACATTCGAGCGGGTACCGTTCGACTGGTTCAGCCGCGCATTCGGGTTCGAGCGGAATATGTACGACCGGATCGGCCATTTCAGCGTGGGCTTCTATGCGTTCGGAATCGCCGAATACCTGGTCATCAGGAAGCAGATGAGCGTGGCGATGGCATGTCTGTTCGCCATCTTCGCGATCAGCTTCGTTGCGATGTCATACGAGCTGATTGAGTGGGTGTATGCCGCCTATGGCGGCAACGCCGAGGCGGGGGCGAACTTTCTGGGCAGCCAGGGTGACATCTGGGACGCTCAGAAGGACATGCTGATGGACACATTGGGCGCGGTCGCGTCCATCCTGCTGTATCTCGTGCTCCGCAGCCAAGCCAGAATGGTGCAGGACCATACCGAGCAGGCGGCCGGACCCCTCTCTGGCTCCTGACAGAGTCACCAAGTGGTCGGCTCTTGTCGCAATCGTCTGCTGATGCTTCGAGATTGTTGCTAGGCTTCGACGACTTGGCGTTACGCGACGCTGTCTAACATACGTTGCAGCAGACAAGCACTTTTCGGATGCGGCTTCGCCGCAACGGTGATAGTGTGCTTGCAGTTGAACTTGGGCGTTAGGTCGCTTACTCAATGAATTTCAACGGCAATAGCCGCTTCGGTCGAATACTAGCTTCGGCGTTTGTAGCAATTGTGGGTCTTCACGCTTGCGCAAGACGTCCTGAACCAACGCTCAATGCGATGTACATCACGTGGTGTGATACAACTCCGATGAGGCCTGTTGGACGGCCTGTCACAGTTCCGACCGCGCTCCCTGTCTCCGGTTTTGGCACCAGCGCGGCCTGTTCCGGCTGTTCCGGGAGCGGGTTCGAGGCGACGACTGTCCAGGCGATCGCGGACGAGTGTCGCATCGGCCTTCGCACGCCGTTTCGGTACTTCGAGTCCAGGAAGACATCCCCGTGGGGACAGTTAGACGGCTGTCTCGTCCACCTGCGCGACACACTCGAAGCGATGCCGCGCGACCTCCCGATCCACCAAGCCGCACAGAGAGCGGTTCTCAACTTCAACCAACTCGACGAGGCCGCGGTTTCTCAGCATCGACAGCGGATGGCCCTCATCCTGAGCCCACCCGCACTCCAGGCGCATTCCGCGCCGCGGTACGCGAACTGGCGACAGGTCATCGCAGAGTGCGTCGTAAGGCGACTGGGCATCAGTCCCGACGCGATGCTGCCGCGGATGGTGGGACAGGCCAGCCTGGCTCTGGCGCTGTCAGTCCGAGCACTGGCTCAAGCACGAGGATGCATCCTTGCATGACCTGTTTGGCCGGGCGATGTCCGAACTGCGCTCGTGCCAGTCGGAGCGACCTCGCCAGTGAGTGGGTTCCGCCTGGTCGCTCGCGCGCCTGCGCTGGGTCTGCGGGGGGTCGCCTCTGGTTCCGAACGTCCAAGAATTGAACACATCAGTTCCTGCAGTGGGTGCCAGTGTGGTGTACCTCACGTCTCAGGCGCGGAGTGGCCCGTGAGGTCTTCGTTCTCGACACAGAACTCAAGTCCGTTGCACCATAGGTGATGGTGACCTCGGGGTACGCGCTTAACTCTTAATGTTATGCGAGCACGCGCACCTGTTTGGGTGAAGAAGTTCGCGAACTAGAGCATCTAATTGGAGGATCGCATCCGATGGCAATTGAATTCACTCCTACGCCGGAGCAAGTAGACCTGCGTGATATGGCGCGATCGTTTGCTGAGAGGGTACTTCGACCTCTCGCGAGCGACCTCGAGAAGCTAACCGATCCCTGGGAATGTTTCCAGCGCACGAGGCCAGCCTTCGCAGAAATGGCGAAGGCTGGCTTTACCGCTGGTTTCATCCCAACAGAATATGGGGGCGCGGGTTTTGGATGTATCGAGTTTGCCTTGGCGGCCGAGGAGCTTACTCGCGTCGAGGTCGGCGTACCTACTACCTTGCTCGGTCACGGCCTGGCGCTGCAACCCGTAATTCAGTTTGGTACGCCGGAACAGAAGGAGCGGTTCTTACGACCGTTCACGGAGGATGCCACTGGCGACCGCCTTGCGTGCTTCGCTTTCACAGAGGCCAGCGGAGGCGCGAACTTCGACAGTGATGATCCAGAAGCGGGGGTGGTGACCTACGCTCAACGGGACGGTGACTACTACGTAATTAATGGTACCAAACACTTTGCGACCAATGGGAGTGGGTGGGATCGAAAAGGGGCCCATTTATATACCGTCACAGTGCGTACCGATCGGAATGCAGGCGCTAAAGAAGGCTTGAGCGTGATTGTGGTTCCGGGAGATACGCCAGGCATACGAGTCGGTAGGATCGAAGACAAGGTCGGACATCGACTTACTGTCCAGCCGGAGGTTGTATTTGAGAATGTTCGCGTTCCGGTGGCGAATCTGCTCGGGTCCGAGGGCGATGGCATACCCATCATTGTCGGAGCATTCAACTGGACGGCCGCTCTAATCGGGGCTGCGTGTGTCGGTACTGCACGAACTGCGTTCGACTATGCGCTTGAGTTTGCAAAGTCCGGGAAACGCCTTGGTAGCGTCCCTATCATCTACCATCAAGCGGTTGGCTATGCCCTGGCCGACATCAAAATGCGCATCGAAGCATGTCGATATCTGACCTGGCGTGCTTGCGCATATCTTGATTCTCATGCTGACGGCCGTGCCGAAGTCGCGAATATCGCCAAGGTCTACTGTTCCGAGCAAGCGGTCAAGTGCGTCTACGATGCTATGCAGATAGTCGGGGTTGAAAGCTACACGAAGGACCATCCACTTGAGCGGCTTCTGCGCGATGCGCTGGTGTTTCCGCTCTATGACGGTGGCAACATGGGTGTGCGGCGTCGGCAGCTCCATGGCATCCTGTGCTCCCCCGGATATGATTCGGGCCTAATCGCGGAAGATCGGGAGCTCCCATTTAGCAAGGATATGAGTGGGACACTTGGGCTGCGCCATTCGGCGCAAAACGAGATTCCGGGTCCTGCGCGCTGACTCATCCTCGATCCACCCACGAAATACTTAGGCCGCGGCGTCGCGATCTAGACAGTTTACGTCGGCGCCGCACTTGCGGTATGTCATTATCTACACGCATCACAGGAGGTTTCATGAAGATCTCGCATCAGTTCCCCCTTCTTGCCTTCAGTCTCCTCGCATGTAATTCCACAACGGCCACCGGACCCGGAGACCTTGCTTACGCTGCAGCTGCGAACTTGGTCGCTCAAGCTCCGACGAAAGTCCAGCTCCGAGGTACGATCACGAACACGGGCTCCCAATCCTCCACGATTCATTTTGGAGCGTGCTCAGTTGGATATCGCCTCTATTCCTACGCTCTGGTTCAAGGGATCAGTTCACCGGCCTACGAGTTCAATCCCATGAATCAGCTCTGCATCGCGATTGGGTACGTAAAGACACTGGCTCCTGGGGAAGAGTACGTGATGAATTCCGGCCAGCTCACTCTCAGTGGCCAGGTGCCGCCAGGCCGATATGAACTCAGGGTCACGATGTACCACGACGGCGTCGTCGGCGAAGCTTCCGCAGGTCAGATCGATATACAGTGAGCGCTCCAAATCCGTCACTAGCGTCAAAGAGCACAGCTGCCTCACCTCTGAGCCGCGGTCTAACGAGCATTGCAGCAGACGGTCGCGGCCAAGTCATTGGGTTGTGTATCTTCGAGTAGAATCGCCCGCAGCTGAACTGGGGCGTTAGGCCGACTTCCAAAGCTTGAACCGCACTCAAGGATGGATGTCATCACGGACTTATGGTAACCGGCACAATTGCCTGGAATCTTGATTCAGCCCGATGATTCTGGACCGTCATTATCAGTCGGACACGACCGGCGAGTTTCGCTTGGAAGTGAAGGGTAATTGGCGTGTGAATCTTCCAGTCCCCCTCCAAGGGAGGGCTGGTAAGTGCCCACCACGTTGTGTCCAGACCAGCGTTGAATATGACGCCCGCAGCTGATCGACCTGCAGCATCAAGAGCTTTGATGGAGACCGCAAACGTCTCGCCTACGCGTGCGGAGACTGTATCCGGCTCGGCTACCAGCGCAACCACTTCTGGTGAGACCGCAAGCCGTATCACTGGACTTGTCATGCCCGCGGCACTGGCTGTGAGGTCTGTCTCTCCAACTGACAAGGTCGTGATGTGGCCTAGAGAATCAACTATTGCGACCGCCGGGTTACTTGAGAAATATCGGAAGCGCGTAGGCTCGATTGAGGAATCGTAAATGGTGCGCGACGGCCAGCCGCCGGAGAAGGCTTGAGCCTGCAGGCTGTCCGCCTCTCCAAGCGTTAGAAATTCGTCACTTGTATAGCTTGAATAACCGATGCCGATGAATACACCAGCCACCGTCGCCTGCGAATTTGTCAGGTCGTAAGCGTTGCAGCTAAACAGCGAAATGATGAGAAGTGCGCATGAGCCGCAAGGAAAGAGACGAGCGATTTGCATGGCTGGAGCTTAGAACACCAACGCGCACCGACCTATACGTCATGATACGTAGAATCCGAACTCCGGCGGATAAATTCTGACCTAGGACCGCAGCGCGGCCTAACGAACGTTGCAGCAGACAAGCACTTTTCGGATGCGGCTTCGCCGCGATGGTGGTAACGTGCTTGCAGCTGAACTAAGGCGTTAGGCAGATGCACATAGATCAGGGTAAATTCGGATATGGCCGCAAGCTTCGAATGGAACCCCGAAAAAGCGGCCCAGAATTACGCCGATCACGGCGTTACCTTCGAAGAGGCGTCTAGTGTCTTTGCCGACGCTCTCGGCCGCATCGTTGATGATCCTCGTCATTCGCGAGGAGAAGAAAGGTTTGTACTGATCGGGCTCTCTCGGAATTCCCGCCTTCTCGCGGTAATGTTCACTGAACGCCGAGACCGAATCCGGTTGATTAGTGCCCGTCCTGTAACCCGCGCTGAGCGCAGAAACTATGAAGAAAGCGCACGCTAGACCAAAAACAGTTCGAGAAGTCGACAACGACGATATTCTTCCCGAGTACGACTTCAGCAAAGGCCGGCGAAACAAGTACGCTGCACGCTACGCTGAAGGTACGAACGTGGTGCTTTTGGATCCGGATGTCGCGAAAGATTTTCCTGATTCAAATGCCGTCAACGAAGCCTTGCGTGCCCTAAGCGCGATCATTCGACGTCGACCGAAATCGCGACGGACCGCCTAGAGATCATTAGCAGGTGAAGGAGACGTTCAATGGCTAACCACAAACGTAAACGCGCGAAGAATCAGCGAGCCGGCTGCAAACTGTGCAAGCCGTGGAAAGCCAATGGTGTGCGAACAGAGCGGGCCGATGCAGAACAATGGGGAGATCATCGTCGTCGCCGCGGTTCAGCGCTCGATCTCTCTGAGTACCGCCGCACTGCCTAACAAACGTTGCAGCTGACAAGGGTTCTTGCACCACTTTTGTAGACACTTCCACCTAACCAGCATGGAGTGTCAACTATGCCACGATCGGGCCCACGCGCGGTGCGGAAGTACAGCGACGAGTTCAAGCTGACTGCTGTGCGACTCAGTCAGCAGCCGGGGTTGCAAGTGAAGAGCGCGGCTGCTGCGCTGACGATTCATCCTGGGAAGGTCGTAATAACCGTGGGCTAGGCGACGGTCAGCGGTACTCGTAGACATCGCCCTTTGGGTGTAAGATTTGGGCTCATGAAACCCAAAGAACTCACGATACGCGGCCTGATCCTCGGCGCGCTCATCACGACGGTCTTCACGGCGGCCAACGTCTACCTCGGCCTCAAGGTCGGCCTCACCTTCGCCTCCTCGATCCCCGCGGCGGTGATCTCGATGGCCCTCCTGAGCGCTTTCAAGGACTCGACGATCCTCGAGAACAACATCGTCCAGACCGTCGCCTCCGCGGCCGGCACGCTCTCGGCGATCATCTTCGTTTTGCCCGGCCTCGTAATCGTC
>DATBZX010000264.1:0-4736 GCA_036512955.1 Terriglobales bacterium
GAATACATCTGGGGTTACTGGAAACAGCACGAACTGCCCAACTTCTGTCCTCACGACTTCGCCCAGTTAAGCGTCGCTGCCCGTCGCGCGCTTAAGCGGATGCGCCGGCGACCCTCCCTGCTGATGGCCTTCTGGGAACAAGCCGAGCTGTTTCCTCTGTACCTATATTATGCAAATCTCGATAAGCGCATCAATTCGATAGCAATTCTCGCAGCCGCTCGAATTCCGGTTCAGATGGAATTTTTAGTAGCGACAGGGATTTGCGGCTCAGGACGATCACCTGCTGCCGCAGAACCAGGTTTTCAGCCTCGAGTCTCGCCCGTGACTTCAACCGGGATCACGCGACGAGCAGGAGTTTGGTCAGAAACTCGACCATCGGCGTTCCAGTATCACAGCCCGACCCGCCCGTCACCCCGGATTAGGTATTCGGTACCGACAGCGGTAGAGAACAAGGCGGCCGCAGCCCTCGAAGGGACTGCGGCCGCTTGCGGACGCCTTCAGTCTCAGCCCACCTATTGATTCGGCACCAGCTCGACGCGGCGGTTCTGGGCGCGGCCTTCAGCCGTGTCGTTGGTGGCGACGAAGTCGGTCTTGCCATAGCCGTGCGGAATCAACTGGCTCGACGGGATTCCGGCTCTCACCAGGTAATCCACCACGGCATCTGAACGCCGATTAGACAGCCTCACGTTGTACTCTTCGCCACCGATCGCGTCGCAGTAGCCATTGACGTTGATCGTCACGTTCGGATTGGCCTTCAGAGTTGATGCGGCTTCATCCAGAACGGCGGCGTCGCCCGGCCGGATCTTTGACTTGTTGAAATCGAAATGCACACCGCGTAGCACCAGCTTCTGCCTGACCGGCGGCGGCGGAGGCGGCGGAGGAGGCGGCGGCGGAGGAGGTGGCGGCGGTGGAGGCGCCGGCGGCTGGATTATAGGATCGCATAGGTAATGCCCGAGGATAGTGCCGAGCACTGCGCCGCCGATTGCTGACGCCCACGCTGCCGTTCCGCGCTCTTCGTTGAATACGTTATCCCCGCTGCGTCCCGCTGCGTTGGCGATGCCCAGACCGATGCCGAATCCAGCCGCACCACCGACGACCGCGCCTCCGATTGCGCAACCGTCCCATCGCCGCGGCTGCTGCATGTTGGCGCATCCCGACACGGCAAGCGTTGCCAAAATTCCCAGGACGCTTATGAATCTTCTTGTACGTCGATTGATCAAATAGCGCATCAGACTTCCTCCTTCGTGACGCGGCTTTCGTTTCGACTTTTCGGGACGCTGTAATTCGCCTTCGTGTCGCAGACCCGGCGAATTCTGACATTGCCATCGACAAAAAACCACTGGGGGGCGCGACCGCAAGATCGATCATTTCCTTCCAGCTATGGCTCCCCTCGAAAAGCCCTGAAGCGCAGCGCCGAAGTAGCCTGCAGGTCTGGCCGCATCCGATGCGTCCCTCCAGGTGACAAATGTGTCATCGGCTAGTCTTTGCTTCGATCTCAGCTTCGAAAGCCGCGAGTTCCTTCTCAAGCTTCTCCACGTGCTCGATGCGGTTGGAATCGGTGCGATCGTCACCGGCGAGCAACGACGCAGAAAGTCCATTGTTATCGTAGCGGCTCCTCCGAATATGCCGATCCCACTAGCGCTGGTGTGGCGCTAAATCAATCACGTCGCTGGGGTAGGGGGCACGCGTGGCGCTGGGCGCCGCTTGTGCAGCTCGCAGATTCATGACGCCGGTTTTTTCAAGCTCGTTCCGTGCCTTTTCGCACTGATCCGGGATTTCCATTTTCCAAGTGGACTACCGCACCGGCAATTCCTCAGCGGCGACCACTTACACCACGGGCTGCTAGCCCGGCGCCGACCGTGAACCGGGCCGCGCGGCCGAGGAACTGGCGCCGAGTCATCAACGCGGCTTGTCCGGGCGACAACGTCGGTGTCTTGAGGGTGGCGAGATGCAATGCCGGCTAAGCCATCTTCGCCGATGAGAGAGCTATCGTCGTTGCCGATCGTGAAGCGCAGCAGGTATTCATTTGATGTAGTCTTGTACTTCGTTCCTCGACGCGGAAACAAGACCATGCATCGGGTAACGCGACGGCGTCTATCTTACAGTCGGTGTCCACCATGCGTTCCGTGAAGGGTAACTGCTGACCAAGATGACTGGTGGCGTCATCGACGGCCCGCTGGAAATTTCCGCATCGCTACACGTCAATGGGCCGTCGGCGAACCACGCCGGTCGAGTCGGCTCGGCGCCGGCGTTGCCTTCGCTGGTCACCTCGAACTTCGAGAAGATTGTACAAAGTCGCCTGAGAGTTCGAATTGACTGCGTTCCGCCAACCAGTCTGCGATTTTTGCGTTCGCTGGAGAAAACTCGAAAATAGTCCGCACGTTCGCGGGTCTTCTTCTACCTAAGGGGACCGGAGAAGTTTTCACCCCTCGATGCCGTCGCTATCTGTGCTTGTCGAAAATGTCAGTGATGATCTTCTCGGCTACGGCCTTGGGCGACGCGAGAAAAAGGTAATAGACAACTGCATTCCTGCTGTTCCGCATCGCCAGGGGAGCAGGGACGAAATTAAATCCAGCTACTTTCTTTAAGCGGTCGCGAAACGCCGCTACGATAGAATCGGTGGTTTGCTTTATTTTATCTGGCTCGAAGAAGAGGCTTTGCTGTTCGCTCTCAAAATAGGCCGCGCTGCGCCATGATTCGTCGCCCCAAAATTTGTTCATGCGATCAATGCCGTCTTGCGGCACCTTCTTCGGGTGTCGCCAGATAGCATTCCGGTTCATGTCCATGACCGGAAAATTGAGGAACATATCAACGGCCTGAGATTGTCCGGCTTGTAATATGACTTCCCAATTGAGGTGCAGTGCATACGGATCGAGCAGGCACAAGGCGCGCGTGAATTTTTTATACTGGATCGTTGGCAGAACCGTCTTGGTCAGATATTCGTTCGAGTCGCCCGTGTGAATACCAACGTCACGCCGGTCGCCACATATGGCGCGGAGATATTCGGTCTTATCGGCATTGAGGTCGATAAAGAAGTATCCGTCAAACGGCGGCTGCACCTTTAAAGCGCGCGTCGGACTCCCCTCGATCTGCACTTTAGTTTTCTTCGCGACATGCACGCCAGCACCGCTGAAGCCGTCGATATAATACTTCTTGAGACTCGGGGTGCGCGCAAACGCCTTGGTGTAGGCCGCTCCATATTGCTCCACAATCTCCAGCTTCAGTTCCGACCAGATACCGATCTCGTCGAATTTAAAAGGAAGGTCGTTCATGCGACTGTCCGCAACTCAAGCTGACGCGGCACGGCGCGGCGCTTCGTTGGGAACTGGTTCCATTCCCGACCCTCTAGCAGCCTGCCGCCGGTCTTGGGCGAGCGGCCACCCCACTGCTTGAAGAAGAATGCCACCCGCGCTTTGACGCATTGGTTCCGAATGTCAATTGCCCATCGCTTGTCCATCGGTCGCGCGCCAGGCCCGCTTTCGCCGCCCACAATCACCCAGTTGATGCCCTTAAGATTCAGCTTTACCACTGGGGCTATGAGCGGTTCAATCGAGAGAAAGCGCACGCTGGCGTTCGTATTTTGAAGATGGCCAATGCGGGACGTGGCTTGCTCGTTTTCAACGGAAACGCCAAACCACATATGCGCCGGGCACTTGCTGGCTTTGTAACGTTCGTTGATAAATTTCTGCAAAAGCGAACTGCGCTTAGTCAACACCTGGTAGATGTGCCAATTTGCCTTCTCCATCGTGTCAAAAACGGCCGCGATGTGCGCTTTCGGAATCTCCTTCTGGAAAAGGTCACTCATCGAGTTGACGAAAATCATCCGGGGCCGCTTCCACGCAAGCGACTGCGTCAGGCGCTCTGGCCTGAGCGTCAGGTCAAAGCCTGTCTCAAACGGGTGTCCAGGCACCCCGCGAAACCGCTCCGAAAACCGGGCTGCATAGCAGTTGTCGCAACCCGCACTGATCTTAGTGCAGCCGGTGACCGGGTTCCATGTCGTGTCCGTCCATTCGATAGAGCTGTTTTCAGCCATGCGCTTTCAGCCTTGAAATCGTGCTGTGGTGGACGTTGTAGCTGCGAGCAATCTCCCGCACCCGCTCGTATGACCGAAATCCCGACGATGAGCCCGGAATTTCCCGAATCGAGAAGGATCGCGTCGACGTGGGGCGCGATTGCCGCAGCTTCGGCGACAGACGCAGGTCCGCGCACATGCACGACCTGTACGAGCGTAATTCCAGGAAGCTCATTGCGCAATACTCGGTATGTTCCCTGCGGCAGGCTGTCGACAAGTTGCAGAGTCGTCACTCTGGTCCGGCGCTGCTGTGCGATGATCGCGTCGGCCTCCGTGTCGCATGTCAGCAAGAAAGAAGCTACGTCGGGCGGCATCGCCGCCACGATCTCCGAGATCAATTCCTCGGAGATTACCCCCGGCCCGCTCGGCATTCTCGACACCAGCCCCAATGCCCAGGCGCCGTGCTTGATCGCCAGCTGCGCCTCCTGCCGCTGCTCCAGTTCGGGACCGTTGTTTGCCGTTCCTTGCGACCCGTACTTTGGATCGGATACAGCGGCGATTCAGATCTTCCATCAAGAGCCGAACGGACCCGAGTTCCAGGTACCGCCGGAAGATCTCTCGCACGGTCTCCGCTTCCGATTGGTTGATCGCCAGGCGACGCTCATGCACGTCGTAGCCGAGCGGAACCAGACCACCCATCCACATCCCCTTGCGCTTGGAGGCG
>DATBZX010000265.1:0-9456 GCA_036512955.1 Terriglobales bacterium
TGCTCGACGGGGATGCCGAAATCGCGCCAGGCATTTCCGTGCGCGTATTTCCGGGACACACCCGAGACATGCAGATTGTCGTGGTGCGCAGCGGCGGCACAGCAGTGTGCTACGCGAGCGACCTGATCCCGACGACGCACCATCTCGATCCTACCTGGGTGATGGGCTACGACCTGTACCCATTGACCTGCATCGACAACCGTCACAAGTTTTATGCCGAGGCGATTCCGGAAAAGTGGCTAGTGGTCTTCACTCACGACCACGAGACACCCTGGGCGTACGTGGAGATGGGAGACAAGGGGCGTCCCGTGGCGCGGCCGGTTAGGCAATAACGTGGGGAGGGTTATGGCGCTTTTGTGCTATTTACCGAGTGGGCCGAGTGTCCTACATTGTGGTACTACCACAATGTGGCACAAGAAGGGGTGAGACGTGGGCAAGAAAGACAAGAAGAAGGGCAAGAAGAAACATGGCCAGCCCGAGACAGTAGCTGCAAAGCCGTCCAAGAGTGGCCTCGATCTGCGCACAACCGAGTTGCCGACGCGGCCCAAGCCGCTGAAGCCAGCCGACATCCGCGCCCTGCGGGCCAGCCTCAATGCCAGCCAGGCGTTGCTGGCGCGCCTACTTAATGTCAGCTCGAACGCGGTGGAAAGCTGGGAACAGGGAATCCGCGAACCGCGCCAGGCTACGCTCAAGCTGTTGCACATTGCGAAGAAGAACCCAAGCGTGCTGCTGGATTAGATTTTCGCTCTATGGGCGAACGGGCAAAAGGCAAGTTCTGCCAGGGATCGATTTAGGACAGAAAGACGAAAGCCAAGTCAAAATCAAAGCAGCCACAGATTTCCACGGATCAATCTAAGGCGGAAAGACAATGGCAACCGCGGATTACGCGGACGGGCGCGGATCCTTCCCGGTCAAAGGCAAAAGCAACCAGGGATCTCCACCGATGACACGGATAAGAATGAGATCCTAAGAGCCAAGGCAAACACAGACTTCGCGGGAAGAGACCCTCACCTCCAAAGCGTCCGAAAAGGCGTGTGTTAGCATCGGGTCGTTGCGCTTCCCCAAATTCTAAAGAAGTTTCCGGTCCACAATGGGGCGACTAATCCTCTTTGGTTTCGTAGTTACAATCCTGTTGACGCCGGGCGCGTCACAGACGCTGTCGCCCGGCCAACCGGCGCAGTTCTACCAAGCTCCCAGCACCAGGGAAATGAATGAGTTGCTGGTGAAGATCTACGCCGAGCAGGATGTCGCTACCGATCCCACTAAAGATGCCGAACGCGCCACCGAACTCAAGCTCAAGCTGGTCAACGACACAAGCTGGAAAGATGAGTTGCGCGACCGCTGGGCGCTGGCGGAGAACCTGTTGCGCGCGGGTGACAGCGCTGGAGCGGTGCAGCAGATTGAGCTGATCCGCAAACGTTGCGACGAGCTGTCGATCCGGCTCGATCCTTATTCAGAGCAGCATCTGCGCGACACGCTGGCGCTGTCGTACCTGCGGCTGGGCGAGCAGGAAAACTGCCTCAAGCATCACAACCAGAATTCCTGCATCTTCCCGCTCACTGGTACGGCCATTCATACGGAAAAGCGGGGCGCGCAGGGGGCGATCCGCGAGCTGACGGTCACGCTGCAGCGCGACCCAAAGAACCTGATGGCGCTGTGGATGATCAACCTTGCCTATATGCAGTTGGGGCGCTGGCCGCAGGATGTTCCGCCGCAATGGCTGGCGCCGCCCAGCCTGTTTCAGTCGGATTACGATATTGGCCGATTTCCCGACGTGGCGGGCAGCGTAGGTGTGGATGTCACCGGACACGCGGGTGGCGTGGCCATGGAGGACTTCGACGGCGATGGACTGCTCGACCTGATGATCTCGTCGTCAGGCCCGCTCGACCAGCTGCGCTTCTTCCATAACAACGGAGACGGCACCTTCACGGACCGCACCAAAGAAGCCGGGCTGACCGGCGAAGTGGGGGGGCTGACCATAGTCGCGGTGGACTACGACAATGACGGCCATCCCGACCTGGTGGTGCTGCGCGGAGGCTGGTGGCGGGAGCACGGGAAGTATCCGCTGTCGCTGCTGCATAACAATGGCGACGGCACCTTCGACGACGTGACCAAGAAGGCAGGGCTGATGTCGCTGCATCCTACGCAGGCGGCGGCGTGGGCGGATTTTGACAACGACGGGTGGCTCGACTTGTTTGTGGGGCACGAGACGACAGGGCCGGAGAAGCATCCTTCGCAGTTGTTCCACAACAATCACGATGGCACATTCACCGAAGTTGCGGTGCCCGACGGACTTTCGGACCTGGGCTTCGTGAAGGGCGTGGCGTGGGGCGACTTCAATAATGATGGGCGTCCCGATTTGTATATCTCGCGCAAGACCCAGCCGAACATGCTATTCCGCAATGACGGGCCGCGCGATCCGAAGCATCCGCGGGCCGATCGCTGGAAGTTTACCGATGTGACGGCGCAGGCGGGAGTGGCGGAGCCGATGCATAGTTTCGCGACGTGGTTCTTTGACTATGACAATGATGGCTGGCCCGACATCTTCGCCGCCGGCTATTACAACGACACGCTGAACGATATTGGCGCGTTCGAGCTGGGAAAGCCCTACAAGGCCGAGACGCCGCGGCTCTATCACAACAATCACGACGGCACGTTTACCGACGTGACCAAGCAGGTGCACCTGGACCGCGCCATCCTGGCGATGGGCGCGAGCTTTGGCGATCTGGACAACGATGGCTGGCTCGACATCTACATTGGCACCGGCACGTCGGAGCTGGAAGCGCTGCTGCCCAATCGCATGTTCCGCAACAATGGCGGCAAGGATTTTCAGGACGTGACCACGTCGGGTGGGTTCGGGCATCTGCAGAAGGGACACCAGGTAGCGTTCGGCGACATCGATAACGATGGCGATGAAGACATCTTCGAGGAGATTGGCGGCGCGCTGCCGGGGGACACGTATCAGAGTGTGCTGTTTGAGAATCCGGGACATCCTGGACATTGGATCTCGCTCGAGCTGCAGGGTGTGACCAGCAACCGCGCGGCGTTTGGGGCGCGTATCGACGTGACCGCCGAAACGCCTGCCGGGCCGCGACATATCTACCGCACGGTGGGGTATGGGTCGAGCTTCGGGGGCAATCCGATTCGGCAGCACATCGGAGTGGGCGATGCGACCAGCATTTCGCAGATCGAGATCACTTGGCCGACGTCGAAGACGGAGCAGAAGTTCGCGAACGTGGGGATGGATGCGGCGTATCACATCAAGGAAGACTCGCCGGAGCTGACGCCCGTCAGCTACAAGAAGTTTGAGTTGAAGCACGGCGCGCCGGGCGAGGAGCACGTGCACGGGATGATGCCGGAGCATGCGCACTAGCGAAAAGCAAAGGCAGCCGCGGATTTACACGGATCGCACGGATAAGGCTTGGTCGTAAAGAAATAGGCAGGCGTGCATGGCGGAACTCGATACTTGAGTTCCGCCATGTCCGTTTAGGTTTCGAACTACTGTAATCCGCCGCTGGCGTTGGTTGTCGCCTGAGCTGGTTTGTCTGCAGCCGCGGTTTGCATTTGGGTGGTGACTAGGGATTCCAGTCGCGAGAGGCGCTCCTGGAAGGCTGCGTTCTGCAGCTGCAGTTGTGACTTCAGACCTTCGATTTCGTGCTGCTGAGCCAGCATCTTCTGCCCCTGAGTCTCCAATTGCTGCTGCTGGGCGCTGACGACGGCGTGCTGCTTCTGCAATTCGTTCAGCAGCATGGGAGTCAGCAACTGATACTTAACCGTGTAGGGCGTGGTGCCGTCTTTTTCGTAGGCTGCCAGTTCGGGAAAGACCTTGGCCACTTCCTCGGCGATCAGCCCGTATTGCAGCAGGTGGGACCCATCGTCGTTCTGCGGCTTGTAGTAGAAGGTGACCGGGCGCAACTGAAATAGCTTGTTACTGCTGTCACCCATATCGGCGATTTGGTCCTTGAAGCGCCGCGAGGATGGGCTGCACCCGGAGGAATTTGTCACTGAGAAAAGCTTTCCACTCGAGTCAACGCAAACCGTCTCGTAGGGGAGGGGAGGGCTGGACATCGCGCTATGGTAGATGCCCGCGATGTAAGTGTCGGTCTGCGGGCCGAAGCCGGTGCCGAAAACGGCTCCTCCGATGCGAATTCTGCTGGATTCGGCGGCGACGCCGCCGGAGCCCACATAAATGTTGTTGTTGCCGGCCGTGTTGGAGACACCAGCGCTGTAACCGACGAAGCTGTTGTAGTTGCCGTTGAAGCTGCTGGCCGCAGCGGCGCCCAGGAACGTGTTGTAGATGCCCTTCACGAGGCCAACGCAAGCCTTCCAGCCAACACAGGTGTTATCAAGGCCACTTGTGTTGCTCGCGCCAGCAAGCCATCCGTAAAAGGAGTTGCCATATCCGTCGCTGCCGGCACCAGCGTCCTCGCCGGTATAGGTGTTCTGCTGGCCACCAGGATTGGTGACCCCAGCGCCGACTCCGACAAAGACGTTACTGGTGCCGTCAATGCTTAACACAGTATGGCCGGTGATCTGGTAATGGGCCGCAACCGTGACGGGAATATCGATATCTCCGTTAACTTGAAGCTGTCGAGTGGGGCTTGTGGTAAGGGGGCCGATGCCGACGTTCCATGTACCTGTCGAGAGCTCGGTAATTCGACTGCACTGGACGCTGTTCGACAAATTCCACTTCGTCAAAAAGAAGGCTCCGGGCGGGTTGCAACTGCCGGTGACAGGGGTGCTGGTGATCGGGAGGCCAATTCCCAGGTGGCCGGTGGCGTCGACGAACACCGGTACTCCAAGCGGAATAAGGGTGGGCCAGATGCCAGCGATGTAGGTCTGAAATTTCTGGAGACCTTGGACGCCGATGCGAATGGCAGGGAAGGATTCATTCTGACCTGGGTTGCCGATGTAAATGTTGTTGCTTTGGATGGGGTTGGCAGTGCTACCGGCATTGGCAGCAATGGCGATATTGGAATTTCCAGTAGTGTCGGCGAAGCCAGCCCTGTACCCGTTAAAGACGTTGTTGCCTCCGGTCGTGTAATTAAAGCCAGACTCCCACCCCGTGAAGGTATTGTTGTTTCCGGTTGTTCCGCCCACAATACTTCCGAAACCAGAGTTGGTGCCGACGTAGGTGTTGAAGTTTCCGACGTCATTGCGGAAACCGGCGCCCGCGCCGACGGCAACATTGTGAATGCCTGTAGTGTTGTGCAAACAGGAGTTGAAGCCATAACAGGAATTGGTGTCTCCGGCGTTGTTGAGGAAGCCAGCGTGGTAGCCGGAGAAGGTGTTCTGGAAGCCAGTATTGTTGAATAAGCCTGCCTGAGACCCAGAGAAAGTGTTGTAGCTGCCCAACGGGTCGAGACCACCGACATTGGCGTTACCAGCTTGGAAGCCGGAGAAGGTATTGTCGTGGCCGGTAGCGTTACTGGTACCCGCACC
This sequence comes from Terriglobales bacterium, assembly GCA_036512955.1. Classification (GTDB taxonomy): domain Bacteria; phylum Acidobacteriota; class Terriglobia; order Terriglobales; family Acidobacteriaceae; genus DASRAA01. The sequence goes on from DATBZX010000265.1 coordinate 5,443, forward strand.
CACGCCGGTAAAGAGATTCTGTGTGCCGAAAATGCTCAGCACTGTGTTCAAGCCGATCATGTAGGCTTTTCTGTTATTGGTGGTGTTGATGCCCGATGTGACACCTCCGTTAACATCGAGTTGCGCCCCTGGGGTGGCGGTTTGGATGCCCACGAAGTTATTAGTCGGCCCAGCAGCAAACTGCTGAAAGATAACGGAGTCGCACAGTTCGACATATGGTGGAGTGGTCGATACGGCGAACACCCAGGGAATGTAACCTAGCGCCATAGTCCCGCAGTCAATAAGGGACAAGGGGCCTGCCTTAGCCGAACCCGCAGCGACTTTTGCGCTCATGGTAGTGCCTGTGTTCGCGGCGATGTTCAACGCGTTCACCGTAATTCCTGCATCCGCAGATCCGCTGTTGGTTGCATCAGGAGCGGTCTTGACGAACGCCGATGCGGGTAAGCCGCCGAGCGTCTCCGCTTCGTGAGCTTTGAAGGCGTAGGGCACGCTCACCAGCAGGACGCGGGATGGCTCGGGCTGTCCCTGAACCTGCACCGCCAGCCAGCGCTGCTCCTGGTCAGAAAACAATTCGGCGGGCACTCCTTCCGGCTTGGAGCTACCCAACATCACGTTGTACCTGTCCGGCAGCGTCGGTGGTGACGTTGCTGGTCTCCGTCCACAGAGCGACACCTCCGTCCTGCTGCTTGTAGAGGGCGAAGGTGATGCCAAGCGTCTGGGAAGCAAGCACGGCACCGTCGGCGTCCTTGAGCACTCCGCCATAGCGAATGAGATTGGGGATGGAACTGGTGGGCGGCTGTTGCGCGACCGGGTTCTGGGCGGACGCTGCAAGTCCGCACATGAGTACCAGCGCAATCAAAGACAACGTGATTACTGACAAGCAAGCATTGGTTTTCATATTCGCCCCTTTTCGTGGTTTCTGTTCGTTCCGCCGCGCTGCTTTTCGGGGCTGAAGCCCCTGAGTATTTACCACGGATTCGACGCCAGCCCTTCGGCTTCGCTCAGGGGCAAGCTCTTAAGGCCGACTCTATCCGTACTCGTACGCAGGCCTGGAAGGCCTGCTTCCTTACTGTGTGCAGCGACAGCGAAACGAATCAGTGCGATATGAAGACAGGGACTCCCTCTTCCGTCGGGAGAGAGCTCCAGATGGACAAAGGTCCTCAACGATTTGCGTTCAGCTTGTGCGAAGATGACGAACGGCGCATGAGCTGAAAGCCGAAGCAGAAAAAGGAGCTGCTGTGAGCTTGTTGCAAGTCGGGCTAAGGAAGCCGATCTAGTGCCCCGGAATGGGCCGATGAGGGATGAGTCGGATCAGGTGCCAAACTTCACCGATCAAGTGGAGACAATCTCGCGTGATCTGAGTTTTGGTTGGCCAAAAATAGTCACGCTACGATTGGTCTGTGACTATGGTGCTAAAACTTCACAATGTCAATACCACTGAGGTGGTGGTAGCGAAGAAAGTTGCCGTGGTTAGTTGCCAGCTAAAAGCAAGTGCAGGGATCGATAAATGGTGGCGGATATGCACTGGGAGCGACGGGCTTTAATTGGTCTGAGAGCAACGCCTCGAAGAAGCGGTCAACGGCGGCGAGGATTTCGGCTTCGTTGTGGGACTCGTACACCGCCTTGCGGAGTTGGGCTCCGTGAGCGACGCCGTGGGTGAACCAGGCGGCGAACTGCTTCATCTTGCCGGCCGCGCCAGGTACCTGCTCGTCGGCCAGCATGGTGAAGTAGGTGCGGATCATGCTGTAGCGGTCGGCTTCGGTGGGCGTGTCGTAGCGGCCGGTGCGAGTGTACTGCTCGATCTGGCGGAAGATCCACGGGTTGGAGGCGGCGCTGCGGCCGATCATGACGGCGTCGCATCCGGTCTCGGCGACCATGGCGGCGGCGTCTTCAGGCGAACGAATATCTCCGTTGCCGATGACGGGAATCTTCACCGCATCCTTGAGCGCGGCAATCCACTCCCAGCGCGCCTGTCCGCTGTAGCCCTGCTCGCGGGTGCGGGCGTGGAGCGCGACAGCGGCGAGTCCGCAGTCTTCGGCCATCTTGGCCAGTTGCACATGCACGACTTCCTTGTCGCTCCATCCGGCGCGAAACTTCACGGTGAAGGGAATCTTCACGGCAGCGCGAACCGATTCGAAGATGTTCTGGATGAGGGGTAAGTTGCGCAGCAGGCCGGAACCCCCATTGCAAGTAACGACCTTTCGCGCGGGGCATCCGAGATTGAGGTCGACGAGGTCGAAGCCCATTTCCTCGACGATCTTTGCGGCCTCGGACAACGTGGCCGGATCGCTGCCAAACAACTGCGCCGAGATGGGATGCTCGTCGCCGTAAAAAGTGAGGTAGCGCTTGGCTTTCTTGTCCTGGTGCCGGGTGATGCCGTCGGCCGAGGTGAACTCGGTCATCATCAAACCGCATCCGCCGAGGTTACGGATGAAGCGGCGGAAGACGGTGTCTGTGATGCCGGCCATGGGCGCGAGTACCGTGGCTGGACGGATTTCAACTCCGCCGAGCGTCACGGACGCGGGGACACGAACTCCCGCAGGAGCCATCCGCTGGGCCGGGTTGTCGAAAAACTTGGGCACGAGTTGATTGTAACCTTCCGCGGAGCGGGACTAAGCCTGATCCGGCGTGGCTTTCAGTAAGTTGGCGAGGGCTTCCTGTGCGGTTACGGTGCCGCGACGATGTTCGCCGGTGCCTTCGGCGGCGACGTGTCCGCTGAGAATGCCAGCATACATCTCGGCGAAGAGCTTTGAAATTCCTTCCGACATGCCCATCTTGGTGAACTCGGGCACAACCGCTGCAAGCGGCAGTTCCAGAACCTTGACCGGTTTGGCCAGCAGCGTGGTAAGCGCGGCAGCGATGTCGGCAGGGCTGTAGTCGACAGGGCCGGACATCTCGACTAAGCGGTAGCCCTTGGCCGGGTGGAGGAGAAGGTCGGCAGCGATGCGTCCGATGTCGAGGGTGGAGTTCATTGGAAGGCGGAAGTCGGCGGGGAAGAAACTGGGGAGCACGCCTCCACCGGTGGCAGCACCGAGCACGGGAGCGTAATTCTCGATGAAGTAGGCAGCGCGCAGCACCGTGGCGTTGGGCGCGGCCTGCGGAATTACGGATTCCCCGTAATGGAGATTGCGAATCGGACCGGTGCCGTTGGTATGCTGCGCTCCGACGGACGAGAGCATCACACTGTGGGGCACGCCACTATCTTTGATACCGCGGGCGATCGCGTCGGACAGCTTGGCCATGGCGGCCAGGTAATCGTCGGCTCCGTAAAGGGGTGGAACCAAGATGTAGGCGCCTTCGGCTCCCTTGAGCGCTGCGGCAAGGGCGGCGGAGTCGCCGAGGTCGGCCATTGCGACCTGCGCTCCCTTGGCCTTCCATTCGTCGGCCTTGCTCCTGTCCCGCAGTACGACTTTGACCTGCTTGCCTTGTTGAAGAAGTGTGTCGGCGACAGCGCTTCCGGTATTTCCGGTGGCTCCGGTGACTACAAACATGGCTTGCTCCTCAATCCAGCTATTGGGGCTTGGCTTCCTAAGCGCACGCGGAATTACCGACCCGCGAGCGTGCTCTCAAGCAGATGAGCCAACCCAGAGACGCGATGCAGGCTGGGGGGAATAATTGTTGTCGTAACACATTTCGTGCGGTACGACGGCTGGGGAAAGACAGAGGCAAAGCAAAGCCTCCGCCGAGGCGGAGGCTCGCGTAAAGCCAATAAAATGTTAGTTTTTGGCTGCTTCGGCTGCCTTGGCCGCTTCGGCCTTGCCAGCGTCGGACTTGGCATACTTGCGGCGGAAACGCTCGACGCGTCCAGCGGTGTCCATTAACTTCTGCTTGCCGGTGAAGAATGGGTGGCAGGCGGAGCAGATTTCGACGCTGACGTCGCCCTTGTGGGTCGAACGGGTCATAAATGCGTTGCCGCACGCGCAATGCACGCGCACTTCGTTGTAAACCGGATGGATGGCTGCCTTCATGGGACTCCCTAACTCGCTTGTTGCAAACCTTGATTGTACCGGAATG
>DATBZX010000266.1:0-10776 GCA_036512955.1 Terriglobales bacterium
AGGATTGCGAAAAGGAAACTTAGCGCTATGGCACAGAAGCGCCGCCCGCGGCGGAGGTTCTCCGCAGGACTTACCTGGCATCGGGAAGAAATAGGAACAACCTCAAACCCTGTTTGGATGAAAGCGCAATTATACGGTACGGGAGGGCGCTCAGAAAGCGAACCCTACCCCCAGTGCTTAGGCCACGCACAAGCTAACCCTTTCATGCGCTAGAAGTTTCGGGAACTCGCTCCACCTCGACCAGGGTGGAATAGAACGTCGCGCCGCCGCTGAGATCGTTCAGGCGCGCAGAGGTTAGTACGTTTATGTTGATGCCATTGGCCGCGAGCTTGGCCCAGCCCAGTTTGGCGCCCACCACGCCGGCCGACACGGAACCGTCCACGCGCGCGGTGAGCGAGATTTCGCCACGCTCATTAAACACCCGGACGCAGTCGCCGTCTTTGATACCCCGGCTCTCGGCGTCCCGCTGGCTGATCTCCAGCTCGTGTTGCCGCTCCATCTTCTGCAGGCTGGGCAAGTTCACAAACGTCGAATTCAGAAAATTGTCGGCTTTGCGCGCCAGCAGTTCCAGCGGATAGCGCTTGGCTAGCGGCGAGTGCCGCGACTCTTCCGGAGCGACGAATTCCGCCACCGGATCCATTCCTTCGGCAATCAAGTCAGCGTTGTACAGTCGCGCCCGTCCGCTCGCTGTTGGAAAACCATTCGCAAACGGCAACCACGGCTTGTCGCTCTCGTCGCCGTGCAAGTTCAACCGCACCTGCGGCTCGCGCTCCAGCCTCTCCCGCGTGATTCCTCCTAATTGAGGAACTCCCGATGACAACGCGGCGTCAATCATCTCGTCCACTGTGTCGCGGAAGCACTCCTCCTCGAATCCCATTCGCAGCGCCAATTCGCGGAACAAGTCCACGTTCGACTTACACTCGCCCAGAGGATCGATGGCTTGCTGCGACACTTGCAAGTACAAGTGACCGTACGCCTTGACCAGGTCCTTCTGCTCGAAGAACGTCGTGGCCGGCAACACGATGTCCGCATAATCGGTCGTGTCAGTGAAGAACTGCTCGTGCACCACCGTGAATAAATCTTCCCGCCGCAATCCCCGCACCACCAAGTTGTGGTCGGGACAGATCGCTGCTGGATTCGAGTTGTAAACGAACAGGGCTTTCACCGGAGGGTCACTGACTGTGGTGAGGACCTTGCCCAGTTCCGTCATGTTGATGCTGCGGGCAGGCCTGCCCAGCGGACTCTTCAGCATCAGGTCGGTGCGCTCCATCGCCGATTGGTTGAGCTGGAAGCCGCCGCTCAGCGAAAGCTGCAACCCGCCACCTACTTCCTTCCACGATCCAGTGATCACTGGCAGCATGCAAACGGCGCGCACCGCCGCACCGCCGTTCTGCGCGCGCTGAATGCCGTAGTTCAAGCGGATCGCGGCTGGCCGCGTGGTCGCATATTCATGTGCGAGCAACTCGATGTCGCCTTGGGAAATCCCGGTCCATGCAGAAACTTGGTCTGGCGTGTACCGAGGAAGCCGCTTCTCCAGCTCGTCGAAGCCGTCACTGTGCCGCGCGATGTAGTCCTGGTCGTGCAATCCATCGCGCACGATGATATGCATCAAGCCCATGGCGAGTGCCACGTCGGTCCCGGGATTGACCGGAATATGCCAATCGGCGACTTTCGCGGTGCGTGTGCGGTAAGGATCGATCACCACCAGCTTCGCGCCGTTGCGCCGCGCCTCTTCGACAAAGGGCCAGAGGTGGATGTTATTGCCGTGAATGTTGGCGCCCCAGGCGATGATGTATTTCGAGTGCCGGAACTGCTCGGGCTCTGTGCCGACCTTGCGTCCATACACGGAAATGATGGCGTCGCCTCCGGTAAGGGAGCATATGGTCCTCAGCAACTGAGACGCGCCGAATCGATGGAAGAAGCGCATGTCCATCGAGCTTCCGTTCAGCACTCCCAGGTTGCCGCCGTAGGAAAAGGGCAGCACTGCTTCCGGTCCGAACTCCGCGCCCACGGATTTCAGCTTGGCAGCGATTTCATCCAGAGCCTCATCCCAAGAAATTCGTTGGAACGCTTCCGGGCCGCCCGACCCCTTGGGACCAACCCGTCGCATGGGAAAGAGCAAGCGGTCCGGCGAATAAACACGGTCAAGATATTTCGCAACTTTCGCGCACAGAAAACCCTGCGTGATGGGATGAGCAGGGTCCCCCTGGATACGGGTCGCCCTTCCGTCTTCCACGGTAATCAACGCTCCGCAGCCATCAGGACAATCATGCGGACAGGCGGAATGGATCACTCGTTTCATCAGTTAAATCCTTGCGTAATTATCCCACGATGTCGGTTCGATGCCCCAGGTTTGCGCCCCGTATTTGGGCGCTAACCTGGGACCACCAGCCCGTACTTGAAGCCTCTGGGACGAAGCCCTTAAAAAGCGGGACGAATCGCTGCATTTTTCGTTGACCTTTTCAATTCCCGCTTGCGTATCTACCACCACGGCGGAGTATCATTCATCAAACAGCCTGGCCGCCCAAGCTACAACGGGAGATGGCACCATGAGTCGCAAACTCTTTGTTCTACTCGCAGTGACCGTTCTGGCGGCGTCTATGCCCGCCGAGTCCAAAACGCGGGGGCCGTCCACGCCGCAGGAGCGGGCCCAGGCGCTCGATTACATCCAGAGCCTGGAGCAGAATCCTCTTGCCAAGGACAGCCTCGACAAACGCATGTGGCTGACCGAGTGGATCGTGCAGGTGCCGGACGTCACCGTGAAATTCTGCTGCAAGGACCTCGACTCGCTCGACAAGGTGAATGACACCTACTCGAACCAGTTGCGTATGCAGGCGATTTACTCGCAGGCCGCCTACATTCTGCGGCATCCGAACGCGAAGAGCGATGCCGAGAAACAGGCTGCTGGCCTTGCCGGGACACTACGCGCCTATCGCGCGATTCAGCGCTTCGACCCCGCTGCCCAATATCCGCTCCTGGACAACCTGGCGTCACTGGAAAAGAAGGGCAAACTGCTGAAATATGTCGAGCAGCAGACGAAGTGCAAGGACAACTGAAGCTCGAGGAGTTTCGATATCAGCAGGGCGCGTCGAACGCGCCCTTTATTCTTGCACGCGGTACAATCGTCGCGTCGGAAAGGGGGGAAGGCCACCATGCGATATTCCTTCACCGCCATCGCCGAAGCCGACATTCCACGCGCCGTCAATCCGCTCTTCCAGCATCTGCTCGACACTTACGCCAGCGAGACCAATAAGACGATTGCGGTGTGGCAGTGTTTTGATCCTGCGGACCTTGCCTTCCGCCCGTATCCGAAATCATGCACCGTGGCGGAGATCCTGAAGCACCAGTTGCTCTCTGAACGCCGCTTTTTCGGGGAATTCGTCGGCACACCCGAGCCTCCACCGGCAGACGTACTTCCAGCATCGCTCGAACTCGACGCATTCCTTGCGCGCATGGCAGAACTGGCGCGTCCTCGTCTCACGTTCTTCGCCAAGCAGACGCCGGAATGGTGGATGCAGGAAGTTCCCTTCTTCGGACTCTCACGGCAGCGCATCTGGGTATTCTGGCGACGCGTCCTGCACACTTGCCATCACCGCACCCAGCTCACGGTTTATCTTCGGATGCTGAACAAGCCCGTGCCATCCGTGTACGGGCCAACCTCAGACCAGACCTGGGATGGCGCCGACCCCACAACGTCGGTCGCTGCTGCGGGACGGAAATAGGCGCGCATGATCACTACCGCACCTTGGCATACAGAATCTGGTCAATGATCGCGCCGTTCTTAATCGCACTGCGCCGCAACAGCCCTTCGCGCTCGAACCCGGCCTTCTCCAGCACTCGGATCGACGCCACATTGTGCGAGAACACGAACGCATAAACGCGCGTCAGCTTGTAATTGTCGAAGGCCCACTCAGAAGCAGCCGTGACCGCTCGCGTTGCCAGCCCTCGACCCCAGAGTTCCTCACCCAGCCAATATCCCATTTCCGCGCTGAGGCGGGCGATGTCGCGACCCAAGTGAAATCCCACGCCTCCGACGACTTCGCCGCCATACTCGATGGCAAACGAACACTCGGGCTCCTGCGTGCGCGAATAGTCGAGAAAGTCGAGGCCGTCGTGCCGCGTATAGGGATGCGGAAACTGGTCCCGCAGGTTGGCTGCGATTTTCGGATTGTTGGCATGGTGGAGCAGCGCCTTCAGATCGTCCTTTCGCCAGGAGCGCACGCTGAGATCGCCCAACTCGAGCAGCATAGATCCATGTTGCGTGAGGGCGCCTCCGGACGCAAGAGGCATTCCGTCTCCAAAGGCAAAACGGAGCAGCACTGGCTGCTCCGTGGTTAACGCCGAATGGAACCCGCCGCTAAATCGACATCACTTCCTTTTCTTTGCCCTTGGCCATCTCTTCCATCTTCCTGATCTCTTCATCCGTGAGTTTCTGCAGGTGCTCCATCGCCCCGCGCTCTTCGTCCTCGGTGATCTTCTTGTCTTTCATGGCCTTCTTGATCGAATCATTGCCGTCGCGACGGATGTTGCGCACCGCGGTGCGATGTTCCTCCAGCACCTTGTTCAGGTGCTTGACCATCTCTTTGCGGCGATCTTCGGTTAACGCTGGCACCGGCACGCGCACCAGCTTGCCGTCGTTCATCGGATTCAAGCCCAGATCGCCACTGCGAATGGCCTTTTCGATTGCGCCGATCTGGCTCACATCCCACGGCTGCACCGTGATCAACTGCGGCTCGGGCGCGCTCACGTTGGCGAGCTGGTTCAACGGCATCTGCGAGCCATACGCCTCGACCATCACTCCGTCGAGCATGTGTACCGAAGCCCTGCCGGTGCGGGTCGAAGTCATCTCCTTACGAAAGTCTTCCACCGCCTTGTCCATGCGTGTCTTGAGCTGAACGTAGTTGTCCTTCAACGCGGGAAGCGAAGCCATCGAAATTTGTGCCATATCGATTCCACCTTGCCAGTGTAAAGATGATGTCGCAAACGGTTGATTATAAACCCGCGTGTCGAAAGCGGGATTGGGGAAGGCTGAGCCTGATCGGCAGTCTGCAACAAACCAGCAGCGTAGCGGCGACGAAGATTCCGGCCCGGATTCTTTATCCCTTACCTTCGTGCACCAGCGACCCAACCTTCTCGCCCATCACCACGCGCTGGATGTTCCCGTGCTTGTTGAGATCGAAGATCACGATGGGCAGCTTGTTTTCGCGGCACATGGCAATAGCGGTGGCATCCATCACCTTCAAGCCCAGCCGCAGGATGTCCATGTAGCTGATCTCCTCGAACTTGGTCGCCTCTTTGTCCAGCACCGGATCGGCGGTGTAGATGCCGTCCACTTTCGTCGCCTTCAGGATAGCGTCAGCCTTGATTTCCATGGCGCGCAATGAGGCCGCCGTGTCCGTCGAAAAGTAAGGATTCCCCGTACCGCCGGCAAAGACCACCACGCGGCCCTTCTCCATATGACGCATGGCGCGGCGGCGGATGAAAGGCTCGGCCACCTGGTTCATCTCGATGGCGCTCATCACGCGCGTCCAAACGCCCTGCTTCTCCAGCGCGTCCTGCAAAGCCAGTGCGTTGATCACCGTGGCCAGCATGCCCATGTGGTCGGCGGACACACGGTCCATCGTCTTGGCCTGTTCAGCCACGCCGCGAAAGAAGTTTCCGCCTCCCACCACGATTGCGATCTGCACCCCGAGGCGGTGGACTTCACCGATTTCCGCGGCGATTTCGTGCACGCGCGTGTTGTCCACACCAAATCCCTGGCCAGCCGCCAGTGCTTCGCCGGAAATCTTCAGCAGGATGCGTTTGTATGCAGGAGTTGTCATGATGAGCAGGTGTCCACTGGGGAGGTACTGATCAGTGTAGCAGGGGCTCCCATCGCCTTCATCGCTGGTCCAGGGAGTCGCGCATTCACCCGTTCCATACCTCAGTGTTGTGGTGACATAGCTCGCGATAACACTTAAAACAAAATCCACGATCGTTTAGAATCAATGGTTTGGACGGAAATTATTCGCATGTCATTCATTCTTTAGCTACTTATACGTACCCATGTCTGCGCGTGGGACTTAGCTGAGTGTTTTCGGAGATGTCAACGCCACTTCCGTTGCAATTCGTGAATTGTCAATGAGCGATTTGCGTTCGCGGCATCGCCGCGAGACAGCCAGAGACACGTTTCCCTAGCTTCACAGAGTTGGTTGTAGTGGGGACAGGAGGGCAGACGCAAGAGAATTTGAGGGCAGCAAGAAACTATAGTAACCAGTCGCCAGTCTCGCCAGAAAGAGCATATCCCTCGGGCAGTGTGCCCATTCCCGGACTGAACAGGCTGCGGAACCGCCTAGGCAAGCCAGCTCGAACTCGTTACCATCGTAATGCCATTCGTCGCCATTCCCTTCGTATTTTCTTCGTGCTGCACTACAGTGGAGATGGGACCTGAGCGGACATGCAATCCGAAAACATCGACGATCTGTTGCAGCGGGTGTTTCGTCTCGCCCGGTTTCGACCTCACCAACGCGAAATCATCACTGACGTACTCGCTGGGCACGACGTCGTCTGTGTGATGCCCACCGGTGCGGGCAAGAGCCTCTGCTTTCAGCTTCCTGCGCTGGTTCTGGGCGGCTTGACGTTAGTTGTTTCTCCCCTGATCGCCCTGATGGCCGATCAGGTGCAGCAATTGCGTGCGCTCAGCGTTCCGGTGTTGTTTCTGAACAGCTCCCAACCCGGTTCCGAACAGAAGTCCGTGCTGGCGCAGTTGCATCGCGGATTTTCCGGGCTCCTCTATGTCGCGCCTGAACGCTTTTCCGCGCCGTCGTTTCAACGTTTGCTGCCCACTCTTAATCCCCGCCTGTTTGTCGTTGACGAGGCGCACTGCCTCAGCTTCTGGGGACACGATTTTCGCCCAGAGTATCTTCGACTCGCCGCTGCCCGTAAAGATCTGGGATCGCCAGTCACCATCGCGCTCACCGCGACCGCCACCCCGCACGTGCGTAAAGACATCGTCGATCTTCTCGGACTGCGCACGCCGAAGATCCACGTCACTGGCTTCGATCGACCCAACCTGGCCTACAAAGCCCAGCGCTTTGAACGCGATGCCGACAAGGACCCGTCGTTGTTGCGCCTGCTCTCGTCGCAGGGTGGCACGGGAATTGTCTACTGCTCCACTCGCCGCACGGTGGAACAACTCGCGGCCTACCTGGAGCAGCAGTTTCCCCGACGGTCCGTCGTCCCCTATCACGCGGGCATGGAGGCGGCGGAGCGCAAGATCAGCCAGGAAAAGTTCATGGCCGATCGCGGCTCGATCGTAGTCGCCACCAATGCCTTCGGAATGGGAATCAACAAGCCCGACATCCGCTTCGTGGTGCACTACAATCTGCCCGGAACGGTAGAAGCTTACTACCAGGAGGCAGGTCGCGCTGGCCGTGATGGCGAAGCTTCCGAGTGCGTTCTCTATTACAGCGGACGCGATATTCGTACTCAGAAATTCTTCATCGACAACATCGGAGAGAACAATCCCACCCTCTCCGAGTCGGATCTGGGGCGCCTGAAGTCGTTGGCAAACCGCAAGCTTCAACTGATGCTGGCGTATGCGTCGACCTTGCGATGCCGGCGCAGCGGTATTTTGGCTTATTTTGGCGAGCCACGTACGGTTTCCGGATGTATCTGTGATGTCTGCCGCGGCACCAATCGCCCGCTACAGGTCGCGTCAACCGACCAACGTCGCGGCCAAGGCGCGAGTCGAATACGCATCGCGGACAACACTCTGCAGCCACTCGACGGTAGCGCCGAGTTGCGGTTTCTAGCCTTGCGCAAGACGAGAGCGGAGTTGGCGGCCGCGCGCAAGCTACCCGCCTTCTGCATCCTGCATGACAAAGTGCTGCGCGAAGTCGCCCGCCTGGCGCCTACAGACTTGATGGCATTCGCAAGCATCAAGGGAATCGGTCCGGCGAAAACCGATCAATTCGGGCCGGCATTGCTGTCCGCAATCCGAAGCTGCAACGCGACGGATAAGTAAGACGGATCGAGCTGTCTTGGATAGCGTGTACTTCAAAGGCAATAGCAAAGGGCGGGAATGAATCCCGCCCTCTACGTTTCGTGCTGTTAGCAGCTAACTTACTCGGCGCCCTGATCGACTGCCTTGCTGACGGCGACCGTCTCGTTGACGTCTCCCACTTTGAAGCGGGCAAAGCGCTTGACCGAGATGTTCTCGCCCAGCTTGCCGATCACGGTAGCGATCAACTGATGCACCGTCACGGTTTGGTCCTTAATGAAGGGCTGCTCTAGCAGGCAGACTTCCTCGTAGAACTTGCCCATCTTGCCCTCAACGATCTTCTCGATCACCGGGGCCGGCTTACCCGTCGCAGCGGCTTGGGCGCGGTAAATCTCCTTCTCTTTTTCGAAGGCCTCCGGCGTCACGTCTTCCTTGCGGACGAACCGGGGATCGGTGGCGGCGATGTGCATGGCAACATCGTGCACCAGTTGCTTGAAGTCGTCGGTACGGGCCACGAAATCGCTCTCGCAGTTGACTTCCACCAGCACGCCAATCTTGCCTCCAGCGTGGATGTAGCTCGACACCGAGCCTTCGCTGGTCGCGCGGGTCGCCTTCTTCGCAGCCGTCGCTACGCCCTTTTTGCGCAGCACGACAACGGCGGCCTCGATGTCGCCCTTGGCTTCGGTCAGGGCGTTCTTGCAGTCCATCATGGGAGCGTTGGTCTTGTCGCGAAGCTCTTTTACTTGTGCGGCAGTAATGTTCACAGTCGTAGTACCCATTTCTCAGTATTCCCTCTGGTTGAAGCAACTAGCAATTAGCGACTAGCAGCTAGCTTTAGGCTACCCTTACTCGGATCCAACCCTTTATGAAGATTTGATGATGCGAAACCCTAAACGTTTCGATCCCGCAAATTGTCGTGACACGCACGAGCAAGCTAGTTGCTAATTGCTAGTCGCAAATTGCTTTCTTACAAAACGACCCGCGCTTTCGAGCAGCGCGGGTCTGATAACCAATTCATCAGCCTTTCGGCTGCGATTACGCGCTTGGAGTTTCGACCACTTCCGCCGGAGCAACACGGCGTGCCGTCTTGCCCAGGACTTCCTCCATGCTGACTTCTTCCATTTCGGCTGGTTCCAATCCCGGCGCTCCACCAGTTTCACTGTCGCCGGTGCTGGCAACCGCAGCAGCGGCTTCGTCGTGCTGCACGCCCGCAGCGATATCGGCCATCTGCTTGTCGGTTACAACCTGCGCACCTTCGACCACCGAATCGGCGATCTTGGACGCGAACAGCCGGATCGCGCGCAACGCATCGTCGTTGCCGGGGATCACGTAGTTCACTTCGCTGGGATCGCAATTCGTATCGACCACCGCAACCACGGGGATGCCCAGCTTCTTGGCTTCCTTCACCGCGATCTGCTCTTTGTTCGAGTCGATCACGAACAGCACATCGGGCAGCCGGCTCAAATTTTTGATTCCCGCCAGGTTCGCCTGCAGGTGCTTGCGCTCGCGTTCCAGCTTGACCACTTCCTTCTTCGGGAGCAGCTCGTAGCGGCCATCGGTGGCCATCTCGTCGAGTTCTTTCAGCCGCTTCACCGACTTCTGGACGGTGATCCAGTTGGTGAGCAATCCGCCCAGCCAGCGCTGGTTGACGTAGAACATGCCGCAGCGAGTCGCTTCTTCCGCGATGGCGTCCTGCGCCTGGCGCTTGGTGCCCACAAACAGCACCAGTTTGCCGTCCGCCGCCTGCTCCTGCACGAACTTGGACGCTTCCTTGAACATCTTCAGCGTCTTCTGCAGGTCGATAATGTAAATCCCATTGCGCTCGCCGAAGATGTATTCCTTCATCTTCGGGTTCCAACGCTTCGTCTGATGCCCGAAGTGAACGCCAGCTTCGAGCAACTCCTTCATCGTGATATTTGCCAAGCTACCTCCTAGCTTGCATCCTTTGCGGCGTGCCTTAGGGCGTTACGCCCGGGCCGGATCGCTCCGGATTACATTTCCTGCTACACCCGCCCCGTTGAATACAGCGGGTGCGGAAAGATTCGTTCCGGATTGCCTTGCTCCCTCCCGCCCCCGGAACCACAAGGCAGGAGTTGCCAGTTGTCAGATACCAGTTGTCAGTTAACTGAGAACTGACAACTGAACACTGACAACTATCTCTTGGAGAACTGGAAGCGCTTGCGTGCGCCCTTCTGGCCGTACTTCTTGCGCTCTTTGCCGCGCGCGTCGCGACGCAGGAAGCCTTCGGCCTTCAGCTTCGGGCGCAGTTCAGGCTTGAACTCCTGCAAGGCACGGGCAATCCCCATGCGGACTGCGCCAGCCTGGCCATTCACGCCACCACCGTCCACCGTGCACAGAACGTTGAAGCTGCCAACGGTCTCGGTGAGCACCAGCGAAGACTTCGCCATAATGCGCTGCGCTTCGGTCACGAAGTACACCTCGAACGGCTTGCCGTTGACCGTAAACTCGCCGCTGCCGGGGCGAAGAAACACGCGGGCCACGCTCGATTTGCGCCGTCCCGTACCGTAATACTGAACCAGTTCTGCCATTTTGTATCCGTCGGGAGCCAGGCTCCCTTAACCCTTCCCAAAATTGCGGTGGCCCATATTTCCCTGATGTTGGAAAATGTGGGATCAAACTCTCGCACCACCTACCCGGTAGGTGCCCCATCCCGGCCTCTTTTGCCGGGGTGGGTCTTTCTTCCTACTTCGCGACCGCTTCCAACGTCTGTGGCTTTTGCGCCACATGCGGATGCTTATCGCCCTTATAAACCTTCAACTTAGTGAACATGGTAC
>DATBZX010000267.1:0-4002 GCA_036512955.1 Terriglobales bacterium
GAACTTCACGTTCGGGTTGTTCTTGCCCAATACCTTGGTGATCGCCGCCGTCAACGTCGTCTTGCCGTGATCGATGTGCCCGATCGTCCCTACGTTCACGTGCGGCTTGGTGCGATCAAACTTTTCCTTCGCCATGATTGCCTGCCTTAAAACGTTCGATAAATGCTGGAAAACTTCTTCCGCAACTCGACGGAAACCTTCTCGATCCGCTCCAGGTAAAACTCGCGTAACTGCGCCTGGTCGGTCATCGTCAGCGCTTCGTACAACGCCTTGGCCGAGCCGACCTCGGGATAGTTCTTCTCGATCAACCCCTCGGCCAGCACACGATCGAACTGCCGGACGCTGATCCCCTTGCCCTTCATGCTGCGCAAAAACTTCTCTACCAGCGGCGGCGTGTACACCCGGTCGATCGCGTCGCGCAGTTGCTGAAACTCGCGTTCCTTCTCGATTGGTATCGTCGCCTGTTCGAAGCCCACCGTCAGACTCCACCGATCGGAATTACCGCGATACTCGTCCCGGGGCCCTCGCAACGCGCCGCTTTAGCGCGTTGTGCGGTGGTCTGGAGCGGGAGACGGGAATCGAACCCGCGACCAACAGCTTGGAAGGCTGTGACTCTACCACTGAGTTACTCCCGCCATGAACCCGCCCTAGCCAAAACCGGGCTAGAACGGGGCACCCAAGCCCGACCGCCACTGCCGTTACCAAACCTGGAGCCGATGATCAGGATTGAACTGATGACCTCTCCCTTACCAAGGGAGTGCTCTACCAACTGAGCTACATCGGCAAACAATAGACCCTTCGACTTCGCTGCGCTTCGCTCAGGGTCGCGGCGGCGGTCTCCCGCTTCGCTCACGCCCGCCAAACGCCGCGAGCTACATCGGCCTGCCTAATTTCACTCGTTCCAATCGCCGATCGCGCTCTGCGTTCTCCTCGATCTGCTGCCGGCGCTGGTGCACCCAAGTCCGCACGGCAAACATGCCCAACAGAACCAACGTCACTCCGAGGACCTTCGAATCCCTCAGCGTGAGCACTGCTATGACCGCCAGCAGCGCGAACAAACCCATCGCAATCGCAAACCGGCTCAAGCTAGCACCCCATCACGCGCAAAACCGGCGCCCGCTGGGGACCCCGCAAAAAACAAATCCTGGTGGACAGGGGAGGATTCGAACCTCCGTAGCTCCAAGGAGCGGCAGGTTTACAGCCTGCTGCCATTAACCGCTCGGCCACCTGTCCGAATCTCATCCCGACGCCAACTCGCGCGCACGCGCGCTTCCGCCTTCACTTGCGGTCCTTCGAAGTAGCCTCGCTGTGGAGTGCAAACTGAAGAGTTGCGCCGCCACCACTAGCACCCCATCGCGCAAAAACCGCGCACTGGGGGCCCCGCGTAAGATGGAGCTGGCGAAGGGATTTGAACCCCCGACCCTCTGATTACAAATCAGATGCTCTACCAGCTGAGCTACGCCAGCGCCCCGCCATGGGGAAGCAAGTCCGGTCCCGCCGCTAGGGACAAACCGTTAAATTAACACACACAGAACTCCGCCTGCAACTGGAGTTCCAACACACCAAGGCATTCGCCGCCACGCACATGCCACGCACCAAGACCCTGCTGAGACAACTGGGAATGGGTACGGACACTACCGCGCTGGCGGACGTGAGTCCAACCAGTATTCTACCGAAAACTTCGGCGTGGTGCAAAGTCTTCAGTCGTCAGTCGTCAATCTTCAGGAAAACCGGGGGATTCGGGTGTTACTGACATTATCGTCTCAATGTCGGTAGAATCGCCGCTTTTAAAGGAGGACGAATGAGCGGCTCTTATCGAGACTTGGTGGCGTGGCAAAAGGCAATGGAGTTGGTGTTCAGGATCTACGAGCTAACCCGAAAATTTCCGCAGGATGAGAGGTATGGCCTTATTTCTCAGTTGCGCCGCGCAGCCGTTTCTATTCCCAGCAACATTGCTGAAGGGAAGGGCCGTCACAGCGACATTGACATGTGCCGGTTCTTCAACACGTCAAGAGGGTCATTGCACGAAGTTGAGACACAGCTTTTGATCGCCGCTCACCTCGGCTATATGCAGCAGGAAGAAACGACGCGAACAATGTCGCAGGTTTCGGAACTCGCTCGAATCCTCAACGGACTGATCGGTTCGTTCTCCCCAAACGCCTGAATACTGAAGACCGACGACTGAAGACTGAAGACCGACGACTGAAGACTGTTTACAATCATTGAAATGCGCAAACGCGCCATCCTTATTCTGATTGCCGCCGGAGTTGTCGCCGCCGTCATCCTCGCGGTCGTCCTGCTGCGCCACAGCAAGCCACCGGCCACGCTGACGCTTCTTCCGCCGGCGGACGCGTACCTCTATTTCAACGTTGCCACGGTGCGCCGCGCCTCGGTGATCGGCGACCTTCCGAAAGTCGAATTCGAGCCCGAGTACGCGGAGTTCGTCCGCCAGACCGGCTTTAATCTCGAGCGCGACCTCGACGAAGCCGCCTTCGCCCTGCAACGCTCTGCCACCTCTTCCAATCCGCAACAGTCGGACTGGCGCAATACCGGCGTCTTCACCGCAAACTTCGACCGCGGCAAGGTCGACGCATATCTCAAGAAGACGGCCAGCGGAACCGAAACATATCGCAATACGACTATTTACGTGATTCCGCTGCCGGGACGCACGGTACGAGTCGCCATCCTCGACAAGCGCACGGTGGCGGCGACGAACACCGATGGGCCATACGTGATGCAGGGCATCCTCGACCGCCAGGCGCAGTCTTCCGGCGGCACGCCCGACCTGATTCACACCTACTACGCGAACATTCCGTGGGGAAGCCTGGCCTGGACCATCGCCCGTCCGCCCGCGACAACGCCGGGAGGAAATGCGCGCCTGGAACTGCCGGGAGGTATCGGCATCTTTCTGCCAGCCGATACCGTCGTGGTCGCGTCGCTGCGTTATCTCGGGTCGGTGGACTTCCACGCCCAGGCCTTCACCACCACCGACGATGCCGCCCGCCGCGTCGCCGACCAACTCAGCGCCTTCCTCGCCCTGTTTCGCGCTCTCGAGAATGCCCAGGCCCACGGCAATGACGCAGACGTGAGAAGTTTCTTCGACAGCATCCGGGTGACGCGGGAGGGCAACCGCGCCGAGATGCAGGCCACGGTGCCCGCCGGATTCGTGAAGAAACTCGTGGCCAATACGCCCGCCGCCGGCATCATGACGCAACCCTCGAATGCGGCACCGCAGAAGCCGTCGACAAACACGGAGCCGAGATCATCGCCCAAACCTCTGCCAGGGAAAGAACGCCGGTAACACGATACAAACCCTTCCGAGTTCCGCAAGGATGGGACGAACCGCATTACGAGTGATTAAGAGGATTTCACGCCAGTTTCAAGCGCCAAGGCAGTTGTCCGGAAAGCCGCCTTCCATGATAAGTCTCTAGTCATGAGGGTAATAACTCTGACATGAACATACTTGACTCAGTGGCGGAATACGGTGGGAGAAGGTGGGATAAAGGCGCCAGCCGGTCAATATTGGCCATCTTTTCCCAAAGCGATCTGCGTAAATATCGCCGTGAAAACCGACAAGAATGAACTGGCCCCAGAGGTTCCTTGCCCGACTTGTGGTGCTAAGCCCGGAAAACGGTGCACCACGACCATTGGCCTGCTCCGCAATGGGCCGCATCTGAATCGTCGCTTAGAGGCTAAGGAAAAGCGACAAGGCTATTTTAGTCGGAGAGTTCCGCAGAGTAGGCGCCGTGAAACTGAGTTCGGTGAAATCTGTGGGCGCATGGAAAAAGCGCTTGGCCGCAAGCTCACGCCAGACGAGTTGAAGCTCGTCGCCCTGTCCCGCCGCATTATTCAGGACTTCCCCACTGAGCGCCGCGCGGCCAACCAAGCGGTAGTACACGACCGCCGCAAAGGGGCTAGCTAATCCTCAGGCTGAACGGTAGGAGTCAATTTGAAAATGGAAGACTCCGGCGTGGAGTATTAGCTGCCGGATTTCCTTTTTTG
>DATBZX010000268.1:0-4244 GCA_036512955.1 Terriglobales bacterium
TTGTTAAGAGGTTTCTGGAAGAGGTTTCCCATTACGAAAGCCGTCACCGCCTCAAGGTGGGCATTACGGGCTGGGCTCAAGTCAATGGCTGGAGAGGCGACACCTCCATTCAGAAACGATTTGAGTTCGATTTGTATTACCTGCAAAACTGGAGCTTTTGGTTCGATCTTCGAATCATCCTGTTAACTGCATTGTCGGGGATGTTTGGCAAGAATGCGTATTAAGTAGCGGTTCTTGCTTTGTTGTTTCCTGCGAGGGAGAAACCCGCGGAGACTTTCGCCAGTCTCAGAGTTTTTGGGATAACCTTAATATGACTCTGGTCAGCAAGGCGACTGCGCATAGCGAGAATGGTTGGGACCGGCCAGGTCGCGAAACGATCGTCCGATGGAGGAAGCACGCGAGATTCGTCCACAATCAAGTTTGTGTTTCTGGATCGTGACGGTGTCATCAATCGAAAAGTACCCGAGGGAGAGTATGTCACCTCGTGGCAGGACATCCAGATGCTTCCCGGCGCCGAGCGTGCCATCGCACTGCTGAACCGGGCATCCTGCAAAGTGATTGTCGTCACCAACCAACGTGGCATCGCATTGGGTCGCTTTTCGGAACCGGATCTGCTCTCTATTCACGAAAATCTACAGAAGCATCTCAATTCTCTTGGGGCCCATCTGGATGCAATCTACTTCTGTCCGCATGACCTTGGTCAATGCAATTGTCGAAAGCCGGGAACGGGCATGTTTGAGCGTGCCTTTCATGACTTTCCCGAGGCTTCGCCGGAGAACAGCTTGATGATAGGCGACTCGATCTCCGACATGGTCGCGGGGACGAATCTCGGCATGAAGACCATCTTGATTACTGACACCACGAACTCCGGCGCCACACCGTTCCCCCAACCAACGCTGTCGGGCCGATCGCTTCTCGAAGTAGTCGAAACATACTTGAGTTGTTAGTCTATTAAACGTATGGAAAACGACAAAGGCAAGATCGCACTGGTAACGGGCATCACTGGGCAGGATGGCGCGTACCTCGCGGACTTCCTTTTGAAACGCGGGTACACGGTTTACGGGACGTTTCGCAGGACTAGTTCAGTGAATTTCTGGCGCATCGCGTCCCTCGGAATTCTCGAGCACCCTCAACTCCATCTTGTGGAACACGATTTGACTGACGGCGGCGCCGGCATCCGTTTGCTGGACCGTACGCAAGCTACCGAAGTTTATAACCTTGCCGCCCAGAGTTTCGTAGGCCTCTCGTTCGACCAGCCAATAACCACAGCGGAAATCACGGGAGTGGGCGCGTTGCATTTGCTGGAAGCCATCCGAATTGTCAATCCAAAGATCCGTTTCTATCAGGCGTCGACTTCGGAGATGTTCGGAAAGGTGCAGGCCGTCCCGCAAGAGGAGAGCACGCCTTTCTATCCCCGAAGCCCTTATGGTGTTGCCAAGCTGTATGCCCACTGGATGACGATCAACTATCGTGAGTCCTACGGAATCTTTGGCGCCAGCGGGATTCTGTTCAACCACGAATCACCCTTGCGTGGGCTGGAGTTTGTCACCCGGAAGATAACTGACGGAATCGCCCGGATTAAGCTCGGCAAACGCGCAACCTTGGAACTGGGAAACCTCGACGCTAGACGCGACTGGGGCTTTGCGCAGGAATACGTGGATGGCATGTGGCGCATGCTGCAGACTGCGGAACCCGGCGTATACGTGCTGGCAACGGGCAAGAACGCGACGGTCCGCGACTTCGTCACGCTCGCGGCGAAGGCGGTCGGCATTGACGTCGCATGGCAGGGAAGTGGCGAGCAGGAGCGGGGCGTTGACACAGCCACTGGCGAGGTAATCGTTCGCATCAACCCCAAGTTCTACCGTCCGGCGGAGGTGGAAACGCTGGTTGGCTCGGCCGCCAAGGCGAAAAAGGAGCTAGGGTGGGAGCCCAAGACAACCCTGGAAGAACTGTGTCGCATGATGGTCGAGGCCGACCTTACGCGGGTGGCCGACGGCCACGCCCTCTTTTAACATATGCCCACGGTACTCCTCACCGGCGCTGCCGGATTTACCGGACGCTACTTGCGGAACGCACTGGAAGGCCGCGGCTACAAAGTGGTTCCCCTGCAGTTCGAAGGGCCCAATCCGTGTGATCTAACGGACCGAGCGGCAACTGAAGCCGCTGTGCGCGATGCTCAGCCGGACGCGGTCATACATTTGGCCGCATTGTCGTTCGTGGGGCACGACCACCCCGAGGAATTCTACCGGGTTAACGTCTTCGGTACGCTCAATTTGCTGCAAGCCCTCAAAGGGCTCGATCGTTCTCCTCAACGAGTTCTGGTTGCCAGCAGCGGGAACGTGTATGGCACTCCGGATATCGAGGTGCTGGACGAGTCAGTTTGCCCGGCGCCGGTCAACCACTATGCCAACAGCAAATTGGCAATGGAGCACATGGTCCGGGCAAATTGGTTCAGCCGACTGCCAATCGTTATAACCCGCCCCTTCAACTACACGGGAGTCGGACAAGCGAACCACTTTTTGATCCCTAAGATCGTGCAACACTTTCGGGAACGGGCGAAGTTCATCGAACTGGGGAATCTCAACGTTTTCAGGGATTTTAGTGATGTGGACGATGTCGTAGCCGCATATGTGGCCCTCCTAGAGAGCGATGCGCGCTCAGAAATAGTGAACATATGTAGCGGGCGGGGGATTGCCTTGCTAGAGGTGGTTCGCATCATGAACCATTTGGCGGGTTACGAGATCGAAGTCCGGGTGAATCCCGAGTTTGTCCGCGAGAACGAAGTGCCTCGATTGGTGGGGAGCAATGAGAGACTGCGCAGCTTGGCGAAACTCCCTGCGTCACGTCCTTTTGCAGAGACGCTCAAGCGAATGTATGAGGCGCAAGCAGAGTCGTAGACGAAGAGGATACCAGCAGCGGTAAAGGTTTTGATTTGTTTAGCAGACGTTTTACAGATCAGCCCGCGCTCATCACGAGTGCGGGCTAATGTTTTCTGCAAAGTTATCGTCACTTAGGGGCGGGGGAGTCTTTGACCTGCCCCCCATTGTTAGTCCAGGGATAATGAGACTTTCTCCGGTTTTTGTTCGCCCCACGTGCCGGTCATGGCAGCGGGGATGGGGATGTGGGGCAAGGGGCCGGCGTTTGAGGCCCCTGGCCCCACATCCTCTGTGTCGAAGCTTGCCGCTGACTGCGCGGCAAACTCCCTGGGTGTACGGTACTGCAAGCTGCTGTGCGGCCGCCTTTCGTTGTAGTCCTGCTTCCACCTCGCGATCTTCTCTCTCGCGTCGGCCAGACTGCTGAACCAGTTTTCGTTCAGGCACTCATCGCGAAAGCGTCCGTTGAAACTCTCCACGTAGCCGTTCTCCATCGGTCGTCCGGGTTGAATCGTGTGCCAGTGCAGGCCCTGCTCATAGGCCCACTGATCGACCGCCCGGCTGACAAACTCGGGTCCGTTATCGCTGCGGATCTGGCGCGGCAGCCCGCGTCTCCGCTTCAGTTCTTCCAGCACGCGCACCACTCGTACTCCTCCCAACGAAGTGTCGACCTCGATCGCCAGGCACTCCCGCGTGTAGTCATCCACAATGTTCAAGGTGCGAAACCTCCGTCCTGAGCTGAGGGCATCGCTCATGAAGTCCACCGACCATACCTGGTTGGCGGTCACGGCTTGAGGCAGCGACTGGCGCACCGTGCCGCGCTTTCGTCCACGCTTGCGACGCAACGACAGCTTCTCCTCCACATACAGCCGATACACCCGTTTGTGGTTCACCTGCCAGCCTTCGCGCTCCAGCAAAACCTGCAGGCGCCGGTAGCCGAACCGGCGCCGCTCTTCCGCCAGCTCGCGCAAACGCACGCGCAACGGCTGGTCCTCGCTCCTGCGCTTTTGGTAGCGACACGTCGCGCGATACAGTTCCATCAGCCCACAGGCCCGTCGCTGGCTCAGCTCCACTTCTACCTGCATCACCAGCACCGCCTCTCGCCGCGCCTGCGGGCTCACCACTTTTTTGCGACCACCGCCTTCAACGCCCGGATGTCCACCGCCTGTTCGGCCACAATGTGCTTCAGCTGCCGGTTCTCCTCCTCCAGTTGCCGCAGCCGCCTCGCCTCGCTCAGCTCCAGCCCGCCGAACTTGCTCTTCCACCGGTAGAAACACGCCCGCGCAATACCATGCCGCCGGCACAGTTCTCCCGTTTCCACCCCGGCCTCTGATTCCTTCAGGATGGCGATAATCTGATCTTCGCTGAATC
>DATBZX010000269.1:0-21408 GCA_036512955.1 Terriglobales bacterium
GGTCCCCAGCCCGGCATTCCCTCGCCATGTACCAGGTCCATCTTCTCGTCGAGCGTCATCCGGCCCAGCACCATGCTGGCGCGTTCGTCGGGCGTGAGGGTTCTGTCCATCCAGGGAAAGTTTGGTTTCTGGCTGTCGGCAGGATTCTGCGCGAAGGCGGTGCCGAGCGAGAGTAGCAGTGACAGAATTGTGAGGCTGAGGATGCGCTTACAAAACCGATTGTTCATTGGAGATTTAGGTACCTCGGCTCATGAATGATTCACGTACCACGATACCAGCAGGTGGCATATTGGGGTAACACAAAGATGGGATATGGCCGAGATTTTTCGCGATGGCCAGGACAGAATCCGAGAGGGAGCGCCCGGTCGAACGAAGATTCCTGCGGATTAAGAGATCACTTGCATCTTCCGGAAAGCAGATTCCCCGGCGGCCGTAGCCGCCGAGGAATGACAAACGTTCGGCGGCCTGTACGGCGGCGCACTTGCGAGACTACTGCGGCGGTGGGGTGGACGGGATGTAGCCGTGCGGGCCGACTGGGGCTTCGTTCGGCTTGAGCTTGCGACAGCAGCCATTCACGATGTCGCCTTCCGGCAAATAGACCTGACCCTGGTAAGGGAACTCTTTGGTATCGGCCTGGGTCTTGTCGATGCACTTGCCCTTGGTGATGGTCGCTGTCAAGCCGCCTCCGCTGCCGGTCGCCGCGCTGCCGTGCCATGACCACTGCCCATCGACATACATGAACTTGCCGATCCAGTACTTGTCCCCCTCGCTGATGCCCAGAGTACGAGCGGCCGTGTCGCCGAACTGAAAGTTCCAGTTCGGATTGTTACCGAAGCACACCATGTCGGGAACGTGCGCCGGCTGCGCGGGAGGCGCCGCCTGCTGCTTGCCTGTGGGAGCGGGGCCGTTCTGCCCGAAGGGACTGTCCTGGGCAAATGCGGCCAGCGCGGAACCAAGCAATGCGAATGCGAGAAACGAGCGGAGAAGGGCGACGGGCATTGAGAGCCTCCGGGAATAGACGATTGTAACGTGCTACGGCTTGGGATGTTCTCCAGGCTCGGGTACGCCAAGCTGCGTCAGCAGGAACGCCCAGTTGAAGGCGATCTCGTGAATGCGATCATAGCGGCCGCTCGATCCCCCGTGTCCCCCGTGCATGTTCGTATAGAAAATGAGTGGATTCTGATCAGTCTTCAAGGTACGCAACTTTGCAACATATTTGGCCGGTTCCCAGTACATCACCTGACTGTCATCAAACGAAGTGCGCACCAGGATGGTCGGGTAGTCCTGCTTCACCAGGTTGTCGTACGGAGAGTAGGACAGCATGTAGTCAAACTCGGGTCCGGTGCTGGGATTGCCCCACTCCTCGTATTCGGGAACGGTCAGTGGCAGGGAAGCGTCAAGCATGGTGTTCATCACATCGACGAACGGGACTTCGCACAGTACCACGCGGAAAAGGTCGGGACGCATGTTAGTGACGGCGCCCATCAGCAGGCCTCCGGCGCTCGCGCCTTCAATGGCGATCTTGTCTTTCGCGCCATAACCGTGGCTGGTCAGGTACTCGGCGCTGGAAATGAAGTCGGTGAAGGTATTCTTCTTGTTCATCATTTTGCCGGCGTCGTGCCAGGGCTTGCCCAATTCTCCTCCCCCGCGAATGTGCGCCAGCGCCACGACGACTCCGCGATCCACCAGCGGCAACCGCGCCGGATTGAACGTCACCGGCAGCGAATAACCATACGAGCCGTAGCCGTACAGGTACACCGGTGCGTGCGCTTTGTCCTTCAGGTCCTTGCGATAGAAGATCGAGATCGGGATCTTCGTGCCGTCGCTAGCGGTTGCGAAGACTCGCTCGGAGACATAGTTGGCACGATCGAACCCACCCGGCACCTCATTTTGCTTCAGGAGCGTGGACCGCTTGAGATCGACGTGGTAGTCGAAGACCGACGGCGGCGTGATCAGCGACTGGTAGTTGTAGCGGAAAGCCGTAGTATTGAATTCAACGTTGTTGGCCGGGGTGGCGAAATAGGTCGGTTCGGGGAACTTGATCGATGCTGACGATCCGTCGCCGAACTGGATGATGCGGAACACGGGCAGTCCGGCTACGCGTTCGGTCAGCGCATAGAAAGTCTGGAACACATCGAAGTCTTCCAGCGGAACATCGGGACGGGCAGCCACGAGTTCTTTCCAGTTCTCTTTGCCCGGACTGGCAACTGGCGCCGTCACCAGGCGAAAGGTCTGCGAGGTGTCGTTGGTGCGGATGTAAAACGTTTCGCCGCGGTGATCGACGTAGTATTCGAGGTTGTCTACGTGCGGCGCGATCAATGTCCATTTTCCGTTGGGCTGATCGGCAGAGAGGAAGCGCACATCGCTGGAGATGTGGCTGCCCGCCGTCAGCAGCAGGTATTGCTTGCTCCGGGTGCGGCTGACATACACGTCAAAGCGCTCGTCCTTTTCCTCGTACACAATCGGGTCGAGTTTAGCGTCGCTTCCTGCCGCGTGTTTATAAAGACGATAGCTGCGCTTTTGGACTTCGTCCTCGACGGTGTAGAACAGGGTGCGATTGTCAGCCGCCCAGGCAATCGAAACTACGCGCTCGGTGGTGTCGGGCAAGTCCTGCATGGTACGCAGATCGCGGATGTGCAGGCGGTATTGCCGGAACCCGACATTGTCGGTGGTGTAGGCCAGCAGATTACCGTCGTCGCTGACTGCCCACTGTCCCATAGCCATGAACTTCTGGCCCTCGCCCATCTGGTTCAGGTCGAGGATGATCTGCTCGGGAGCGTCGAGAGAGCCCTTCTTGCGGCACAGCTGGAAGTACTGCTTACCCTTCTGGGTCCGGGTGTAGTAGTAATAGCCGTCTCTGAGGAATGGGACGGTATCGTCGTCCTCCTTAACATGGCTGACGATTTCGTCGTACAGCTTCTTTTGCCGCGCCTCGGTCGGTTTCATGACGGATTCGGCGTAGGCGTTCTCGGCTTCGAGCAGCGCCTTCACGTCGGGATTAGAGCGCTCGCGCAGCCAGCCGTAGTCGTCCACCAGCGTCTTGCCGTGGAGCGTCTTTTCGGTGTGTATCTTCTTGGCGGCGGGCGGCTTGACCGGTTGGGAGGTGGAATTGGCTTGCGATGATGTTGAGCTGTCTTGTGATTTTGCGTATATGGGAATCATGATCAGAATGGCGAGAAGAACTTTTAGCATGAGCACTCCGCTGGGAGTCGCGTCAGCTGGAAAATCAAAAGAACGAGGGCTGATTATACGTGAGTTTCACGAGGCGAGAGGCTGCCTCGACGGCATCGCAAGATCACCCGGCGGTGGGCGTTGATAAAGCTGGCAACTTGCGGATTTCCAGTTGGTCACCAACTGCGGTTGAGGTCTCGGCGATTACTCCTGCGGGCAACTCCAGGACGCAGCGCGCGTTCCAATGCAGTCCGGTCATGCGGAACGGAGGCATGGCTCGCCGCAGGGAGACAACTCGCCAATTTCGGTCGAGGAAAATGACGTCAATGGCAAAGTGCATGGCCACGGTGTGGACGGCTTGCGACGGCACGATGAGCAGTCCGGTGCCGGGATCAAGCCGGGGCTTGCCGAGGAGGCCAACCATGCGGCGTACGGACGTCTCGGCTACGCTGACGTGGTCGCCCAGGATCGTCTCCCGCGTTCGGTTTAGGATTGCCACTCTCTTCATTGAAACTCACCTGCAATAGGTGGCCAGAAATATGTAGAGCGTGCCCGCTGCGATGGCCAATCCGTAGGGCATGCGCAGGGCAACCGGGTTGTCGAGGTTGAGCTCGGGATGGGCGCGCAGGCCGGAGACGGCATGGAATTGCAGGGCAGCGCCCAGATTGACGAACGTCACGCGTGCGCGTTTCCGATAAACCGCATACACGATGGCCATTACACCTCCGCAGATCGCGGTGGCCAGCAGCATGACGACGGCGTCGCTCGGTCCAAGCAAGGAACCGAGCGACGCGACCAGTTTCACGTCACCCGCTCCCATGGCGCGCACCGCGTAAAACAGGAGGAAGATTCCGCCCGCCAGGGCGCATCCGGCAAGTGCGCTAGCTGTCCCCTTCCACCCCAGAAGGAGGCTGCGCAACACCAGGCCGGAAATGATTCCGGGATAGGTAAGCCAATTCGGAATACGGCGCTGCTTAACGTCGATCGCGGCGGCGGCGACGGACAGGGCGAGTGCGATCGAAAGGAGCACGAGGTCGGGATTCATGGTGCAACCAAATTGGCGAGAGCGGCCACTCTATTACTCCGATCGAAAAGCAGATTCCCCGCAGGCTGACGCCCGCGAGGAATGACAAATCTAAGGGACTTGTACGGTGCAGCCTTCGCCTTCGCTGAAGTCATGCTCTGAAGTTGCCCCGTTCAAAACAATCTGAAACCCTCCGTTGGGATGATCGGCGAGCCTGTTCAATCCTTGAATGGAAGCCGAAACGTCCTTCCAAAGCGCTGCAATTCATTCACTTGTTCCCATTTTGAAAAGCACGCTTACGTAATCACTACCCGGCGTGAGCTTAATCACGCGCTGAAGGTAGTTCCATCACAGACACGGGTTGCCGCGCGGCGTAAAAAAATCCATCGTCGAAAAGGACTAATAAGGTCTTCTTTAACGAACCATGCAAATCACCCGTGCCGCCGACTATGCCGTTCGCGTGATGGTCCACCTGGCGAGCCTTCCCCCGGGCTCAAGGGTAAAAAAAAGTGCGCTAGTCGAATTGAGCGAAGCTCCCAAAAGTTTTCTGTCGAAGGTATTGCAACGCATGGTTGCCAACCGGCTGATTTCATCGCGTCGGGGCGGTGGCGGAGGGTTCGAGCTGGCGGCGCCGCCGGACCAAGTTTCCGTACTGACGGTGGTAGAGGCGATTGACGGTCCGATCCACCTGAATCTTTGCGTTCCGGGAGCCAGTGGCTGCGATCGCAGCCTGGCCTGCGCGGTGCATCCGGTATGGGTGGAGGCTCGGGCCGCTCTGGTCAAGGTGCTGGGCGGTGCGAGCATGGCGCGACTGGCGCATAAGCGGCGCAGCGGACAACGCCGTCCTCAAGTAGTAGCAGGCAGTCTGCTGTAGGCGTTTGCAATGGAAGTGACCTGGATCGCGATTATCGCCAGTGGTTAGGAGTACCCTCAACACGCTGAGTATTGTGCTGGCCATCACCGGAGTGCTGAACCCGATCATGGCCGCAGTCGCGATGCTGTTGTCCAGCGCATCGGTCGTCGGCAACACTCTGCGCCTCACGCGGGATGATGTATTGGCGGTAGCAGCAAAGAACTGAGCGCAACTTCGCTTTGCGTATCGCCCGAAGATCTTCGCTCCCGAAACTCGGCGGGATCAGGCCGAGCGCTGAAAGGTCTCGGTCACCCGCAACCTGGCGTTGTCGGTGTCCTGCAGAGTCGGCGCGCCGACTTGGAGCATGCCATTGCTGTTGGGCTTGCAGCCGTGAAAGAACAGGTTCTGGTTCATCATGATGGACTGCAGCAACCGACCTAACGTGCGCGAGTGATAGCCATTGGAGAACGATGGTCCGTCCGACCAACCCGGATTGACCGAGTAGTTGCAGATCAGGCTCCAGTATTCCCGGGCCGAACCCCAGATGGTCAGGTATTCCACTGAACCGGCTGCGCCGATGTGATACTCGATCCGGACTTGCCCGCTGGTGGGTGACGCGGACAGCGCTTCCCAGTTGAGAAACACGGCGCTCTTCAGAATGTGGTCGAGCTGTACCGGCATCGGGGCGCTTGCTTGTGGATCAGGCACCGCTGTTTTCGTCATTGAGCTTCCGATCTCTCTGGTGAGGGTACTTGGCAGGCCATCTCCTGCCGGAGGTTTCGTTTAGATTTTCAGTCCATCCAGGCGCTGTGTGGAAGACGCCACAAACTAGGCGTCGAGCGAATCCGGGATGAAATCAAGTGGACTGATCGCCGGCACTTTGGAAACTTCGGCGACATTGTGCGGAGTGCCGTTCATCTTCTTTCCAGCAGCAATCCGCCAGGTTGCTTCCACGAAGCTGTTGCGTTGTTCCATTGAGTCGCAGCTCTCGCGGATCGCCTTGCGCATCGCGTCTCCCCACTGCACTCCATGCTCTTCGGCGACGTAGGAGTCCTTCGCCGGCTCGAGATCAATGAATTTCGGCCGGCCTACCAGGAATGCGACGATCTGCTTGGCGCTGTCTTTCTTGATTTCATCGCGAAAGGCCATGCATCCGCGGTGGTCGGTGCGAATGTCGATCAGTACCATGTCGTAGCGGTCGCGGTGCCAGATGGAACTGGCTTCGGTCAGGTCGCTGGCGCCGATCATGTCGACTCCGTGGAAGGCCATGATCTTCTTGCGCAGCGCGCGCCTCTCGGTGTTGGCATCGATCAGGAGAATGCTGAGCTTGGTTCCAGGTGCTTTCGTCACAGGCTGCTGTCGTCCTTGAATCATGCCAGATAACCTCGCGCAACAAGTGTGTGGCTGACAGAAATCCACTGTTTCGCATGCGAACCCGGTGGGCTGTCAGAAGAGCACTGGTAAGGAGAGCTAAGGATTTCACCTTCTACTTTGAGAGAGGAAAAAGCGAAGTGGTATTTTTGTTTAGATATGAACCTAGTATACGCCACATTTCGATACGGCCATAACGACCTGAGGACGCCGAGAAGTGCGTGTCGACGCTCCGAGGCCACGTCCTGTACACGATTCCCTCCACA
This sequence comes from Terriglobales bacterium, assembly GCA_036512955.1. GTDB lineage: Bacteria > Acidobacteriota > Terriglobia > Terriglobales > Acidobacteriaceae > DASRAA01. The sequence continues at coordinate 6,686 of DATBZX010000269.1, forward strand.
GTAGATAATTGCGCAACGACTCCATGCGCGCGAAAAATAAGCCCAAGAAGCCATTTCCGGTAGCCGCCGTTACGGTGGCCGTCGTCGTCCTTGCGATTTGCGGCGTCGCGGTTTGGCGCTGGTCCGTCAGAGTGCACGGACAGGAAACTAAGCTGACGGCCACGGCGACGTATGTCGGGCAGGAGCGCTGTGCCCAATGTCACGCCGAACAGGTGAAAACGTGGAAGACATCTCACCATGCTCAAGCCATGCAGGTGGCGAATGACTCCACAGTGCTGGGAAATTTCAATAGCGCCCAATTTTCAAAAGACGGCGTGACGTCGAACTTCTTCAAGAAAGATGGCAAGTTCTATGTTCGCACCGATGGACCTGACGGCAAGCCACAGGATTACGACCTCCGGTACACGTTCGGCGTTTCCCCGTTGCAGCAGTACCTGGTCCCATTTCCCGGCGGACGGATGCAAAGCTTTGTGGTGGCGTGGGATTCGCGCAGCAAGGAAAACGACGGACAGCGCTGGTTCCATCTTTACCCCGGCCAGAAGCTCACGCCCACCGATCCGCTGCACTGGACAGGACGCAACCAGACATGGAACTACATGTGCGCCGACTGCCACTCCACTAACCTGCGCAAGAATTACGACCTGGCCAACGACAGCTACGACACGAAGTGGTCGGAGATCGATGTCTCGTGCGAAACGTGTCATGGGCCGGGATCGAATCATGTGACGTGGGCGCAATCCCACAAGAAGGGTTCGTACAAGCCGGGCGAAGGATCGAACGGTCTAACGGTGGACCTAAAGGCCGCCAGCGGATCGTGGGCCAGTTTGGGGCCCGACACCGGAACTATGCACTGGAAAGGGCAGACGCGCTCGCGCAATGAGATCAACACCTGCGCTCCGTGCCATTCGCGCCGGCATCCGATTACCAGCGACTCGCAGCCTGGTCAGCCGTTCCTCGATGGCTATGTGCCGAGTTTGCTGGAGGAGGGCGTTTATTATCCCGATGGCCAGATCCTCGAGGAAGACTACGAGTGGGGCTCGTTTATCCAGAGCAAGATGTATCACGAGGGCGTGACCTGTTCTGACTGCCATGATCCCCATACCGCGAAGTTGCCGCAAGTGAGCATGAATGCGGTTTGCGGGAAATGCCATTCACAGCAGAAGTTCGGCAGTGAGCAGCACACCCACCACAAGCCGGACAGCGCCGGTGCGTTGTGTGTCAACTGCCACATGACTACCAAGACCTACATGGTGGTCGATGCGCGCCGCGACCACAGCTTTCGCGTGCCGCGTCCGGATTTCTCGGTCGCCTACGGAACTCCCAACGCCTGCATCCAGTGCCACAAAGACAAGAGCAATCAATGGGCGGTTGATGCCGTCGTGGAATGGTACGGGCCCAATCGCCGGCAGGAACCGCAATTCGTGGCAGCGATTGACGCCGGGCGGCGGGGCTTGCCGAACGCCGGGAAAGCGTTGACGGCCCTGATCACGGACACGGCGAAGCCGGGTATTGCTCGCGCCACGGCGTTGAGCCTGCTTCCCGCGTATCTCAGTCCGACCGCATTGCCTGTCGTGCAATCCGCTCTGAAGGACGGCGATGCGCTGGTGCGCAGCCAGGCGGTGCGCTCGCTGGAACCGTTGTCGCCGCCGGAGCGAGTTCCTCTCGCCGCGCCATTACTTTCGGACCCGGTTCGTTACGTTCGCATCGAAGCCGCGCGCCTGCTGGCTGGAATTCCACCGGACAAATTGCAGGAGGCACAGAGAAGCGCGCTGGATCGCGCGACCGCAGAATTGATCGCCAGCGAGATGGCTTCGGCCGAGCGTCCCGAGAGCCACATGAACCTGGCGCTACTGTATGCGCAGATGGGTCGTCCGAACGACGCAGAAAGCGAACTGCAGACGGCGCTGCGGCTCGATCCGAAGTTCGTTCCGGCGATGGTCAACCTTGCTGATCTCTATCGCGCGCAGCACCGCGACGACGAGGGTCAGAGATTGCTGGAGAAAGCGATGGCTGCAGAGCCCAACGCGGCCGAACCCATCTATGCGCTCGGCCTGCTCAAGGTCAGGCTGAAGCAGTATCCGGAAGCGTTGACTTTGTTGGCGAAAGCCGCCAGCCTGCAGCCCAACAACAACCAATATAGCTACGTGTATGCTGTGGCCCTGAATTCGGGCGGACAACCGGACGGGGCGATCGCAGTGTTACAACAGGCGCACCAACGGCGGCCCGCAGATCGTCAGGTCTTGGAGGCTCTGGCCTTATTCGAGCGCGATCGCGGCAATCTTCCTGCGGCGATTACGTATGCCCAACAGTTGGTCGAACTGGTTCCCGACGACCCCAGCGCGAAGGCGATGCTGGCGCAATTGCAGCAAGGAGTCCGGCAGTAGCCCTATATCAGCCGTTGTCTGCTCTGTGTCCACGGTTGGCGTGCCGCGCGACTTACTCCAGTCGCTTCAACTCGGATTTCAAATCGAGGTTCTTGATCAGCCGGTGCAGGTACTTGGGGTGAATTCCCAGTAGCCGGGCAGCCTCAATGTGGTTACCCTTGGCATCGTCCATCGCAGTCATCACCAATTGCTTCTTCGCCTGGTGAAGGGTGTTGTGGTAAAGCGCCGCGGTCACTTCCGAGGACTGCTCCTCCAGCAGCGCCTCGGGAAGATCTTCCAGCAGAATTTCGTCGGTCAGTCCCAGCACGATGGCGTGTTCGATGGCGTTCTCCAACTCGCGAACGTTGCCCGGCCAACTGTATTGCATCAGCAGCGACCGCGCTTCCGGAGTTATGCCCTTGAATCCGCGCTTGCACTTCGCGGCGAACAGTTTGGCAAAATGCATGGCCAGCAAGGGAATGTCCTCGCGGTGTTCGCGCAGCGGCGGCAGCGGAACTGAAACGACATTCAGGCGGTAATACAGGTCCTGGCGGAATTCGGCGGACTTGATGGCCTGCTCCAAATTCTTGTTGGTTGCGGCGATGACGCGCGCGTTAAACGGCAGCAGCCGGGTTCCGCCCAGCCGCTCGAACTCACGTTGCTGCAGGACGCGCAGCAGTTTGGCCTGCAGCAGCGGAGCCATCTCGCCGATCTCGTCGAGCAGAAGGGTCCCGTCCTCGGCGGCTTCGAACTTGCCCTTCTTGGTGGAAGCCGCGCCGGTGAACGCCCCCTTCTCGTGCCCGAACAACTCACTCTCCAATAAGGTTTCCGGAATTGCGGCGCAGTTGATTGCGATGAACGGCTTGGTGACTCGCGGGCTGGCGGCGTGAATCGCGCGCGCCACCAGTTCCTTGCCCGTCCCGCTCTCGCCGCGGATCAAGACCGTCGAATCGCCCTTGGCCACTCGCCCGATGAACTCGGTCACCCGTTGCATTGGGCGGCTGTCGCCGATCAGCGTGTCCGAGCCCACGTCCGCCCTTAGCCGCTGATTTTCGGCCCGCAGGGAATCCATCTTCACAAGGTTTTCCAGGGTGACCGCGGCGATGCGTGAAATCGCACTGAGAAAGAGCACGTGGTCCTCGCCGAAGGGCGCTGCCGATGCCGGCGCAGTGAGGTAGATCACTCCCAGGATGTTCTCCACCGCTATCAAGGGAACACAGAGCACATGCTCTTCGGGCGTGGTTCCGGCCGATGCCACGGTCAATACGGCGCATCGTTCCCACATCGCCCGCTGTGCCCACTCTTTGCGGATTACCACATCCTGCGTTGCGCTTCTGTCTCGGCTCCAGTTACACGCCGGGTAGGGTTCCTCCTGCGCGCTCGGCTGGAGCACGATTGCGGCCTGCGAGGCCGGGACCACTTCGGAAATCAGCACCAGCAACTCGCGCTGCAAAGTGTCCACGTCACGGGTCGAGTTGATGACGCTGGCGATCTTGAAAAATGCCGACAAGTCACGCGCCATGCGACCAATGCCCGAGGAATCCGACGGCAGACCCGAGCGGTGATCGAGCAAAACCGTTTGCATTCCGACATAGGATGTATCTTTGCCGATCCCGGATGACGGCAAGGAAGCGTCGTCAGGACCGGTAAGGAACACAAACTCGCTGGTCCCGATGCGAATCCGGTCTCCATGCTTGAGGGATGCGCGGCTGACCTTGACCCCGTTGACGAAAGTGCCATTGTGACTCTCGAGGTCGGCGATTTCGAAGGCGCCGCTGGAGACTTCGCTGATGGTGCAGTGCCTCCGGGAGACCGCAGGTTCACCCACCGTCACTTGGTTAGAGGGGTCTCTTCCCAGGGAAAGCCCTCCGCCGTCCACGGCCCGAACCGTTCCTTCCAGGGAACCGGAAATAGCCACCAGCCTCGGGTTAGACAAGTCTGCCTCCGGATGAACAGTGTAGCCGAGATTGCTGGCTAATCGCTGTCGAATCGACTGCGGACGCTGAGGAACCGGGAAGATACCCGCTGACATCCGATCGGCTACCGGATTGCCACGGTGGGACCGTGCATCGCTGGCCGCCGATTTCTATGTTGTTGTAAACACAGCGCAAGACGTCGGCCAACAAGCTGGGTCGAGCTTTGGCACAACGCTTGCCTTACGTAAAAGCGTCAAAGCAAGCCGCCAGCGATGGCGAAGCGAAGCTGGAAGACAAATTCAGTTTGGGTTCCACTGCGAGGAGCCCGTGAAGGAGGATGTCATGAAACGCAACCTGATCGGAATCCTGTCGCTGGTGGTGATGTCGCTGCTCCTCAACCCCACGGCTGTCTATGCTCAGTCCTACGCGAAGGCCAATGTGCCTTTCGATTTCAAGGTGGGTTCGGCGCAACTGCCGTCCGGGACCTACGATGTAAGGGAGATGGGAAACGCGAACTCGGTCATGGTCCAGAACCACGAGACCAGTTCATCGGCTATGGCAATCGCCCGGCACGAAAATCCCCGCGACACGGACGCCAAGCTGGTGTTCCATAGGGTCGGCAGCCAGTACTTCCTGGCGGAAATATGGAGAGGTCCTGGGACTGACGGATTGATCGTCCCCACCTCCAAACAGGAGAAAGAACTGCAGAAAGAACTACAATTGGCCGGCAACCGTGCGGGCGGCTATGAGGAGGTCGTCGTTGCCCTCAACTAGCAGCGGCCAACCCAGACCAAGAGCCGGAGCTATCCGCTCCGGCTTTTTCATGTTCGGCAAGTACAAGTGACCGCGGGTCGTCCCTGCCCGCAGTGACATCATGCTGTGACAGAGTAAAGTTGCGCCGTCGAGGGGGTAAGCTGTATCACTGCTAGCTGGCTGTTTTTCATGGGGAAGGGCAGGATAAGATAATCGCGTCGGTCCGGGGACAAATCGAAACGTCTACTTAGATTATGAAATGCTTTGCCCGCCAGGCCGCGCTCCCCGCCTTACTCTCGTTGACCATATTTTTGGCGGCAGTGCTGCACGCGCAGTCGCCTGGAGCGGCCAAGGCGGCTGCCCCTGCTAACAAGTCTCTGGTATTCAAGTCGAACGCACGGCTGGTGCTGGTCGATGTAGTTGCCACCGACGACAACGGCCGGCCAGTCCATTCGCTGGGGCCGCACGACTTCACTCTCCTGGAAGATGGCAAGCCGCAGCGCATTACCGGATTTCAGGAACAGCGGTCAGATGCCAAGCCAAGGGCAGCACCGGCGCCCCCTATTTTGCCCGAGAATGTTTACACCAACTTTGTGTCCCGCAGCGAGTCCGGCGCGCTGACGGTCCTGCTGTTCGACTCGCTGAACACCGACCGTCAGCACCTGACCTACGCCAAGCAGGAGATGCTCAACTTCCTGAAGAAGCTGCCGCCCGGCAGGCGTGTAGCGCTGTTCACTCTGGGAGAGCGGCTGCGGATGGTGCAGAGTTTTACAGAAAATAGCGACGTCCTGATCGCGGCAGCCCAGGAATTATCGAGTTCCCCCCATCCTTCGTACTCCAACGCGAAGGGCATGTCGGATTCCATCGGCGAGCTGAAAGAGTCAGGCATCATGAAGAACCCGAAGGCCTATCGTGCGGTGGCAAATTTCCTCTACGAAGAACAACAAGGTCATTTGGAGTCGCGTACCGAGGACACGCTCGACGCCCTGAACCAACTGGCGCGCGCCCTGGCCGTGGTCCCGGGACGCAAGAACCTGATCTGGATTTCTTCCGGATTTCCCTTCGACATCTCCAGCAACGCGCCGCAATTGCAGAGGACCGCCGCGCTGCTGTCCGCGACCCAGATTGCGGTGTATCCCGTCGACGTTCGCGGAGTGATGACGATGAGCGCAGAGGGATCGACACACGGCTCAGTACTCTTCGGGCAGACAGAAGCGTACGAAACCGTGTCTGGCCAGGACCAGGAAAACGTGAGCATTCAAGAGACGATGGTGAACGTGGCCAAGCTTACCGGGGGCCGGGCCTACTTCAATCGAAACGACCTGCACGCGATGATTGCCAATGGCATGGAGACCGGTTCGAACTACTACGCGCTTGCCTATCGCCCAGAGAATGCGGACTGGAATGGAAAGTTCCGCAAGATCACGGTCAAGACATCGCGCCCGAGAGTGAAACTGCTCAACCGCTCCGGGTACTACGCCTTGCTCGATCCGCTCCAATCCAATACTGATCCCACTCGCGCTGTCTCGCTCGCGATGGAACCCACCGCGCCGCTCTCCACCCAACTGATTATGAAAGCGCGGGTCGTTCCGCCGGATGAATCAGGTAAGCCCACAGCGGTTGACATGCTGATCGACATGCAAGACCTTTCGCTGAACCAGGGAGATGGAGCGGAGAAAACGCCGGAAGTCCAGTTCGTCGCCATCGCGTGGGACGCGAAAGGCCAGCAGTGCGCGAGCTTCTCTGAGGGCTATCACGTGCCGTTGTCTCCGCCACAACTCGAGGCGTTGATGCGCACCGGTCTGCAGTTGCACCAGGAAATGACGCTTCCGCCGGGGTCTTACCAGCTAAGGTTGGGTGTCATGGATCGCATCTCCGGTCGAATTGGAACGCTCGACGTACCCCTGACGATTGAGTCACATGTGGCCACGAAATAGCCGGGTGCCCTCCGACACTACAGGACCGCCTCGATACTGGGTTCGACGGTATGAAGTGTCTCGCGCACCAAGGCTTCATCACGGTCGCGCGCAACCGAGCCAATAATGATCAGTGCGGGCGATTGCGGAACGACGATCGATCCAAGTGACGCGACATCGGCCCACAACAGTTCCTGGTTGGGACGGGTTGCGTTGGCCACTACCAGGCACGGCGTATCGAGCGCCAAGCCTGCGGCGATCAGATCGTCGCGAATCGCGCGATACTGCCCGGCTGGCATATAGATCGCAAGCGTGCAGTCCTGGGATGCGTAGCGCGCGATATTCGTGCGGCCCTTGCCAGTCGCCTGCTGCGCGGTGAGGAAGACAACTCCGGCAGAGGACTGCCGGTCCGTAAGAGTGATTCTCGCCTGCGCTGCGGCAGCGACGGCCGCGGTGATGCCGGGCACGATCTCAAAGTCGATTCCAGCCTTGCGCAATGCGGACATTTCTTCCGCGGCACGACCGAAGATCGACGGGTCGCCACCTTTTAGCCGGACAATTACGTTAGCGCATCCGGCGAGATCGACCAGCAGTTGGTTGATCGCGTCTTGCGTGAGCCGCTTTTCTCCCATGCGCTTACCCACGTCGATCAGTTGGGCGTTGGGGCGCGCGATCTGCAGAATCTCTTCGCTAACCAGCGCGTCGTGCAGGACGATGTCGGCGGAGCGCAAGATGCGAACAGCCTTCACCGTCAGCAGATCGGGATCGCCGGGACCGGCTCCAACGAGATAGACTCTTGCTCTCATGCGGCGACTCCGTGGCGTTTGCGTTCGGCCGAGGACTTCAGGCGATTGAATACTTCGCGGCTAGCGAGGCGGCCGAGGATGCGCTTCCGGGTCTCGAAGTCGCTGCCTCGGCTCATCAAGGCCGAGCGCACTCTTCCCAGCCACTCGACCCAGCCCTCATATTCGGGACCAAACTGAATTTCGAGATCTTTGCGCAAACGCTGCGCCAGCGACGGGCTGAGTCCAGCGGTCGAGATGGCAATCTGCAGCGGTCCGCGATCCACGACCGCGGGGTAATAGAAATGGCACTGATCTGGTTGATCGACGGCATTGCATAGAATCCCGTGACGATCCGCTTCCTGATAGATGAGTGCATTTGCGTCGAAGCTCGAAGTCGCCGCAACAAGTAGGAACGCGCCGTCCAGATCGGCAATCTCGAAGTTTCGTCGCTTCCAATCCATCGCGCCAGATTCTGCGAGTGTCGCGAGGACTGCGGTGAGTTCGGGCGAGACCACGGTTACGCGCGCTCCCGAACGCAGCAGGCCGGCAATCTTGCCTTCCGCGATGCGACCGCCGCCCACTACCAGGCAGGGCTTGCCTTCGAGCTTCAAGAAAATCGGAAAAAGCGTTGGCTGTTGTGCGCTCATCCTTCGACTCCGTGAGGAACGCGGCCTGCCGCGGGATCGCGCTCGACGCCGACGAAATCTCGTCCAGCAAGATAAGCGCGGATCTCTTCGGAGGGATGCCGGGCAAAGAATTGCCGCAAGTTCTCGCCGGGCTCCCGCGCGATGAGGTAGCGGTTCAACAGGCGTTCGATGGCATCAGGAACTTCCGAGGCCGGGCAGCGATATCCCACCGGACGCGCGATGGCCTGGTGCTGGCCAACCGCTCCTCCGACACAGAAGTAATAGGCATCGATAAGTTGACCGTTCTGCTTTATCTTTTTGCCTTCAAGTCCGAGGTCGGCGATCCAATGCTGGCCGCAACTGTTGGGGCATCCGGTGATGTGCAACTTCAGGTGCTGCTCGAAGCCCGGCAGCCGCTCGTCGAGTTCTTCCGCCAGCCACCGGCCAAACGACTTGGTCTCGGTGATGGCGATTTTGCAAAACTCGGTGCCGGAGCAGGCGATGATGCCGCGCCCGAAGGCCGAACCTTGGGTAGGAAGCCCCACGAGTTGCAGCGCGCCAGCAAGCGTGGCCGCATTGCGTTCTGGCACGTTCACGATCAGCAGGTTCTGCATGTTGGTGGTGCGCAGTTCGCCTCCCGCATAGCGTTCGGCCAGATCGGCTGCAGCATGAAGTTGAGCTGCTGAAATCCGGCCGCGCAGAACGGAAGCCCCCACATAGCAGTAGCCAGCTTGCTTCTGACGATGGACACCGACGTGATCGCGGTACACATCGTCCGGCATATCTTCGGGAACAGCCGGCGCCAGATCGAATCCAAGGCGGGATTTCAGTTCGCTAAGAAAGTGCTCAGTAGTCCAGCCGTGCTTGAGGAACAGAAACTTCAGGCGGGCGCGTTCGCGGTTTTCCCGCAGGACATCGCTATCGCGAAAGATCGACGCAATCCCCTTCAGTACTGGCAACACCTGGTTGGGCAGGACGAACGCATCGAGTCGCTTGGCGAGATGCGGGTCGGTGGACAGGCCCCCGGCGACGCGCAACGAAAAACCAATCTCGCGACCGTTGCCGCGCACAGCGGTCAGTCCCACATCGTTGATTTCGGGATACGAGCACCAGGCGTGGCACCCAGTGATAGCTATCTTGAATTTGCGCGGCAGGTTGTAGAACTCAGGATTGCCGACGAATTGCCGGTTAGCTTCGTCGACCAGCGGCGAGGCGTCGTAGATTTCATCGGCGTCGACCCCGGCCAGCGGGCAACCGACGATGTTGCGAACGTCGTCACCGCACGAGCCCATGGTGGTGAGGCCGGCCCGCCAGAGCGTATCGAGCAGTTCCGGCAGGTCCTCAATCGTGATCCAGTGAAGCTGAATGTTCTGGCGCACCGTGACGTCGGCATTGCCGCGGGCGTACTTCCCGGTCACGTCGGCAATGGCGCGGACCTGGTGCGCGAGCAAAAGCCCGTTGGGAATACGAATGCGCACCATGAAGTAGGGAAGGGCCTTGCCTTCGCCGCCCGTGCCACCGACCGCGCCGACTCCGTCGCCTTGGGTGTACACGCCCCAGAAGCGGAAGTACGTCCCCAGCCATTCCGGGGGAATCGATCCGTGCCCGTTGCGCGCGAACCCGCGGATCTCGTCGAGGCACTCCCAGGGATTCTTCTCCCGTTTGAGCCGCTCGATTCTTTGTGCCTTCGTTTCCTTGACTGCTTCCAACATTGACAACCTCTTTGCGCCAAAAAGAAAAACCCACGTGTCAGATGCCTCTGACGCGTGGGTCGGAAAATCCTGCTTAAGTAAAAGAGCTAGGCGGTATTTCCGTAGGCGTCAGAAGGTGTGCACCCGCAACAACAGCAGGTCATGCAACAACAATTCTGACGTCCACTCAACATGATGTTCGTTAGACACTACACAAGTTCGGCCGAGGGGTCAAGCGGCATGCGACAAAATTCACATTGGGTGTTACAGGCTCAGCAACCAAAGAACGTTGTAAATCCTTCGCCACAAAGGCGCAACAAGTGAGAAGCAATTCTTCTTCCGATATCGGGCGCGCTGGGCCAGCGTTCTCGGTCTAGGCCGCCAGTTTCTGGAGAGCAGGCATGTTCTGGATCAGCAGCGTCGAACCATGCAGGACGGCGATGTGTTGCTTGCGGAAATCGGCGAGAGTGCGGGTCACGGTCTCGCGCGACATGCCGATGATTTGTCCAATCTCATCGTGAGTCAACGCGACCTTGATGCCGTGCGCAGTGCCTCCATCCAGCCCGGCGAGTGACCAGTCCAGCATGAGGCGGGCAATGCGTTCCGGTGCGGAGCGCATCACGAAGGAGCGCAGTTGCTGGTACGCCAGCTGACATTCGTGGCTTAGATGAATCGCGGCGTGCATGCAGGCACCGCGGTGTTCTGTAAGGAATTGCAGGAAGTCCGCCTGTTTTACGAAGTTAAGCTGGCATGCCTGTCCGGTTTCCGCCGTCGTGTCGTGCAGTGCCCCAGACATGGTTGCATTCAGCCCCAGCACCTCTCCCGGCCTCGCGATCTTAAAGATAAGGGTCTGGCCCTGACTCGAAGTCGCCGATACTTTTACCCGTCCCCGGCATAAAACATAAATACCGCGGCAAGTCTGGCCTTCGACAAATAGAGTTGCTCCCGCCGGATAGGCCAACGTGAACTTTATTTTTTGAAAGGCTTCCATTTCGGCTTTCGGCAGACGGCAGAAGAAGCCCACAGAACACAGGTTGCAGGCGAGACAGTTCTCGACTAGTTCCATCCCGTATGGTGATTGCATTTCCCATTCTCCGTTGGAAGCCCACTATTGCGGCAGAACCCCCGGCAGTGGAATTGGGGAATTGTCTCTGCTCTTGGGTGGCCGACCGCGAGGGACTCTGCGCGTATGATTGTTTAGAATGATATGGCGGGCACCGCGCAAAATCTATTCAATATTGCACGCTCTTGGAACTATTTGCGGGAGGCCCAAAGGTGGGCTGCAGTAGGGTAGTCAATCGTGCAGTACGACGGTGAGCAGGGACCTGTGGACTTGCATTCCATCATGGACTTCTTCTCGATGCGCAGAATCGTACATTCCGGCATGGCCGACACGGAGCCCATGCGCGTCGCCTGACCGGCGAGGCAGCCTTCTCCGAAGTAGCTACCTTCACCCAGAACTCCAATGGTGGCCTCTTTTCCTGCAGTCGAGACGACGGTCAGCTTGATCTTGCCCTTCTGCACATAGAAAACCGAATCGGCCGGGTCGCCCTGGACATAGATCGGCTGCCCACTTTCGAACGAGAGAATCTTGCGCCCCGCCCCGATCGTGGCAAGAAACGCCTTGGGGTCAAATCTTCGTGTGCTCTTCGATGTCATCTTGGAAACACCAGCCAGTGCGGGTGTAACCGTTCGTTTGGCTTGCGAGAATAACGCAGGGGCTAGACGCGAGGCAAGTCCAACCGACAATTGTCCAACCGACAGTTGTTATTTAGCTAAGCCGGACGCCGCGGATGACGCTTGACGAAGCTACCCTGGCCGCCCAGCCGAGGGTGCATACGACGAGTCTACGACGCTTCGTGCACTACCCAAGGCTGTCAGTCGAATACGTGGCTATTCGGGCTTCAGGTCGTGTTTGGGGAGGGGGTGCAATTCTGCGCGAATAAATACGCCTCCGCAGACGCCGCAGGACCATTGCGACTGACCCACGCGGCTGACTGCGCCGGGGCTGCTGGTCTGCCACTTTTTTGATACTTCACTGTTACAAACAGGGCACTTCATTTCGCGGTGGTCTTCTTCCTCGGCCGTGGCCGTGAGAACAACTATTACCTAACGTCGAGAGTCCACTACTTGAACAGGGAACGGGCGGTCAGACTGGAGTTCCATCCCGGCTGATGGCAATAATCGAAACCCGGGTGACCAAACTGCTATCGTCGGCCAATCCCAGTATCCGCCGGGCATGTTTCTTTGCCTTATCTACAGTAACAAACTTCTTGGCTGGCCGCAGATCGGCCCGGGGTGCGAGAAACTCGACCCGGTAGTAGGTCATGGCATTTTCCTTTCGGCGGCGTACGGCGCTCAGCGCCATGAATTCGGGACCGCTGTCCATCGTTGGAAAGTCGGTAAGTACCGTCGCTTGTGGCACACGATGCAGGTCCCGGGGCACAGGAAGAGGCGGGGCAGCACCACTTTCTCGATCCAACCCTCCGGAGGCAAGGCTCGAAACTGGTCTCCCTTGCACACGCGACAATGGGCGGACAACAAGTTCATAAGAGAAGCGCAACGCCGTTCCCACAGCTTGCCGGGATTATTGGACGGCAGGAACCGATGTCCTATTGTCGCTCAGACCCAACCAGGCAGACTGAGCAATACTGCTCGGTCAAATGCCATGCTGGTGCCGTACCATGGCTCGGTAGCTCATTCGGGAGTGCGTCGATGAAGGCGCGCACGAGTGATTTCTTTCTTCGTTACGGGAGACATTCATGACCATGCCAGAGATGGAAATTCCGGAAGCAACGGCGACGCCCACGAAGGCGGCAAAGGCCCCGAAACAGAAGCCTGCTGAGGATAAGCGCGCGGAGGCACTTCGAGCCAAAAAGAAGAAGAAACGCGCCGCGCACCGGGTTGCTTTGAGAAGGTCGCACGCCAGCGGCTGATTAAACCGCGAACTGGATTCAAGTCCGCTTCACGAAGAACCGCTTCAGAACAGTCGCGAGCCAGGTGACCATAGTTCGCCGTCACGGGCCGGCCATAGTTCGCGCGTCGCTGCGCCCGCGAGCGTAAGGGCCTGCGTTATCTCGCTTCCCGTCTTCGGTCAATCTTTTCTTGCTCTTACGCGCCGTCTTCGTACGACTCGTACGTTTTGTCTACCGCCGCATAAGCCCTTCTTATCGCTCACATAACTAGAAGTTGTCGGCGTCTTTTTGATAGTCACCAACCAAAATATGCGTTGGACGGCTCACTCTGCGTCCGCTAGTTTTTAGTTCACTGGCGAAGCTGCCGGGACATTTTCGAGCGATGCAATTCAGAAAGTAAAAGGAGAATTTATGGCGGAGAATACCCCAGTCGAAATGAAAGCAACCTTGGGACTCACAGGGTTGACGATGAACGCCATGGCGCTCATTGCACCGGGCGCATTTCTGTGGCTCACATTCTTCATCCAGGCAACGACCGGAGTGACCGCGCCCTCGATGTGGCTCGGCATCATCGTCGCATTGGCGCTTTGCCTGGCTACCGCCGTCTGCTATGCGGAGTTGGCGAAGCTGTACCCCGGTACGGGCAGCTCCTATTACTTCGCCGAACAGTCTTTTCTGAACCATGACAAAGCGTGGCGCTATGCACGCCTGTCGAAGTTCATCGTGGGATGGGCCTCCCATCTCTACTATTGGATCTATCCCGGCGTGATGGTGGCTGTGATGGGCATTCTCTGCGGATACCTGGTCGGGACCATCTGGCCGAACTTCATGAGCGCATCGAATCCAGGAATCGTGTTCATGATGGTAGTCGCGATCATATTCTCCTTCGCGGTGGCTTATATCGCTCACCGTGGAGTCACCGGTTCCACTGCGGTCAACATTGCCATCAACGTAATTCAGATCGCCGCCCTGGTTCTGTTCGCGGTATTGGCACTGGGCTATCGCATGAATCATCCGCCGGGAACCATCGCTTACCAGTTCGATTCGGTTTCGGGCGAGGCCTACACCTACGAGTTCGCCACCACCACGACCATGGTTGACGGTAAACCGACCGATACCATCGTTCGCGACTCTGCTGGCGTAGTTCCGCAGCCTAAGCTGGACGCGGCCGGCAATCCCGTGCCTTTCCGCATCAGCTATCCCGAAAAGGACAGCTCCGGCGCATTCTTGTCGCATCCCACTGCCAAGTCAGTCATCAGCGCGCACAACTGGGGCTGGGTGTTCATTCAGGCGACCGTCGCCATCCTGATCCTGGTCGGTTTCGAGTCGGTGACCGCCATGGGCGGCGAGGCGCGGAATGCCAAGCGCGACATCCCCATCGCGGTAATCGTATCGCTACTGGTACAGGGACTGTTCTGTTACCTGTTCGAGTATTTCTCGGCTAACTACTTCCTCAATAGCGGGTACAGCATGGCAAGTGCCTCGGCTTCCGCAGCGCCCATCGGCGACATGATGGTCGTCGTAGGCGATGCGCTGCTGGGTCCCGGACACGGCCGCACCTTCATGTTGTGCGAGGCGTTCACCGTGTTCCTGGCGTTGATTGGGACCACCCTCTCCTGCATGAACACTGGGGCGCGCGTTACCTACGCCATGGGCAAGGACAAGGAAGCGCCGGAGCACTTCGGCATCCTGCATTCCGACAACCTCAGCCCGCACCGCGCCATCTGGACGCTGGCTGCAATCTCGGCCGTAGTGGGT
>DATBZX010000270.1:0-10078 GCA_036512955.1 Terriglobales bacterium
CGCGTAGTGCGAATCCACGTAGTCCTCAAGAATCTTGATGAACTCGGCCACGATGTGGTCGCCCTTGAGCGTCGTCATGAGGCGCCCATCAACGTACACCGGAGCCTTTGGTTCTTCGAATGTCCCCGGCAGCGAGATGCCAATGTTCGAATGTTTTGACTCGCCCGGCCCGTTGACGATGCAGCCCATCACCGCGACCTTCATCTCTTCCACGCCTGAGTAGCGCGTCTTCCAAGTCGGCATCTGCTCGCGCAGGTAACCTTGAATCTGCTCTGCCATCTCCTGGAAAAACGTGCTGGTCGTGCGCCCGCATCCCGGACACGCAGTCACCTGCGGATTGAAGCTGCGTATCCCCATCGACTGCAGAATCTGCTGGCCGACTGTGACTTCTTCCGTGCGGTCTCCATTGGGAGCGGGGGTCAGCGAAACTCGAATCGTGTCGCCAATGCCTTCCTGCAAGACCACGGCCAGTGCCGCCGCACTGCCTACAATTCCTTTGGCTCCCATCCCCGCCTCGGTCAGCCCGAGGTGTAACGGATACTCGCAACGCCGCGCCAACTCGCGATACACATCGATCAGGTCCTGCACGCCGCTGACTTTTGCGCTCAGGATGATCTGGTCTTTCCGCAGCCCATAACTCACCGCTAAGTCAGCCGATCGCAGCGCGCTCAGCACCATGGCTTCCATCATCACGTCGCGCGCTTCTTTGGGCTCGGGCCACTTCGAGTTCTCATCCATCAGCCGGGTCAGCAGTTGCTGATCCAGCGATCCCCAGTTCACCCCAATACGCACCGGCTTGTCGTTCTCGATCGCGACCTCAATCATCGTCCGGAAATTGTCGTCATCCTTCTTACCAATCGAAACGTTGCCCGGATTGATGCGGTACTTGGCCAATGCCCGTGCGCACTCGGGATACTTCTTCAGCAGGATGTGCCCGTTGTAGTGGAAGTCGCCGATGATCGGCACGCGAACGCCCAACCGGTCTAGGCCATCAACCAGCGGAGCCACTGCAGCTGCGGCCGCGTCGTTGTTCACGGTGACGCGCACCAGTTCCGATCCGGCCCGCGCCAGAGCCGCTACTTGGCGGATTGTGCCCTCGATGTCAGCCGTATCGGTATTGGTCATCGATTGCACCACAATTGGTGCATCGCTGCCCACGCGCACGCCGCCGACTGTAGCCGTATATGTCTTTCTGCGTTGTAATTGAGCCATACAGGTAGACTTTAGTTTATCATGCTGGGCCGCGTTCCAAGCGGCGCGGACGCTGCTTCCCGCCCCGCGTCGAGCACCAGAATGTCCCAGAACGTGTTCTCTCTGGACTGTTTCCTCGGATTGCCCAAACGAAATGCAAGTTCCTTGTTTTTCAGCCAGTTGCCTGATTCATGCCATTCCGGCTTTGTCTATCTGTCGCCGTTCACAAATGGGAACTTCCGTGCTGATTCCCGGGAAATACCAGTGCGGGTTCCTGCCTTCCAACTCGTTTACTCCGCCCGATGTGGTAGGCGTAGAATGGACTTGACTGGGGAAACAAAGCGGGTTCGTTCGTGTTCCAATAACCACAGGGTGCGCGAAATCGCATTCCTGTCGTCGTGGCTCAGGCAACGGGCTTGAAGAAGGTGGGCATCATGCGATCTAAGTTGCAGAATATCGGCTTGTGCGTCCTCGCGGTGGCGCTCGTCGCCAACGCTCCAGCGTGGGCCCAAGGCTATCCCACGGGGAGTCCCGGTCAAAACACGGGAACTTCGGCGCAAGCTCCGAGCGTCCCAGATCCAGCGCAGACCGCGCCTTCCGTCGGATCGCAAACTCAGTCCACGCCTCCGGCAACTGCAGCCCCAGACGACTCCGCTCCCGCGAACACGAAGCCCGACAAGAACGCTCCCAGCCCCGAAACCCTGAGCGCCATCGATTCCATCGGCAACCGCAATGTGGGTTGCGGACGCGGAGCAGGGAACTGGTACTCGCTCGACAAGCAAGTTGCGATGGGCCAGCAATATGCCCAGCAGATTGAGCATGGCGCGAAGTTGGTTACCGACCCCGTGGTCATTGAATATGTGAATCGCATCGGCCAGAACCTGGTGCGCAACTCCGATTCCAAGGTCCCCTTTACCATCAAGGTCATCGACACCGACGAAATCAACGCATTCGCGTTGCCAGGCGGCTTTTTCTACGTCAACTCCGGCTTGATTCTTGCCGCCGATAACGAAGCAGAATTGGCTGGCGTAATGGCCCACGAAATCGCGCACGTCGCCGCCTGCCATGTCGCCCGCGAACAGACTCGCAGCAACATCGTCAACCTGGCCAGCATTCCTCTGATTTTTGTTCCCGGCGGCTGGGCAGTTTACGAGGCCACGCAGGCCGCTCTGAGCATCGGAGTGCCGCTGACCTTCATGAAGTTCTCCCGCAACTTCGAGAGCGAAGCCGACTTCCTGGGCATGGAGTACATGTACAAGACGGGCTACGACCCGCAGTCGTTCATCTCGTTCTTCGAGAAAATTGAGGCGCAGGAAAAGAAGAAGCCGGGCGCGATCGCCAAGGCCTTCTCCTCGCATCCTATGACCCCTGACCGCGTCTCGCACGCCCAGCAGGAGATGGCGACCGTCCTGCCACCGCGTGAGGAGTATGTAATCAATACTTCGGAATTCGACCAGGTGAAATCGCGTCTCGCCTCCATCGAGAACAAGCACAAGGTGCAGAACGACAAAACCAATGCGGACCGTCCGACGCTGCGCCGCAGCACCGCCGATAATCCAACCAACAACGGCACCGGCACGGGAACGCAGAACGACGATGATCGTCCAACCCTGAAGCGCAACGACGGGTCAAGCACCTAGCCGAATTACAGTTTGTGAACTGCAAAGGCTCCTAATCGGGAGCCTTTCTGTTTTGTCGTTTGCCGATGTCATGGCGGCGGATCGCTTACGAAATCGGGATATACCACCAACCATTCGAGGATCAGCATATGACTCAAGTATGTTCCCAATTTGGGACTGTAGCTTCATTAGTTTTTTGCCTTTCAGATCATTGCGGC
Organism: Terriglobales bacterium; assembly: GCA_036512955.1. Classification (GTDB taxonomy): domain Bacteria; phylum Acidobacteriota; class Terriglobia; order Terriglobales; family Acidobacteriaceae; genus DASRAA01. The sequence continues at coordinate 3,029 of DATBZX010000270.1, forward strand.
AGCGGCAGGGTTAATGTTGATGTTGGCGATAGCCTGGGATTCAACTAGCAGTCAGCGAGCGTCCCGGTTCGCAACTCTTCAAGGTGTCATCATGAACGATCCCGACCCGAGCCAAGGCTTGGAGGCTGGTAAAAGCAGAACCAGCCGGAGCTTTTGTGTTCGCTGGTGCGTAGTTGCGGTGTTGTTTTGGCTTTCCGCATCCGCTTTGACACAAGCGCAATCGAGTCCTCCGTTAGTCTCGCCTGAGAACGGAAGTTCTGCTTCGCAGTCAGTATCGACCCCGCAAAGCAGTCCGCCACCGGCTGCTGTAGAAGACAAGAATGTACCTGAGATAACCACCCATCAGGAAACCGAGACGACGTTCAAGGTGAACGTGAACCTGGTACTGGTGCGGGTCGTGGTGCGCAATGGCCAGGGACAGGCAATCGGCACTCTGAAGAAGGAAGACTTCCAGCTCTTCGACAATGGCAAGCCGCAGACGATCGCGCGCTTCGCCATCGAGAAGCCGGAAATGCCGCACCCGGCTGGAGCAGCCGGCGGCAAGGAACAGCTCGCGGCTAAGCCGGCAGCGCCGGAGCGCTATGTCGCCTATTTGTTTGACGACTACCATTTGCCGTTCAGCGATGTTGCGTCAACTCGAAATGCCGCAATGAAGCATCTGGATTCCCTGGCTCCCGGAGACCGCGCGGCCGTGTACACCACGTCGGGCATCGTCATGCAGGACTTTACCGACGACCGGGCGAAGCTGCGGGCAACGCTTCTGCGGATCAATCCCAATCCGATCGGAAGCGCCGCGACCACCGACTGCCCGTACATCACCCCCTTTCAAGCGAATCTGATTGTCAACTTGAATGATCAGACTGCCTTACAGGTTGCTACAGCGGACTTCATCAATTGTTTGGACATGAGGGTGGACGCCAATACGGCCCAGAGCGTGGTCTTGAGTGCCGCGGAGAGGGTGGCAAGTGCCAGCAGCGATCAATCGCGGATTGCCCTCGGCACCATACGCGACGTGATCAACAGGATCGCACAGATGCCAGGGCCGCGGACCATCGTTCTGGTATCGCCTGGCTTCCTGCTGCTCGATAACACGCAACGGGAAAGCGAGGTCATCGATCGCGCCGTCCGCTCGAACGTCGTCATCAGCACGCTCGATGCGAGGGGTCTGTATAGCGGCGTTCCCGACATCAGCAGGAAACCCCAGAGCGAGCAGACCGCTGCGGCGCTGCGGCAGTATGAGTTAATGAGCGCCAGTGATGAAGCCAACGTACTGAGCGAACTGGCGTATGGAACCGGCGGCACGTATTTTCACAATAACAATGACCTTTTCGAAGGATTTCGGCGTACCGCCGCTATGCCCGAATACTATTACGTTCTCGGTTTCGCACCGCAGAACCTCAAGAACGACGGAAAGTATCACAATCTGAAGGTCACCCTGGCGAACAAGCAGCCTTATGCCCTGCAAGCACGAAAAGGCTACTATGCTCCCACGCACCTGCAGAACGCGGCCGAGCAGGCGAGGAGCGACATCAACGACGCCGTCTTCTCGCAGGAAGAACGCAGGGACATTCCAGTCACGCTGCAGACCAAGTATTTCAAGACTTCCGACGAGGGCGCGAAGCTGGCGGTGCTGGTGAAGGTGGACGTGCGGCATCTGCACTATCAAAAGGTGGACGGCCGCAATCGCAATGACCTGACCATAGTATCTGCGCTGTTTGATCGCAACGGCAACTTCGTGCAGGGCGACCAGAAGACACTGGAGATGCGTCTGACCGACAACACCCTCGACAAGAAGCTGGACTCGGGCGTAACCATGCGGGCGAACTTCGAGGTGAAGCCCGGCAACTACCTTGTGCGCTGTGTGGTGCGCGACCGGGAGGGCCAGTTGTCGGCGTCCAGCGGTTCAGTGGAGATTCCTTAACCCGAGTTTAGTCGACGACTCAATCCACTTTCTAAATTGGAAACTGTCGTGACCAGACTCTCGGGAAGTCATGGAGGTACATCGACTGGCCCCTTCTGCTCGCCCCAACACGACCTCTACACCGACGATGACACCTGGAACCACTTTTCCCCAGCCAGCGGCTGGGCCGAGATTCCTTGTTGCAAGGCGAAGAGTCCAGTCCCATCGCATTGAAAAATAGCCGTTGGGAGAGAGCAGAAACAGCGAGCCTGCAGCGAAAGATGCGACACGTCACGTATCCCGACGGCGGTTCTTTGCATTACACGGGCGGTCCAGATGCAATAGGTGGCGTGACCAGGCCATTCCGGGAGCTATCGCGCCCGCGCAAATTCAATCGGCGCGACCGCGAGCCATTCCTTCAAGCAACGAAAAACGGGACGCATCGTGCGCCCCGTCCCAAACAACACAATTCGAATTACGGCAATCTCTGCGCCAATCCCGGTACCGCCTTAACGATGTCGTTAAAGATCACGACCACCGCGAACAGGATCAGAAACACAAACGCCGTCTGGTAAATCCGCTCTTTGATGCGCAGGCTAATGTCTCTGCGGATGATGCCTTCGATGATCAGCATCAGGATCATGCCGCCATCGAGAATCGGAATCGGCAGCAGGTTGAAGATGCCGAGATTCAGGCTGATGCCGGCCATCAAACTCAGTAGCGGTGTCCAGCCCGGCTGGCTGGCGGCTTGCCCTGACGCCCGCGCGATGCCAATCGGTCCTTCCATCTGCTTGATGGAGGTCTCATTGCGCACCATTTTCCGCACTAGATCCACGATCAGCAGCGAGTATTTCTTGTTCTCGTCGAGGGAGCGGCTCAGTGCCTGCGGGAACGGTAGCTTATCGACGCGCACCGGCTCCGACTGAAAGCCCAGCCGATAGCGCTTCTGTCCGTTGTCTTCCGTCATCACCGGAGTGGCCGTGAACTTCATTTCCTGGCCATTGCGCAGCGCAGAAATTTCTACTGGCTTGTCGCCATTCTTCTGCAGGAAACGGATCACCGACATCAGTGAACGAACTGACACGCCGTCGATCGCCACAATCTGATCGCCGACTCGCATGCCTGCCTTAGCGGCGGGCATCTTCGCTTCCATTTGAGTGACGACGATTGGCTCGTCCTGCACCCATCCGATGTTGCGTACCTGCTCCGGATCGGTTCCGTTGCCGAAAGGTGCGATCTGCTTGTCCAGAACCTGGTTGCCGCGCTGCACCGCCAATTCGAGCGGCTTATTCCCTTGGATCGCCGACTTCAACAGCACGTCTTCCCACGTCGGGTTCTGCGCGCCATCGATCCGCACGATGCGGTCGCCCGCCTGGATGCCCGCCTTCTCCGCCGGAGAATTTTCCATCACCCAGCCAATCACCGCTGGCTGGTCCAGATATACCGGATGCTCGTAATGCACCATGTTGACGCCGGTCAGCAGTCCCACCGCCAACAAAATGTTCATTGCCGGCCCGGCCCCTGCGATAACAAAGCGCTGCCAGCGCGGATGCGATACGAACTCATCTGGTGCGCCGCTGTGCGCTTCCAGCGGGTTCTCGCCCGCCATCTTGACATAGCCACCGAGCGGTAGCGCGCTGATCCGGTAGTCGGTCTCCCCTTTGCGGAAGCCCACCAGCCGTTTGCCAAATCCAATGGAAAAAACGTCGACCCGAACGCCGAAAAGCTTGGCCGCGGCATAATGGCCGAACTCGTGTACCAGGATCATGATCCCCAGCACCACGGCCATTGACGCCACTGCAATCAGAAACGAATTCATAGACCTCTTTTACTAAGGGAGCTACTCGTGCCTGCCGGCTGGATGCGTTATAGCGGTACCAACCCCACGTCCCGACACCCGAATGAGTTTCCGGGCCCGGCGCCGTGCGTCGGCGTCCCAATCCAGGACCTGATCTATAGATTCAGGTATGTGGGCCGGCGTTTCACGAACTACTGCTTCTATTGTAGTCGGAATGTCCTCGAAACCAAGGGTACCATCCAGGAAGGCTGCCACCGCCACCTCGTCGGCCGCATTCAGGGCTATGGTCTTTGCCCCTCCTGCTTCGACTGCCTCATAGGCCAAACGTAAGCAGGGAAACTTGTCCAGATCCGGAGGACTGAAGTCCAGTTGCCGCAACTCCGCCACCGGGAACCGCAGATCTGACTCAATCCGCTCGGGATGCGTCAGCGCGTACAGAATCGGCAATTGCATATCCGTCACCGAAAGCTGTGCCAACAGGCTTCCATCGATAAACTCGACCATAGAATGGATCGTGCTCTGCGGATGCACCAGCACGCTGATCTGGCTCGCCGGCATGTCGAATAGACGGCAGGCCTCGATTACCTCAAAGCCTTTGTTCATCAGCGTCGCCGAATCGATGGTGATGCGCTTTCCCATCTTCCACGTAGGATGGTTCAATGCCTGCTCGACCGTGATGTGCGCAAACTGCCGCCGCGGCGTGTGCAGAAACGGACCGCCTGACGCAGTCAACCAGATGCGATGCACCTCGTTTCGCCGTCCGCCCCGTAGGCACTGATGGATGGCGTTGTGCTCGCTATCGATCGGCAGCAGCGGCTTGCCCTGCTTGCGCGCTTCCGCCACGATCAAGTCGCCTGCAGTGACCAGGCACTCTTTGTTCGCCACTCCAACCGTCTTGCCCGCCTTCACCGCCTCGTAGGTAGCTTCCAGTCCGGCTACGCCGACGATGGCGCTGACCACGAAATCGGCGTCGGGATGAGTGGCTACCTTCACCGTTCCCGGCGAACCGTGCACTACTTCCATCGCGTGTCCGAGACCGACTTTCTTCAGCTTGTCCTGCAGGTGGTTGGCCGATTCCGCTGACGCCATCGAAACGATCTTGGGATGCCAGCGCCGCGCCTGTTCGAACGCAAGCTCGACGTTGCGTCCTGCCGCCAGGCTCAACACCGAGAAACGATCAGGGAAGGCTTCGACGATTTTCAGCGTGCTCTTTCCGATCGATCCAGTGGAGCCGAGGATGGCGATGCGTTTCATCATTTACCTTCCCAGTATCCCACGAACCTGGAAGTATTCGCCCAACCCGCTGACGTAGAACAGCCATCCCAGCGGAGCAGCAAATAGCAAGGCATCGATGCGGTCAAGCACTCCGCCATGGCCGGGCAGCAGCGTCCCGGAATCTTTGACGCCCGCACCACGTTTCAGGGCCGATTCGACCAAGTCGCCAAGCTGGGCCGCGACGTTCACGCATAGACCAAACAACACCGCAATCCAATCTGGTGTCCTTTGCAACAGCCCGGACGCACCACCTTGGGGATAGAGTGGCATTGCTGAAATATCCAGCAAGTGGATACGTTGCAGCGCGAGATAAAGATTCGAGGCGAAGTGCAGCAACAATACGGACATGACCGCTGCTGCGATAGCCGATGCAATTGCGCCCTCCCATGATTTTCCCGGACTCACGCGCGGTGCCAGTTTGTGTTTTCCGATGGCGCTGCCGACGTAATACGCAGCGATATCGCCTGCCCACACCACTAGCATCAGGAACAAGACAAACAGCGCCCCGTTCTCATAGGCGCGCAAAAGTACCAGGCACACCAGCGACAATCCGACATACGGCAACAGGAGAAACGAAACCGCCGCGTCCGGCAGTGACTGCGACAACGGATCACGCCGCATGCTGGCAATCATCAGGAGAAACGGCGCAGCCACGAGTAACAAGCCGCTAATCCCCTCCACAAAAGGAATAGCGCGCAGCCACGAGGGCATCTGACGGGCAATCTCGAGACTGCCCCACATCACGACCCCAAACAGGCTCACCAGGACCAGATAACTCAGCGCGTGAAATGGCCGAAAGCCTTGAGCCCTCGCGATTCCGAAGTATTCCTGCGCCGCTAGTACCGCCACTCCCAGCACCAGTAGCGCAAACAGCCAGATTGGCGCCTTGAACAGCGCGATCACCACAATGGGAACCAGGATTACTGCGGTCAGGACGCGTTTCACGAGGAATGCCCGTCGCCGATCAACCCGCCAAAACGACGCTCGCGTTTCTGAAACGCCTCGATCGCTTCCAGCAATTCGCTGCCTCGAAAGTCCGGCCACAGCGTATCCGTGACAAAGATCTCGGCGTAGGCTGCCTGCCACAGCAGAAAATTACTCAGCCGCATCTCGCCGCTGGTGCGAATCAGCAGATCGAGTTCCGGCAGTCCCCTGGTATAGAGGTGCCGTGCGATGCCGGGCTCATCCACGCGCAGGTGATCGATGCCGCCGTTGCGTGACGCTTCTTTCACGATCGCGTTGAAACAGTCCACCAGTTCCGTGCGTGAACTGTAGTTCAGCGCCAGCGTCAGCACCATGCCGGTATTCTTCTCGGTCGATTCGCGCGCCCACGCCATGCGTTCCTGCACTTCCTGCGGCAATTCCTGCTGGCGCCCTATGTACTGCAGCCGGATGTTGTTCTCCATCATGGTTGGCAATTCCATCATCAGGTAGCGCCGCAGGAGGTTCATCAGGAAGCTGACTTCGGTCTTCGGACGCTTCCAGTTTTCCGTGGAAAACGAATAAAGGGTCAGGGCCGGCAAACCAATTCGCGCCGCCGTCTCGATGGTTGAACGCACCGCTGCCACGCCCGAGCGGTGCCCGGCAATGCGCGGCAGATGGCGGCGTTTGGCCCAGCGGCCGTTGCCGTCCATGATGATTGCGATGTGGTGGGGTAACCGCTCCAGATCGAGGCGGGAGTAGGTCTCAGCCTCTTTGCGGTTCAGCCCGGCCGGCACTTGTGTGCGCAAGGCTTCACCTCTTCTAACTCATTGAAAGTAGCATACGATAGCGGTCGTTGCAATGAAGCCTAACCGCAGCCGTTGCGTTTGCTAACATGCCCGACCGATTCCACAGAACGCTTTTCGTTTGTGCAGGTGTGCGCTAAGCTCTTGCCATGGCCGAACCCGGACACATTATGAACTATCCCCTCATTTTCTTCTTTTTCTCGGCGGTCATATTGTGGGTCTCAGCGCAGTTGGGTGCCTACCTGCGCCAGAAGCGGCCCCTGAAAGACGACCTGCGCGAGGACTTTGGGCTGGTCGAAACCGCAACGCTGACGCTGCTCGGCCTCATCATCGGATTCAGTTTCTCCATG
>DATBZX010000271.1:0-10949 GCA_036512955.1 Terriglobales bacterium
TACAGATGCTGCCAGACCCCGAGGGGTTTGACTATCGATAGCCAGTAAGCGAGAATTGATTTGCTTAAGTCCTCGTACAACGTTTCACATGTGGGCCTGTGGCGCAGCTGGGAGCGCGCTTCCATGGCATGGAAGAGGTCGCCGGTTCGATCCCGGCCAGGTCCACCAAATTCCCCCAACCCGCGCCAGAAGTGTGGCCCCCGCTCGTTATCCACAGTACTTTGTTTTTTCCCTGCAAGAAAACAATACATTGCCAGACTCGGTCGTGTTTACAACCTCCGGTCCGTTTCGGAGTAGTATTTGCGCAATTGTTGTAGTGGGGCGGATCGCTGGTGGGGGTGCAAAATGCGAAGGGATATCCAACTGGGTGTGGCGAGCCTTATTGTCTCAACTTTCTTGCTGGCAGGGGCGAGCGCTCAGCAATCCGGTGGAAGCGGTGGAAAAGCTTCGCTATCGAAGGCGCCGGCACGCGTAAATCCAAATCCAACGGGTCCATCCCCGACGACTTACTACATGGGGAAGGTTGTTGTAGACACTGGCATGCCGCCGCCTGCTTCAGTTGCAGTGTTGCGAATCTGCAACGGGATGAGCCGCAGGGAGACATTCACGTCGGGCGACGGGTCTTTTTCCTTCATGGTTGGCAACCTGTCAAACGGTGCACTACCCGACGCCTCCGACGATACTCGACAGTTTGGAACTAGCAGCCAGTTGTCGCGTAACAACCCTTTCACCGCGAACCCGAACAGCCCGGAAGCCACCATCGCTGATTGCGAATTGCGTGCAGACCTTGCTGGATACACGTCCTCGTCCATTCGGCTCGATAACTCGATGACTAATTCCAACGTAGGAGTGATCGTGCTGCACAGTCGCAGCAAGAAATCCGATGGAATGGTCAGCGTGGCCAGTCTCCAGGTCCCCCAAAAAGCGCGAAAGGAGTACGAGAAGGGTAGCGAGTCACTCGAAAAGGGAAATCTGGCTGATGCCGAAAAGTCGCTGCGCAAAGCGATCGACTTATATCCGAAGTTTGCGGAAGCGTGGCTGCGCCTTGGCGACGTGGAGGAGCGACAAAAAAATACCGATGGTGCAATGGCGGACTACCAGAAGGCCATCGATGCGGACGGCAATTTCGCACTGCCGTATCTACGTATGGCCTACCTATACGCGCTCGCCTCGAACTGGGAACAAACGCGGAACCTTACCGAGCGTGTGAATGCGTTGGATCCCGTAAACTTTCCACTGGCCTATTACTACAATGCTGTGGCTGAATTCAATTTGAACAACATCGCTCGTGCTGAGACCAACGCGCTGCGGGCGGCGAGCCTCGACAAACTCCACTCAGAGCCGGGCGTGGAACTCTTGCTGGCGACGCTCTACAAGTCCAAAGGGGATCCCGCGTCGGCAGCCGATCACTATCGCACTTACCTGAAGCTGGTTCCAGACGGCCCTCTTAGCCAAAAAGTGAAAGCTGATCTGGCCAAGACGGAGCAGTTGGCGAAGTCGCAAAGCGCAAAGGTCACGCCGGTTAATAAGTGACAACTCGGCAACCGACCGGCAGTATTCATTGACGAAGGGCGACAAGATTCGCGTAACTCTCTTTGTCCCTCCCTATTCATCCGTGCTTATCTGCGCGCCGGGAGTCTAGTATGGTGTTGCTCCTCACACCTGCCGGATTCGAAACGTTGTCGCCTGAGCAGTGTGGTTCCCGGTGTGAGACGACGTGATTCTCTGACGCATGGAACAGACTGAACCCACAGACTATTCGCAGGCCACGGCACGTCTGGCAGCGGAGCAATTCAGGAAGCTCTTCGGAGATCCAAGCGTCATCTTCCGTGCTCCGGGGCGGGTGAATCTCATCGGCGAGCACACCGACTACAACGCCGGGTTCGTGATGCCCGCAGCGCTTGCGTTCTTTACCTACGTCGTTGCCGGGCCTCGCACTGACCGCAAGGTAAGTGTGCATTCCATTGAATTCGATGAGACCCGAAACTTCGAACTCGACGACCTGGCAGGTGGTCCAACCGGTCACTGGAGCGACTACGTGCGCGGAGTCGCGGGCGTGCTGCGGGCGAGTGGGGACGACATTCGCGGCGCCAATCTGGTCATCAAAGGTGAAGTGCCAATCGGCGCGGGACTGAGTTCCTCGGCATCACTTGAGGTTGCAACTGCACTGGCATTGTTGGCTAGCTCGGAACGTACCTGGAGCCGCATCCAGGTGGCGAAGGCATGTCAGCGCGCAGAACACGAATATGCCGGGACGAAGTGCGGCATCATGGACCAGTTCATCTCCTGCTCTGGCCTGGCGAACCATGCACTACTGCTCGATTGTCGCAGCCTCGATTACGAGCTGCTGAGGATTGAGGATCGCGTCCGGATCGTGGTCTGCAACACCATGGTGAAGCACGCCCTTGCGGGAGGCGAATACAACCGTCGTCGCGCCGATTGTGAAGCTGGGGTTCAGTTCCTGCAGCGGTATCTTCCTGACATTCGAGCATTGCGCGACGTGAGCGCAGCGCAACTGGCAGAGTATGGCTCTGGAATGGCTCCCGAAACGTATCGGCGTTGTCGCCACGTAATCAGTGAAAATGCGCGCGTGGTTGAGGCGGCGCAGGCACTAAACGAAGGCAGCCTGACACGATTCGGGGTTCTCATGGATGCGTCGCACGCAAGTTTGCGCGACGATTACGAAGTGAGTTGCATGGAACTCGACCTGATGGTGGGACTCGCGAGGAGATGCGGCGGAGTATTTGGATCGCGCATGACCGGCGGAGGCTTTGGTGGTTGCACGGTCAACTTCGTGGATGCAGACGGCGTCGATGAGTTGAAAGCAACGGTTGAGCAGGAGTACAAGCGCGCAACCGGAATACAACCCGAGATTTACGTGTGCACAGCCGCAGATGGTGCAGGAGAAGTAACCAACCTACTATCATGATCGACCTTGCCAAGTTCAAGGAAGTTCCCCACCGGCGATTCAATCCACTCACGCGCGACTGGGTGCTGGTATCACCCCATCGCACGCAGCGCCCTTGGCAGGGACAGACTGAGAGGGAGCCAGAGGAGCGCGAGCTTCGCTACGATCCCCACTGCTACCTGTGCCCGGGCAATGAGCGGGCTGGTGGCGCACGAAACCCGCAGTACGACTCGACATTTTCTTTCGATAACGATTTTGCCGCGCTGAAGCCCGACATCCCGCATGTCGATGTCGGCGGTGGATCGAAGGGACTGTTCGTCGCCGAGACCGAGTCGGGAGTCTGCCGAGTGGTGTGTTTCTCGCCACGCCACGATATGGCGCTGGCGTGCATGGACGTGGCTGCGATACGGAGAGTGGTGGATATCTGGATAGCCCAACATCGTGAGCTGGGTGCAATGCCGGCAATCAACCATGTGCAAATCTTCGAAAATCGCGGCGAGATGATGGGATGCAGTAACCCCCATCCGCACGGGCAGATTTGGGCCAACAGGACGATCCCAAACGTGCCGCGCCTCGAACAGGAGTCGCTGATCGAATATCGCCGACTCCACCAGAGCTGTTTGTTGTGCGATTACGTGGAGTTAGAGCGTGCAGCGGGCGAGCGCATCGTTTGCGAGAACGACCACTTCATTGCGCTTGTACCCTTCTGGGCAACGTGGCCGTTCGAACTGTTGCTTTGCAGCAAGGGCCACATCACTGATTTGGGCTCTCTAAACGACACCGCGCGTACTGCACTAGCCGATATTCTGAAACGCATCACCACCCGCTACGACAATCTCTTCGGAACCTCGTTCCCATACACCATGGGATTCCATCAACAGCCGACGGATGGGAATGAGCATCCTGAGTGGCATTTGCACGCGCATTACTACCCACCGTTACTGCGTTCGGCGATCGTAAGGAAATTCATGGTGGGCTACGAACTGCTCGACGCTCCACAGCGCGACATCACGCCTGAACACGCAGCAGAGCGACTGCGCAGTTTATCGGATCAACACTATCGCAACGGGAAGACACAAGCGGGAGACTAGGTATTCCGCGCTATCGATACCGATGGGGTTCACGTTCGGCACGCCAGTGGGGATGGTGACGGGGCAAACTCAGTCCGCAATTAACGGCAGTCGTCAATCGCCTTCACGTAATCTGGAGTCGTTAAGGGACCTTGTGGCCTCAGCCTGAAGCAGCAAATCCTGTCCGAAGTACGGTATCTCTTGTTCGCGATGGTCTTCATTGAACTTGATAAGTTCCCGCAGAGTGCGCACCCGCGTATTCGAACCCAACGAGGTGAGATAGCGGTTCAATCCCTCCTGCGACGGTCTAGAATGTCCGTTTATGCATCGCCTCACCATCAAGACCCATCGCAAGCGCGAAATCGTCGATATCACCGACCGGGTGGAAGCGTTCTTGCATGAACAGCACGACGGCCAATCGGGAGTCTGCCACCTTGTCGTGCTGCACACCACCGCGGCCTTGACCACGGCCGACCTCGATCCCGGCACCGATGCCGACATGTTGGACGCCTTCGAGCAGATCATTCCCAAGCTCAAGTATCGCCATCCGCATGATCCCGAGCACGTGCCTGATCACATTCTGTCGGCGCTCATTGGCACGTCCTTAGCGCTACTCGCGGAAGAAGGGTCGCTGATTCTGGGTTCCTGGCAGCGCGTAATCCTGGTTGAACTCGATGGTCCGCGCCAGCGCGAGATCGCCGTCGGATTCGTCGAAGTGGGCTAACGAAATATAGATCTCCGGAAAGCCTTCGGCCTGGTGGGCATTACTCTTACAAAAATTGCTGGTTTTATTGCGCAAAATCCAGCAACATATCTGAACCTCAACTCAAGGTGAATCTGGCCTCGTGGATTTGGCTCGCATCTTTGGGCTTCCCGCCGCGCTTCTTGTGATCGCCGTGATCGCGAACCGGCTTTCGCGCTGGACGCGTGTTCCCGACATCATCGTGCTGCTTCTCATTGGCGTGGGACTAGGTCCTATCCTGCATTGGGTTGACCCCGTCTACTTCACCACCGGGATTCGTATTCTCGGGATGCTGGCATTGATCCTCATCCTGTTCCAGGGCGGGCTCGAACTTAGGCTGAAGGAGACGATCCGTTATTCACCCGGCGGAATGCTGCTCGCGGTGGTTAGCTACGGTTGCACTCTCGGACTGATCGCATGCGTAGCCCGGGTCTTGCTGCACTTGACCTGGATGGACTGCGCACTGCTGGGGGCAGTTCTGGGATCGACCAGCGCAGCGGTTGTGCTGCCCGCGATCCAACAGATCGCTGCACCCGAGGCGGTCAAGATCACCCTGACTTTGGAAGCATCGCTGGGCGAGATCATCGCGGTTCTTACCGTCGGTACGCTGATCGGTCTGGATGGCAGCCAGCCGATTTTCGAGGGCTTAATCACCGGATTCGGGCACCATATGTTGGTTGATGTCGTGCTGGGTATCGCCGCCGGTGTTGCGTGGTCGCGAGTGTGGCCTCAGTTCGCGAGCCACCAGTTCAGCAACGCGCTGAATCTGGGAATGGTGCTTGGGGTCTTTGCAGTGGGGCGCTCTGCCGGCGGCAGCGGTTTGCTGGCTGAACTGGTGTTCGGTATCACCCTGGCCAATATGCCGCGCACGCCTCACACGGCACGCCAGGGCGCGCGGATGATGGCTTTCCATTCGGAATTGACCTTTCTGGTGCGCTCGTTTTTCTTCGTACTGCTGGGCATCATGGCGAAGTTCGTGAGCCGGGCCTATGTGGTGCCGATTCTCGGCATTTTGGTAGCGCTGGTGCTGGCGCGCTATGTCGCGGTGCGGGCGACGCGGTGGTCAATACGCGACATTGTTCCCGCCGATAGCGCATTGCTTTTCCTGATGATGCCGCGTGGCCTGATCACTGCCGTCCTGGCGTTACAGGTGTTGGCGGCGCGTGGACAGATGTTCTTCTTTCTCCCGGCGATGGCATTCACGGTGGTGCTGTTCACCAACATTTTTGTAGTCGTAGCGGCGGTAACAGCGAGGCATGCAAAGGATCCAGTTGCGGCTCCGGAGATTGTTTCGTCCACAGTTACCTCTTCGACCGCCGCGGAGCCTGGCACCCTGGTGTAAGTTAGCTCCTCATGAAGTGGAAGCTATGGTTCCTGCGGGAAGTTCAAACCATCTGCGTTCCCCAGAGATCGTGCAGGTGTAACACACCCAGCAGAATCCCGGAGCTGTCGACCACCGGCAGGGAGGTAATCTTCTTCTGCTCCATGATGTCGAGGGCCGCGATGGCAAACGAATCGGGGTCGATCGTCTTCGGCTCCCGCGTCATGCATTGGCCGGCTGTGAGGTCGAATACTTCCTTCCCATGGCGTTCGAGCAAGCGTCGCAAATCTCCATCGCTGATGACTCCAGTGAGTTTGCCGGCATCCACCACTGTGGTCATCCCCAGTCCCTTGCGGGACATCTCGTAGATGACCTGGCTGATGGGCGTCGAAAGCGCAACGTTCGGCAACGCATCGCCGCTATGCATCAGGACCGACACGCGAGTGAGTCGCTTGCCCAGTTTGCCGCCCGGATGAAGGTTGGCGAAGTCCTCTTCTTTGAAGCCACGCTTTTGCGACAGCGCGACAGCTAGTGCATCGCCCAACGCGAGCATCGTCGTAGTTGAGGCCGTTGGGGCGAGTCCGAATGAACAGGCTTCACTTGCCACCGAACAATCGAGCGCCACATCCGCGGCCTGGGCCAGAGTGGATTGTCTCTTATCGGCTGCCATTGGTGAGTGAAGATCGTCGCAGGTGAGAGTGATCAGTGGAACTCCCAATCGTTTGATCGTTGCCAGCAGTTGCAGGATTTCGCCAGTTTCACCGCTGGCGGACATCGCTACTACGGCGTCACCGCGCACGATCATGCCCAGGTCGCCGTGCATGGCCTCAGCGGGATGCAGGTACAACGCAGGAGTCCCGGTGGAACTCAAAGTTGCCGCCACCTTGCGAGCGATGAGCCCACTCTTTCCCATGCCGGTCACAACCACTCGTCCTCTACAACTGTGGAGCAAATCTATGGCGCGCTCGAAGTCACCTGCCATGGGACCTGCGATGCGGTCGGCGAGAGCGCGCAACGCTTCCGCCTCAATCCGCACGACGTTTTCAGCGATGTTCTTCATGAGAATGAAAATGCCAGCTTCGGAAGTCTCTTCGTCATTGCGCCGGCTTGGGCGGCACTGCCCCGTGGGAGTTGAAGACCAACGCGCCTTCCTGGTTGGGGCCGCCCGTCAATGCGACCGGCTGGCCGTTGAATGAAACTTCCACCGCGTCTGCGTTGCCGGTCCAGAAAACGACCTGGCTGTTAGCGTGGATCGTCTTTACATCGGGAGGTCGGATGATACCACGCACCGCAAACCTCCCATCCGACTTGATTGAGACCCATGCGCTGTCCTTGGCACGAACGGTTACTTCGAAAGACTGCGGACCGGAAGTGTTCGCACTGCCAGCCGCCGAGTCCGGGCCCGCCACATATGGCGCGGAAGATTTGGTGACGACCGGAGGTATGAGCTGCTTGTCAGCGGTTGACTTCCCGGTCCCTGTCGCCGGGGAATTCAGATCGGTGGAAGGGGTTGTCGTCGGACTAGCTTGCACACCCGCATTCGGGGTTGTTGCGGCGATGGCTGGAGTTGTCGCGGTGCCCGAACCGATTGCCTGACGTTTTGCCTCCCGCTCGCGCACTCGTTCATGGTAAATCTGCCACCCGCCAGCTCCGGCCGCGATGACCAACAAAAGGATGAGAACGGGGATGAGCGGGAAGGCGGAGTGATGCGACTCGCTTGCATCGCCACCTGAGCGATCGATGCGTGACGAATTCTGATCGGCTATGACTCGCGGGTCCGGAGTGATTTCGCCGGCAGCCTCCAGATAATCCGCTACCGCCTCCTCTTCATTCAGGCCCAAATACTTGGCATACGCGCGGACAAAACCCTTGTTGAAGATTCCACCTGGAAGCAGTTCGAAGTGTTCTTGTTCCAACGCACGGAGCAGGCGAGTTCCGATCTTGGTGCCTTCAGCAATGTCGTCGAGAGACACACCACGCATCTCCCGCTCGCGCCGCAGCCGTTCGCCAAATGAACCCAATCGTACCTTCCCTTCTCGTGGATATTCGCTCACTTCAAATGAACCTAGGGACGTTGCGCATCATAGAAATCCACACTGTGGGAATCAAACGCAGCTGTTCTGCCAGATACTGGGGTTCGTATGAGCTTCAAATTCCCGAAACGAGTCTTCAATCGCCTGAATCCACCTCTGAAGTATAGGATAAACCACTATTTTCCTGTAACATAGACCCCATTCAGTGGCTATCGTCTAGCTTTTGAGCTGATATAACCTACTGAAATCGGAAATCGCCCGGTTCAGCGAAAGACCCGAAATCTCAACGCCAGGTCATTGCATATCGGTGGCATCAACGGACAAAGATCGCCAGCTAGACGAGTTGAAGATCTTTCACGATGTCGCCAAGGCGCTCACATCGACGCTTGACCTTGACACTATCCTGCAAACCATCATGGAAAAGATGGCCGCGTATTTCGAGCCGGCCACATGGTCGCTGGTTATGATCGACGAGTCCAGCCACGAACCGTACTATGCCGCTTCGGTTGGTAAGGGTTCCGAGGGCTTCGCCGCTCTGCGCTTGTCCGACGGCAGTACATTGACGGAGTGGGTAATCGCTCAGGGAGAAACACTGGTGATTGAGAATGTCAACGCCGACCCGCTCATCAACCCTGACAGCAGAAGCGAGTGGTTCGAGGGCAGTTGCTCGGTGGTCTGCGTGCCCGTGCGCACCGGCGGCAAAATCCTTGGCGTCATTCAACTCGTGAACATCGACCTGCAAGTGTATGTCCGAAGTGAGATGCTGTTACAGACGCTGGCCGATTACGCAGCCATCGCGATCGAGAACGCGCGGGCGGTGCGGCGCATTCAGGAACTCAGTATCACCGACGACTGTACTGGTCTGTACAACGCTCGCCACTTGTTTACCGTGCTTTCGGATGAAGTGCACCGGTCGGCCAGATTTGGCTACGAGTTCACGTTACTGTTCCTTGATCTCGACCACTTTAAGCGAGTCAATGACGACCACGGACACCTCATCGGAAGCAAACTCCTGGCACAAGTTGGCGAGTTTCTCCGCGAGAACTTGCGGCTGGTCGATGCGGCATTTCGCTATGGCGGAGACGAATTCGCGATCCTGCTTCCCCAGACATCGCGAGATGCGGGATTGCGAGTGGCGCGACGCATCTCTCGGATGTTTCATCAACGGCAGTGGCTTCCCGATGAGCAATTCCAAGTCGAATTGCGGGCCAGCATCGGCATTGCCACATACCCCGGGGATGCAACCGCACCTCAGGCTATTGTTCAACGCGCAGACGAAATGATGTACTCGGTCAAGCAGGGCGGACGTGACAATATCGCGGTTACTGGTCTTGGTATTGTGGGTTTCGAGGACAGTCGCGCAGCTGGTTAGTCCCGGCGATTCTGTTGCATGGGGACTTAGTTCGGGGCGGATGAACCGGAGGTCGGAGTTGGACGCCAAGTGTTTGGGTTTGCAGGCGCCTGACGGTTTACCCCGAAATCCCAAACGTACAGGTTCATTTCATCCGGTCCCAGCATTTCTACAACTGCATACTCTCCAGGCGGCAAATCCTGAGCGGGCATTACCTTCACCCATTCGCCGGTACCGACCTTCTCGACGTTCGCTGAGATGAAGTTGCCCTCTTGCGAAGTCTTGCCGGTGAACGTGACCTTCAGGTTGCCGATCACGCGGTCATCTTTTTTCACTTCGGCTCGTACGATGCGAAAACGGCCCGGGAGGGGAACATCGTTCAAAGACCCTTCGTCGATGTCGACATAGATCACGGGCGAAGGAACATGCGATTGGATCTTAGCGTGGGCCCCCTTCAGTTCAAAAGAGTGTTTCGAGCTGCCAATCGGATTGATAGCAGTGCGCAGAACGCTTTTCTTGTTGGCGTTCTGGTTCAATTCGCTGCCGTTCTGGAGGATCTCCGACAACACGGGTTTGCCGTCGAACTGATCGAGAAGAAATACGCCGCCCGTTCCCGGCAATCGCAGGCCCGGGGATATTTCAGGCGAGTTGGCTTCTTCCTTTTCGTGCTCCTCGCGCTCTTCGGGAGTCTCCACGTGCACGCGCAACTTCCCGCTGCTGAAATCGGCTTCGTACTTTTTAGTGGCTTCCCAATCGATCAGAGACGAAGGCAAATCCTCCCACTCATATCGTTCTGCGCTGAAGTAGTGAACTCGATCGCCCTGGATCTCATATTTGACCACCGGCTGAAACGAACCATCCTTCAGGACGAGCCGCTTGCTGGGTTGCTGCGGTGGTAAAGATGACGCTGTTTGCGAGGTCGACGTTAAAGCCGAACCCGCCCAAAGGGCGAAGACCAGGAGCGTACTAACAGCGAAGCGAACCATCGAATCAAGTTTAGACCCAAAAGATCGAAGAGAGACTCGTTTCTCACTGGTCGGTGCCAGTCGAAGAATCAAAATGGCAATGATTGTTGTTCTTTCGCAACAGCGAATCCTGACGCGTGACTCGATCTTGTAGTTTGACTCCCGCTCCAAGTGTAATAATAAAGTTTTGCCATTGCATCCACGGCACATCTTGTCGTGGTCAGCAAGAACATATGTCGTCCGCGGCGCACCCATGGTCATAAACGGAGGGCGTGCCAGCGGGCTGGCATATTTCTCTTCATAATGAGGTGCTTGCATGGATAGCGCACTCCTGATCCATCGCCTGCAGTTTGCTTTCACGGTGACCTACCATTACCTGTTCCCGCAGCTGACCATGGGATTGGCGCCGCTGATCGTAATTTTGAAAACCCTGGCGATCCGGACGAACGACGAAACCTACGACAAGGCAGCCCGCTTCTGGGCCAAAATCTTCGGCATCAATTTTGCGATTGGGGTGGTGACCGGCATCCCGATGGAATTTCAGTTCGGCACCAACTGG
>DATBZX010000272.1:0-60354 GCA_036512955.1 Terriglobales bacterium
ATCTTTTCAATAAGATACAGCCGTTCTGAAATCTCCGAAAATTCCATTGTAGGCAAATTTGTAACAGTGAAATCCTCACAGTTCCACAAGTGGGCTTCCTGTTCCGCTTGCAACGCGGGTATCCAAAAGGCGCGCCCTTGATGTATAGGAAAAACAAAAATCCATTTCATAAAGAAAACCGGACAATTGAGCACATCTTGGGGTTGATGGGGGTTGTCTAGCAGAGTTAGAGCAGCGGTGTGGGTCGAAAGTGGAAAACTGCGCTCTTGAAGATGGCCAAGAGAGGATTGAGGAGTCGGACTGGAATCTGCGTTAAGGCTACGAGGCTATCGGGCTCAGCCGACCGATCCAGTGCATGGTAGCACCCCTGGTATCGACAAGTGGGTCTACCCCGAAATGCTTTCGCAGCGAATTCGCCCAGCTCAGCCGCGGTGGACGAGGGCGTTTCTTCTGCCCCAGCAGCGCAAACAGCGCAGCAGACGTCTGGCCTTTGCTACGAGGTGCCAGCAACCCGAAATAGCGCATCCCGTGTCGGTAGCGGTCCGGCACGTGCTCGGCGAGAATGGCAACAAACTCCTCGATTGAATATCGAGTCAGCACCTGCCGCTTCAGTTTCAGATCCTTCCTTAAGAACTGGACTTCTTGATCCGTGACCGTCACGAAACGATGCTGTGCGATCGGTGGGTGGCGAATGTAGCGGCCGGCGTATCCCAAGAAATGCTGCTTCGACATCAGGCCAGTGAGCTTGATATTCCACCAGCGTTCGTACTGCGCCGTCAAAATCTCCTTGAACTCTTCAGTGCCCAAATCCGACATGACCACGTTTGCCCGTATTGCCTCTCGGAGGTACGTGATAAGGGCGTAGCGCCACCTATGCATTAGCGCTTCTTTCTCAAAGCTCAGCGGAGCGATCCACCGACCTTCCGCCTCCTGCAGACCGCCAGCCGAAACCAAGATGTGGAGATGCGGATTGAAATTCAGACGGCGACCGAAGGTGTGTTGCACCACCATAAGCAGCACGCTAACACCATGTCTGGCTTTCACCCATTGCTGTATCACCGCGGCTCCGAGCGAGGGCAGGTCGTAGAGGAGATGCCGGTTTTGCTGAAAGATTGGCCAAAGAACATCAGGCATAGTAAGCACGATGCCCGCATACGGGATGTCGGGGAGGGTGGTCCACTGCTCCCGTTGCCAGAGTTGGGTGGCACGATGCCCACAACTCGGACAAGCTTTCGACTTGCAGGTATGGTGAACGAGTTTTTCCTCGGTTTCCGAGGCATAGATTTCTGCGCCCAAAGCAGGGGTTCTGCAATCGATCATTTTTGCAAAGTTCTCGCGGACGGCTTTGCGGGTCTCGGGGCGATCCCAGTGACCTCGTGTAGAACGCAAGATCTGCTTTAGCGGTTGTTCGTTACGCATGTGGTTTTTGACTCCTCTGAGTTCGAGATCCTCAGACCCGTTTGTTCGCCAAGAAAGACAGTTTTCCCCACGGGCCGATGAATCCTAAGCGACCGGATCAGCCTCGATTCACTGCACGGGATACAAGGAAAGTTTCCCACCAACTTTGCAAAGGTCCTTGCCGCCTCCGAGGAAGTCTTCCAAGTCTTTAGGTCCCAACTCCAGTCCGGACTCCGCGACGATGCTGGTTGAATTTATCCACCCCAGGACCAATACCAGGTCAGCATCGACCATCCCAGCAATTTCTAACGCGGTGTCCCAAAGGCCGATTTGGAAGGCTACGGCATGGCGAAGCTTGCCGAGAACCGCATCCCTGGTCTGCGCGGTCAGTCGGACCCCTGTCTTGTGCGCGGTATTGCTCCGATCAGTGGGAAGTCTGCTCAGAACTTCTCGCGCACCTGTTATCGCCGCGCTGTGCACGCCAGGCGTCGATTCAAGCGCAGACCATTGTCTGGACAGATTGCCACGATCGGGCACGGCGGGCGGGCTTTTCGACCGATGCCGCGACACGAGAAGCCGAATAGTCTTCTTTACGCCCCTCTGGCTCTGATAGAACCGCAATTCCTCCTGCTGTCTTTCTGGAGGCGCCTTGCTCCAACGCCATGCCCGATGAATGCTAATCTCTCTGCTGCGCAGCGCCTGCAGAAGATCCGAATGCGCAGTGATCGTCAGTTGCTTGACCTTAGTGACGTTCCCTACGGACACCCCTGCGGCAGCGGCAATTTCGGACCGAACATCCAGCCTTCCAGCTTCTGTCAATTTTGACGAACCCTTCTGCCGACCACCGGCTCGCTGGTTCGACCGAGCCTTCTCTTTGAACCAAGGTTCAAGTTCCAGGGCCAGGAGTATCCGGCTAAAATCGTTCAAGCCATTCGAGCGGCGATGTTTCTGCAGTAGCCAATGCAGGGCTTCCGACTCGGTCAGTTCGTATGCGATACAGGGGAGCGTTGCTCGCCCTTGTAGTCGAGCCAGCTCAAACCGAGCGTATCCGTCAAGAATCGTGCGGTCTTGTGTGATCACGAGCGGCTCGAGAAAAGCGTGGTCACCTTGCTCGGCGAGTGCGGACAATTGGGAGGCCGGAACCGTGAGACAGTTCCGGGCGTAACTGGGGTGCGGGCGGAGTTCGTCCAGGCGACATGTTACGAGTTGGCCGGCTCCTAGACCGCCGGTGCCATTCGTGGATTCCATGTGCTTCTCCCTTGAAACTTGTTTGGATCGAGTCCAAAGAAAAACCGCCCCGTGAAAGGGCGGTCAAGCATGCAGGTTGGACAGAAATCTGTCGGGATTCACCAGAAACAATAAAACCGCCTTCCGGCGGCATCTGACGATGTGTCTGACTGGATTCCCGGTGCTTCCTGTAATTCAGCCTCTTGTAATCTAATGTTGCGAGTTCGACCGTGAAATGTTAAGGGCTGATCCCTCGCGATTCAGCCCTCGAACCCACTTGCCGTATTTTTGGGTAGCAATTTGGTAGCAAGTTGCGCCGTGCATGCAGGTTTTGCCGGTTTCTCCGGCTATTACCCCTTAGGATCAATCGCCGGCTAATATAATGCCACCTCGACACTGTAGAGGCCACGGGGGTTCTCACCTGCCGTTCACCTGCCATTCGCACTGCCTTGCATGTACTAAGATCGCTAGAATTGCCGTCCGTTGCTCTGCATGTTGTTGAATGTACGTTTCAGCGCGGATTCGATTCCTTCCGCGCTCACCAACTCCACTGTTTTCAATACTTATTCAATTTACTGACGCGTTCTTGGTAACACTTAGTAACAACTGGCTGGCGACTTCAGTCAGCGGTTCCTGCATGTCCTCCACCGAAGCGTGGTCGTAGACCTCCGGCGCGAAGGTTACCTTCGCGTGGCCAAGCGTTGCAGCGATCACCTTTGGGTGGACGTTGTTGCGTCGGAGGTTGACACAGAGCGAGTGTCTGAAATCGTGCCATCCTCCAAGTTCAATCCCGAGTCCCTTCGCAACGGGCTTCAGTATGCGCTTCAAAGCGTTCCCCGGATTAATAGGTGTACCTGTGCGCGAGCGAAATACCCACTCACCAGCTCCGAGAGCTTCCAATCTCGCCATGAGCGACGGATCGACCGGCAAGTAGCGTTCTGAGGCCGTATCCGTCAGAGCGTCGACCTCGCCGTCGTAGATTCGGCGACAGACGTGGAGAACGCCTCCCTTGAAATCGGAGAACTTAACTGCAATGGCTTCCCCAATTCGGAGACCGAGAGCCGCAATAAACAAAACCAACGTCGCATACGGCTCAGGCAACCTCGCAACAATAGCCAGCGTTCGTTCAGCCGTCAGTATGGCCCGGATGACTTTCCTGCCGCCGGTCACCCGTGGCAACTTCAACCTGGTGCACGGGTTCTTCGGCAACCATCCGCAGTCGCAGGCCCAGCCGAACATAAGCCCAAGGACGACTTTCATGCTACGCAGCGAACTCTTGCTGTAACTCGAAGCCTGCTGCGCCAGAAATGTCTGCACCTCTTCGCGATTGATACTGGCGATCTTCCGGTTCGCAAACGTCGGAAGCAGATACGCATTCAGTGCGTTGTGGTAGTGACCGAAAGTGGGTGGCGTCATCGTCGGCCCTTCGGCTTTTTCCCAGCGTTCTGCGAGTTCCTGGAAACTCATATCCGTCGTCGTACTTGAGACCCGCAGGAGGTCTGACAGGCGCTCTCGCGCTGCATTTTTTGTCGGGAGTTCGGCCATACTGCCGAGACGGATCTTGCGTTGTCTCCGCTCAATCTGACCATCGGGGGTCCGGATGTCCTCCCGGAACATTCCGTACCACACTTTCCGCTTGCTTCCTGACTGATACACGTAACCCCGTTGGTACCGAGAAGGCATAACGACGCTATCTTGATCCGGTACGTCTTGCGCGTCGGCGACGGCATTGAGAGCCTGGCGTAGATCGGCGATCAGGTCCGCTACGTCTTCGATACCGACCGAATACCGCACCAGCCCGTCGCTGTATCCGGCTGCCTGGCGATCCGCAGGGGAGATGCTCGCGTGCGTCATAGACGCCGGATGTTCGATAAGCGTCTCCACGCCGCCCAACGAAACAGCCAGAGTCGCTAACTTGACGTGGTCCATCAACAAACGGCCGGCTTTCATTCCGCCCTTGAGTTCAAAGCTGATCATCGAACCGAAGCCGCTCATCTGCCGCTTGGCTAGTTCGTGCTGGGGGTGGGATTCCAGACCGATGTAAAGCACCCTACTCACTTCGGGTTGCTTCTCCAGCCAGCGCGCAATTTCCATCGCGCCTTGCTGGGCCCGCTCAACCCGGATTCCAAGGGTCTTTATTCCGCGCAGCACGAGGAACGCCTGATGTGGATCCATGTTGCAGCCGGAGTTAATCATCGTCTTGCGGAGACGCTTGTAGATGTCCCTCTCCTTGGCCACGATGATTCCGCCGACCACGTCCGCGTGGCCATTAATGAACTTGGTCACGGAGTGAAGTACCACGTCCGCACCCAATTCCAGCGGCCGTTGCAAGTACGGGCTGGCGAAGGTGTTGTCCACGACGACCAGACAGCCCTGAGAGTGCGCAAGTTCCGAGATTCGTGCGATGTCGCTGACTTGCATGGTGGGGTTCGCAGGCGTCTCCAGATAGACGAGGCGCGTATTCGGTCGGATCGCCTGCTGAACTTGCGCGAAATCGGAAGTGTCAACGTAGGTGGCCTCACTCCGAAACGCGAAAAATCTTTCTCCATCAATCCCCGGCTAGGACCGTAGACAGATGCAGTACTGACCAGATGCGCGCCTGCGCCAAGAAGGGCCAGATAGACGGTGCATACAGCACCCATGCCAGAACTGGTGGCGATGCCACCGCAGCCGTGCTCCAACTCGGCGACGTTGTCTTCCAGAGCGGCGATGGTGGGATTCCCGATGCGCGTGTAGATGTAACCGTCTTCCTCGCCGGCGAACAGTGCTGCGCCATGGGCCGCATTGCGGAAAGCGAACGTGGATGTCTGGTAGATGGGAACGTTCACCGAACCCGTTGCATCCGCCTTGTGTCCTGCATGAATCAGCTTGCTGTTGATACCCAGGTGTTTCGTGTCCATGCTTTATCCTTACCGGCGCGTTGGCCGTAGTCGCGGTGAGAGAAGTAATCGCGATTCCCGTGCTCGGGCAAACAAACCAGTATCATGCACATGCCATTGGCGGACAGTGATAGCGAGCACAAGCCGCCGTGACCGATAGCCATAGAAGGAAGCTGGTCGACGCGATGACGGGCTTGCGCGCGGCCAGGCTAGCTGCCATCACGAATGATTCGGCACGACTCTATGTCGAAGGTGACAGTTCCGGTGGCAAGTCGCGTCTGATCGCGAAAGCCAGCGACGAATCGCAGGAATCGCCACGCATCAGCGAAGTTGCTGACTAGGCCAATGGAAGCGCGAAGTGCTCCAGCGCTCTTGTGCCCACGGTGCTGCATCAGTTGCATGAAACTGGTGAGATTGGCTTCGTCTCCTAACGCATACGCCGCCCGCATATCGTCTTCGGTCAGTCCCTCGGCAATTTCTCCCACGCCGGGATTGCAAAAGCACCCGCTGCGTAACGAGATTCCTTCATTGCCGGCTAATTCCTCGACCCGTCTATAGTCCAGCAGATGTCCATGCGGGTCGTAGAGGTTGAACGTCACGGTCCCGCCGCGTGCTTCGGTTGTGGTTGGTCCATAGATGCGCACCATGGGGTGCCCGTTGCCGTGCTTCTGCACCAGCAACTCATCCAGTATCCATCCGGTCAAGCAGCGGACACGCTCCGTTATCAATTCCATTCCGATTGCCTGGATGTGGCGCAGCCCGATTTCCACTGCCGGGATCGAGAGGTAATTCAGGGTGCCATCTTCGAACGCGGCTTCACTGCGGGCCAACACGTGAGCGCCACCTTGAACTGACGCAAAGTTTACCGTTCCACCTGCAAACCACGGCCTCTTCAATTCTGCAAATGTCGATTTGCGAATGAGCAGGGCACCCACTCCGGTTGGATAACCAAACATCTTATAGAAGGACAGAGTCACGAAATCGGGAAGCGCGGCTGTCAAATCCAGACGATTTGTAGGCACGTAGGCGGCTGCGTCGAGCAGTACACGCCAACCCTTGGCCTGCGCTCTTGCCACAAGATCAAAGGGATGCTTGACGCCGGAAAAGTTCGACTGCGCTGGATAGGCGAAAAGATTTTCGCGGGCCGGATCGGCCTGGTCCATAAGGGCGTCGAGCCGATTCCTGTCGAGACGGAGAGTTGGGGTAAGCAGTGGCGCATAGGCCACGGTGGCGCCTTTGGTCCGCGCGAATTCGCGAATACCGTTTACCGAGTTGTGGTTATCGAAGGTGAGCAGCAGGCGGCTCCCCGGCGCGAATGGGAACGACTCGCCAATCAGCTTGAGCGCGCCTGAGGCATTTTGCGTAAACGCAAGAATGTACTCCGCCGCACTGGTTCCGAAATAGTTGAGCACGGATTGGCGTGTACGCTCGACGTACCTGGTCATAGCCGTTGAGGTCGGATTGGTCGAGTGCGGATTGCCGAAAACGCCCGAACGCAGCAGCGCAAGGTGCTGGTCCAGCTGCGATTCTGAATAGAGAGAGCCCCCCGTGTAGTCGAGATAGACCTGACCCTGTTCATCCAACCGGCGATATTCGGTCGCACGCAAGCGGTCTACGGCAGCGGTTTGCGCGTATTCGGGATAACGATTGCGGAAGCGCTCGTAATCCACCTCAATTTGTAATTTCTCGTTGGCCGTCTCGGACGCCATATTGACCATCTTACGGGTAAATCAGGACTTTCCCAGGCCAGCACTCGCCGAAATTGCGTGCAGGAGCGAGAACCCGTGCGCCGGCGCCAGTTAGGAATCGCTACCAGGAGCGCCACTCGTTGGAAAATTGCGGGCGAAGATGCCTCGCCGGGGTCCGATGGCGCCAAATGTGGACGTGACTCAACGTGTCACTGAGACACATCAGGGTTGCGATTCGTTAAGTACCTCTTTCAGATAACTCTCCCAGATCGCCGGAAGCGTATGCGTGCCATGCCCCCGAGTCTGGTCGGTAATCGGCAGCAGCACGTACTTGCCTTTGGCAAGGCGTTTGATTTGCGCTTCCATGATTCCGAGCTCCGGCGGGTTGATGAAGTCGTCCGCGGAGTTAATCGCCACCACCGGCACGCGAATCTTCTCCAGGTTGGGTGAGGGATCATAGGTGCGCGACGCATCGAAGGCATAAAGAAAGTCATTCGCGTCGGTCGATGCAAAGCGCGTCCGAATAAAGCTGTCCAGGTACGTATCAGCGGCATCGCGGGTGGGATATTGCTTCTGCATCTGCAATGGGCTGCTGCCCATGACTAGTAGCACGTCGAGCGCGGTTTTTAAGCCGGGCGGTGGGGCTTTGTACTCGCCGTCTTGCCATGCTGGATCCTGGCGAATCGCGTCCATGGCCATCTTGCGCATCATGCGATTGCGGCCCGCGATCTCTACTGGCAGGCACGCCAGCGGCATCATGGCGTCCATGAACTCGGGATAGGTTTCGCCCCACACCCATGAATGCATGCAGCCCATCGATGTGCCGATGATCAGGCGTAGATGATTCACCTGCAGTCCCTCCACCAGCAGTTGATGCTGCGCCGACACCATGTCGTCGTAGTCATAACGCGGAAAATGCGCGTGCAGGCCATCGCTGGGTTTGCTGGACTTTCCATGCCCAATGCCATCCGGCAGAACGATGTAGTAGCGAGCCGCATCGAGCAATTGGCCGGCCCCAAACAGCACGCCCGCGAACTGGGGCGACAGAAACTGCTTGCCTGAACCAGTTGTTCCGTGAAGGATGATCACGGCGTTCGTAACTGTGCCGTTTGCATCGCGCTTGGGTGTGCCGAATGTCGTGTAGTGCAGCCGCAGGCTCGGGAGCACCTCACCCGAACGGAAATGGAAGTTCTGAGCGATGTAATCGCCTTCGGTCGGCGCAGGCACACTCTGGGCAACGGTACCCACCGCACACAAGAACAGACATATCCATACATAAAAGACAGAATTGGACTTAGACATAACGATCCTAAAACGCCTTTCGGTTTGATCCTGCCAATATTACCAAGTCGCTGATCAGACTCGTCCTAGCGTTGAAGAGTGTTTTAGCTGAAAGACACTCGGTCAGAATTAGGTCTTGCCCGGCCGTTCCGCCTGCAGCCTCACTGATAACATAGACCGTGTTCAACCTAGAAATCAGCAGGTCAAATTGGGACTCATCAAGCGATATTGGTTTTGGTTTCTCGTCATCGTGGGGGCCATCGCTGCCTTCGCGGCATACCGCCTTAATCAGGATCCAGAAGAGCAGTACTTCACGGCCAAGGTGGAAAAGGGTGACATTCGGCAAGTAATCGACGCCACTGGAACGATCAATCCGGTCACATCGGTCCAGGTCGGTTCGCAAGTTTCGGGAATGATCTCGAAGCTGTACGTGGATTTCAATTCCAAGGTCACCAAAGGCCAGATCATCGCGGAGATCGATCCTAAATTATTCGAAGGCGCAGTTCTCCAGGCACTTGCTGACCTCGGCAATGCCGAAGCGTCGCTGGCAGCAGCCAAGTCGAACCTGGTTAAAGACCAGGCCACGCTGAATCAGAACCGCCTGGATTACGATCGCGCCGTCGGATTGGCGAAGCAGGGAGTGGTAAGCCAGCAGCAACTCGACCAAGCCAAGGCGACCTATGATGCCATCACGGCGCAAGTCGGGTCCGATCGCGCGGCCATCCAGCAGGCCGAGGCCCAGGTCGCGCAACGGAAGGCCAGTCTGAGCGTCGCCCAGACCAATCTGGACTACACCATCATTCGTGCGCCGATCAATGGGACGGTAGTGAACCGGAGTATTGACATCGGGCAGACCGTGGCCGCTTCGCTACAGGCGCCCACCCTGTTCACCATCGCGCTCGACCTGACCAAGATGCGGGTTTATTCGAAAACCGATGAAGGGGACGTTGGCGAGATCCGTCCCGGGCACAATGCCGACTTCAAAGTCGACGCTTTCCCGAAAGAGTCGTTTCACGGAGTGGTGAACCAGGTGCGGATGAATGCCACGACTGTACAAAATGTGGTTACATACGACACCATCGTGGACTTTGACAATCCGGACATGAAGCTGTTTCCGGGCATGACTGCGTATGTGTCCATCCCTGTTGCGTCGGTGAGCGATGTCATCAAGGTCCCGAACGCCGCGCTTCGCTACAAACCCGACTTGCCCGCGGTAAAGATCCAGGAACTGTACCAGAAGTACGGAATTCAGGCGGTGCCGTCCGCTGCGGTTGGTTCTGACTCGACTGGCAATCAGACGGGTGGCGCCACGCGCCCGCGGCCGGCCGCAGCTTCAAGCACGAACGGAACTGGCGATCATGCCATAGTGTGGAAGTTGCTCTCCGACAAATCGCTGCAACCGGTGCAGATTTCGATTGGGCTGACCGATCACACCTACACCGCGATGACGGGCGGCGACCTGAAGCCAGGCGAGGAACTCGTGACGGGCGCAACAACAGTCAAGAGCACCTCCGCTGGGCCGGGGTTGGCTGGACCAAGGCGCTAGGTTATGACGAGTCTGAATCCAATCACCGCAGACGTATCAGCAAGGTCGGCCGGAAGCGTACCGCTCATCGAGGTTCGCGGCCTTCGGAAGACCTATCAGCTTGGCGAAACCGAGGTGCATGCTCTCCGCGGCGTGAGCGTGAGCATCGCGGCCGGCGATTTTGTGGCCATCATGGGCGCCAGCGGCAGCGGGAAGTCCACGTTCATGAATATCGTCGGCTGCCTTGACAAGCCGACGGCGGGTCAGTACCTGCTGGATGGAATCGACGTCTCGGGACTCTCCAAGAAAGAGCTGGCCCGCATAAGAAACCTGAAGATCGGCTTCGTGTTTCAGAACTTCAACCTGCTTGGCCGCACTTCGGCACTGGAAAATACCGAACTCCCCATGCTTTATTCGCGGGTCAGCAAGAAAGCTCGTGAGGCACGCGCGCGCGAGGCACTGGCGCTGGTGGGACTCGCACAACGGGAAGATCATTTTCCCGCACAGCTGTCGGGTGGTCAGCAACAGAGAGTCGCGATTGCACGGGCGCTGGCCAACCAGCCGTCGCTCTTGCTGGCAGACGAACCGACCGGCAACCTCGATAGCCGCACCGCGGTAGAGATCATTGAAATATTTCAGCGATTGAATCAGGAGGGGTTGACCATCGTGCTGGTAACGCATGAGCCGGACATCGCTCAGTTCGCCAAGCGCGAAATCGTCTTCCGCGACGGACATATCAAGCGGGATGACATTGTTCGCTCGCCGCAGCTCGCGAGTGAAGTGCTAAAGACGCTGCCCACAATCGAGGATTGACTTAGTCGTTATGGATTTCTCGGCTGCATTTCTGCTTGCGATTCGCGCGTTAGCCCGCAACAAGCTGCGTTCCAGCCTGACCATGCTCGGAATCATCATCGGCGTGGGAGCGGTGATCGCCGTGGTGGGCATCGGCCAGGGAGCGGCCGCCAAGGCGCAGGAGCAATTGGCTGCGATGGGTTCCAACATGCTGTTTGTCGGTTCCGGCTCGGTCCATCTTCACGGGGTCAGCGTTGGCGCCGGGCAAACCAAGAACCTTGTCCTGGCCGACGCCCGGGCCATTGCGCGCGATTGCCCATCCGTTGCGAAGGCGGCACCCGGTACCGGGACGGGCCAACAGGTGGTGTACGGCAATCAGAACTGGGCGACCCAGATCAACGGAACCGAGCCTCAGTATTTTGAAGTGCGCAACTGGCCGTTCGCCAGCGGTACGTCATTCGGTGATGACGATCTCACCCAGTCCGCCACGGTCGCAGTACTCGGAGACACAGTCCGCAAGTACCTGTTCGGATCAGCAAATCCCATCGGCGAGACCATTCGGATCGGCACGCTTCCGTTCAAGGTCGTTGGGGTGCTTGCGCCCAAGGGAATAAGCCCCGGCAGCGGACAGGACCAGGACGACGCGATCTTCGCTCCCCTTACGACGGTGCAGAAGAAGCTGCTGGGCCAGGACTGGATTCGCTGGATCATGGTCTCGGCGGTCTCGCGCGACGCCAGCTATGTCGCACAGCGTCAGATCGAGAGCCTGTTGCGTGACCGGCACAAAATTCGCCCCGACGATCCGGACGACTTTGTGGTGCGAAACCTGGCTGACGTCGCCGATGCTGCTGCCGAACAAGGTTCCGTCATGACGATTCTGCTCACGATTGTCGCCAGCATTGCTCTGCTGGTTGGGGGTATCGGGATCATGAATATCATGCTGGTTTCGGTCACCGAGCGGACCCGCGAGATCGGGCTTCGTTTGGCCGTAGGCGCCACCGAAGAGGACGTACGAAGGCAGTTCCTGATCGAAGCCATGTTCCTGGGCCTGATCGGAGGGGCCGTGGGAATCGCGTTTGGAATAGGCAGCTCACTCTTCATTGCGCAGGCGCTGGAATGGCCCATACTGATCCCGCCCTATGTGGTGGTGGCGGCTCCGATTTTCGCAATTGCAATTGGCACGGTCTTTGGTTTCTATCCGGCAAAGAAGGCGTCGGAGCTCAACCCCATCGAGGCGCTACGCTATGAATGAGATCAGGCACGGCACTGGCTTGGAGTCAGCCACAAAGGAGCGCTGGTAGCAACCGTCATGTGGATCTATGCCCATTCCATCTGGAGCGAAGCAATGAAGTCCTTGCGGCGCAACCGGATCAGGACGGTACTCACCATTCTTAGCCTGGTGGTGGGGATCGCCGCTTTCATCTGCGTGGTGGGAGTGGGCAAGGCCGGGTCTGCCAGGGTCGAGGAACAGCTGCAGAAGCTGGGCGACAACATGATTTGGGTTGAGGCCGGCAGCCGCGCCACCAATGGAGTGCGATTCGGGACGCGCGAGACCAAGAGCCTGACGGTGCAAGACGCGCGTGCGATCTTCGCGGAAATTCCAGGCCTCAAGAGAATGAGCCCCAACGTTGATGGCCATGTTCAAGTTGTGTATGGCAATCAAAACTGGAACACGACGTACCGTGGCGTAGCTCCCGAGTACTTCGACATTCGTCGCTTCGAGATTGCCAGCGGCACCATCTTCACCCGCGATGATGTCGAACGAGACGTTCCCGTTTGCATCCTCGGCCAAACCGTCGTCCAGAATCTTTTCCCCAACGAGGATCCCGTAGGCAAGAGCATTCGCGTACAAGCTATGCCCTGCCGGGTGATCGGCGTCTTCGAGCCGAAGGGAGCCTCGGCCAGCGGATGGGACCAGGACGACTTTGTTGCCCTGCCTTACACCACCGCGATAAAGCGCATCGGCGGGACCAGCTGGCTCGATGACATCTTCTTCTCCGCCACCTCACGCCCGGCCATTCCGATCGCGACGAAGCAGGCGGTAGGGCTGTTGCGCGAGCGCCATCGTCTCCACCCAGACGAGCCCGACGATTTCAATATCCGCAGTCCAGAGGACGTAATCCGGATGCAACTGCAGGCCAGCGAACTGTTCACGCTACTGCTGGGAACCACGGCGTCATTGGCGTTGCTCGTCGGCGGCGTTGGGATCATGAACATCATGCTGGTATCAGTCACCGAGCGTACACGCGAGATCGGAATTCGCCTGGCCATCGGCGCCACCGAGGCTGACATCCAGCTTCAGTTTCTCAGCGAAGCTATTGCTATAAGCCTGTTAGGCGGGTCCTTAGGAGTGCTCGCTGGAATCGGAACGTCTGCTCTTATGCAAAACCTGCTCCAATGGGAGATCAAGCTGACGCCGCAGCTCCTGCTGTACTCCGGCCTGTTTGCCGCCGCCGTCGGAATCTTCTTCGGCTACTATCCATCACGCAAAGCCTCCGAACTGAATCCCATCGAGGCGCTGCGGTACGAGTAAGTGCGCCTACCAGGCATTGCGAAGTTCGCGGAGGTGGTTACACAAGGCGCTATTCAACCCTCAAACAGCTCAAATCCGGACGACTTGCGCAACTGCCGCAAAACGTAGCAAATATTGTCAAGAAGAAGCCGCACCGTGCCGTCTGGTATCACCCGAAGCCACGCTCAGCGGTGTAGGTGGATAGCTGGCGACTGTCAAAGATTCAACAACTTACTGTTGATGGCGTAGAGCCGACCGTCCGAACGTGAGATCGAGCGTTCGACACGAAAAAACAGCCGGTGCAGTGTTCCAGGCTTGCGACTTGGCAATATCGCGGTATTATGCGAGATAGTGCGTCGGCTTCGGCTGGCCATCGCCTTCGTCCACAAAAATCAGCTGGTCACCACGATCGGAGGCGGCGGCCCCGTCGCTGTCCTCAGGGAGAGGCCAAGATGTTTGCCCGTAATGCCCATTTCCGCGTGAAAGCGCTTAACATGGCGGACGAGTTCGCCCGGATACTAGAGAACGAGATCCTACCTTTACTTCGCAAGGAGGAAGGCTTCAAGGGCGAAATCACGCTATCAAATCCCGGAAGCCTGGAACGGATTTCAATCAGCCTGTGGAATAACAAGAGTAATGCAGACGCGTACAATACCACCGTCTATCCGCAAGTGTTGAAGATCCTTTCAAAGGTGATCGAAGGGACGCCGAAGATTCGGATATTTGAAGATGTCGCCCTAAACTTCGATCACGGAACCCTGGCCGAGCAACACAGTCTTTGATTGCTCTTCGTGGCGTAGCACTCGCAGCGCGCCTTCCATGAGCGCCTGCAGTTCGTCCTCTCCCGGATAGACCGTGACGGGAGCGATCCAGTTGGCGTACTCAGTTAACAATGAGACCAATCTCTGCGAATGCGCCATGCCGCCGGTTAGCAGCACGGCATTCACACGCCCGTGCAGAACGGCTGCCATCGCTCCGATCTCTTTCGCGATTTGGTAGACCATGGCATCGAATGCAGCTTTGGCCTTTGCGTCACTCCCCGCAATGCGGCGCTCCACTTCCATCAAATCTGTCGTGCCAAGATAGGAAGACAACCCGCCATCGCCAAAGAGCTTTTGTTCCAGTTCCTTCTGTGTGTACTGACCACTGAAGCAGAGATTAACCAACTGCATCACTGGCACCCCGCCGGCACGGTCCGCGGAAAAGGCCCCTTCCTCACGTGAATTGGTCGCGTCCACCATGAAGCCGTCTTGGTGCGCGGATACTGAAATCCCACTGCCCAAGTGCGCCACGATCAACCGAAGCGATTCGTACCGTTCGCCGGACTCGCGGGCATATCGCTTGGCCACCGCCTTCGAATTCAGGGCATGCGACAAACACTGCCTCTCCAGCAGTGCCGATCCCGACAGGCGCGCCCACTCCGGCCACTCATCCACACTGACCGGATCAACGACGTAGGCCCGTATACCGGCTTTCTGCGCGATGTCGTGTGCCAGGAACGCGCCCAGGTTCGCGGCATGCTCTCCACGCCTGGCCAGCCGCAACTCCGCGAGCATTTCCTTCTCAACGAGATAGGTGCCACTGGCTAAGGGGGGCAGAAGACCGCCCCGTCCGACCACCGCATGCAACTGGTGGGCGTTGTGTCCCGCTTCACTGAGGGCAGTTTCAATCTGCGCGGAGCGAAACTGCTGCTGATCGAGCACCGCTCGTCCCCGGAACTGCACCATCTCGGCATCGGAGTGGCGGATGTTTTTGGCGAAGTCGGGACGCTCGTTGACGTACACTGCAATCTTTGTGGACGTGGAACCTGGATTGATCGCGAGTATCCTGAACTCACCGGGCTGCATAGATCACCCCCAGCGCAATAGAATTCAACTTGTCATCCACGCTCTCCACCCGCGATGGAATCAGGATTGGTACCCTTGCGCCGACCACCACGTGAGCGCACTGCGAGCCCCCCAGATACTTCACCGATTTTCCAAGAAGGTTGCCGGCTTCGATGTTGGGAACCACCATGCAGTCGGCGTGACCGGCCACCGGATGCTCGATCCCCTTGGCCTGCGCTGCCGACTCCAGAAGCGCGCAGTCGAGCGCCAGAGGGCCAAAAACCTCAGCATCACCGAAGTCACCGGCCGCGCCCATTTCGCTTAGCTTCCTGGCGTCGATACTGGAGGGCACCGACTCGCTGACCGCTTCCGTGGCACTCATGATCGCTATCTTCGGGCGCGTCCGGCCCAGACAACGCATGACCTCGATTGCGTTCTGCACGATCTGTTTCTTCTGCTCCAGGTTCGGGGAAACATTCAGCCCACCGTCGCTGATACCCACCAGTCGAAGTGCGCCCGTGAGCTTGTCCTCGTAGAGCAGAACGTCGCTCAATAGACGTCCTGTTCGCATCCCAGCTTGTTTGTCGAGCACAGCTCGCAAGAGTTCATCGGTGCGGATGTGACCTTTCAGCAAAAGCTCGACGTCGCCATCGCGCGCCATGCCGGCTGCAACGACTGCGGGATTATCTGTGCTGACAAACTCCGCCACCGCGGTCAAATCAGTAAGCCCGAGTGCTGCCGCCTTGATACGGATCTTCCGCTCGTTGCCAATCAGCACTGGAATTGCAAGGCCGAGATGCAGCGCTCCATAGGCTGCTGTCAGGGAAACCTCATCGTCAGCCCCTACTACTGCAACTCGCTTGGGACCTAACGGCCGAGCGCGACGGCGGAGTTCAGCAAAGTTCGTTATTTCATGTCGAGTGCGTGTTGTAGGACTGGAGACCATGGCCAATTTTGGCTCGGGCGAGGCCCGCGATGCAGTGAGCCGGGTCACACTCGCGTCCGATGTGAAACTGACGGTTGGCAGAATCCAGGCAAGATTACGGCTGCGTGTATACCGGATTGCTCGGAGAGGGCGGTTCGTAATCCTTGCCGTATTTGTTTTTATGTTGGGTATGCGCGGTGTCGGTCGTGAGGACGCGCAATGTCCCCACAGAATGCAGGGTCCCGTTGACTTCCACCTCGCGCGACAGAGCGCTGAGAGTTTCGGGCAGCGAGTTCTCGCTCCAAACATGCACTATGTAACGACCCGGAGGAACGCCGGCTATTGAGAACTCACCGTCCTTCAAGGCCACGGAATAGTACGGACTCGGCACGACAACCACTACTGCGCTCATCTCGGGATGGATGTTGCAGAAGATATAGGAGACGCCCTCGCGATCGAAGTGCACCGTGCGAGTGGTGCCCGCCTCGTAGAGTCCAAGGTCAAACTTCTTGCCATTGAATAGCGAAAACACATTGTGGAACCAGGGATCGAGGTTGGGAAACTGCACCGTCGACCCTTTGGTAATGACCAACAGGTGCGGCTCAAATGCTTTGTTCTTCTGGCGCAGAACGGCGTCGACTGGTTGTACTGCGACCAGATCGGTGGCCGGCTGTCCTGCGGGCACCAACCACACTACGGCGGAGACGCCCCCCGGTGGATTCACGCCGCCATAATAAGTGACGCGGCCAGTGACGTTGACACCCTGGGCGACCGAGCTTGCCGCCATCGCGCCGAGCGCGACGATCACGGCGAGCGTAAAAGCGGTTTTCTTATGTCCCCTCAAAGATCTCCTCAGAATAAGATTCCCATCCCCAGGTTGACCTGGCCAGCGGTTGAGTTGTAGTCGTAAATCGAAAAAGTCTTTAAGCGACGATACTCCAGCGAGAACAACAAATCGGACCGCGGACGGTAGATGACGTTGGCGAACATGCCCTGGTTGCGAGTGAGCGTAGGATCGCCGTAACTCTCAGCGTCAGCGAAGGCGCGCACGTCGGAGGCGAACGGATTGTCCTGGCCAAACGCAGCGTTGAATTCGAGAGTGGACGTGGCACGGTACTTCAGTTGCGCCCATCCGCCCACAGTGTTGAGGGGGAGCACGCTGGTAGTGGGATCGATCAACGGTCCGCTGTAGAGCACGCTGCGCCCGATGCCTCCACCGAGCCCACCGATTGCCTGTCCGCGATAGAACGAGCCGCTGAGTGAAAACCACTTGTCCAGGGGAAGGACCCAGTCGACCATGGCGGCGTAACCGTTGACGTCGCGTCCGTATCCATAATTTTCGCGGCTATAGTAGCCTGCGGTCCCGACTGTGAAAGTGTGTCCGAACAGCGGATGCGAGTAGGCGACCCGACCGGCGTAAGCGGGCTGGCGTGCGCGCTCACCCGCCTGCGGGGTGCGATACCAGGTGTAGGAATAATACGGAGGCTCGCCCGTCAGAGAATCGAGAATGCCGCCCTGCAGGGTTAAGGTGGAGTTCTCAGACAGACTGATGCGGTGATCGACGCGCATCTGCGGCGTCCACGCCCACAGGTTGCCAGAGTAGGACAGCGCCGGCACGATCAACGAGGCGAACGAAGTCGGCGAGTTGGGCGAGAAGAAGAGCTGATCTTGACCCACGACCAGGTCGGTGTTCTTCCAATCAAACTTCATTGTGGCAGTGCGCAGGCGCACCAGCCCGGAATTCACTCCGTTGGAAACGTCGGGGAACCCTCCTCCGACATCGAAGTTCACGGTGCCACTGGTTTTGGCTCCCATCACCTGAGGTCCAAACACTTCGACGCCGAAGATCGACTGGCGCAGTGTCCCGCCGAAGGAGCCCGACGAGTCCAGACCGCCGCTGTGATAGGCCAGCGTAGGAACATCCATGTTGTCCACCGTACCCTGATTGCTGAACAGATTGAACAGCACTACACCCGAAAGTCGCACGCGATACTTCGACGCGCTCTCCACCTTGGTCTGGTATTGCTCGTCAACCTTGCCGGAGAGCATCTGCTGCTCGTCCTCCAGGTGGCCTATACGGGCGTCAACCTGATCGGTACCGGATTGGGGGTTGGCGGCGAGACCGGCGCGCTCTGCCTCCAACTCCTGCCGCAGACGCGTCATCTCGGCACGGCTTGCGGTGGTCTCCTGCTTGAGTTGCTGCACCAGGTCCTTTAATTCGCGCACCTCGGACTGTAGCTCATTTAATGACGCGGTCACGCCGCTATCGTCATTCATGGTCTTTGGTGCCTGGGCAGACGCGCTGGCAGCCAGCAACAGGGCGGTCACGTTGACCAGCGCCATGCGCGGAAATCGCGATACCTGACAGAGTTTCATTTCCCACCTCTGTGCAATCAAGTTATGGGCCTTGGCCGGTTGTCTAGACTTCCATGTTGCCGGTGCGCACGGCGGTGGCAATGGCCGCCTCCAGACGCGGCAGGATGATGCACATCACCGTGCATCCCGGCGCTGACCGTTCGACCTGCAATTGACCGGAGTGGTCCTGCACGATCTTTTGCGCAATCGTGAGTCCCAATCCAGTGCCGTTCTCTTTTCCGTGACTGACGAATGGCTGGAACACCTTGTCTCGTATCGACGTATCAAGCCCTGGACCGTCATCCATGACGCGAATTTCGAGATGGTTGTCGTGGTTTTCGACCGAGACCGAGACATGCCCGCCCCTGGCCTGTACCGACTGGCACGAATTCAGCAGCAGGTTATACAAGACCCGCTCCATCTTGCGCGGATCGCACATCGTTGAATGCACTCCGCTGGACGTGATACTGAGCGCAACTTTGTGAAACTCAGGATGCGAATGAATCAACTCGATCGCGCGGCTCACCGAATGTTCCAAGACTATCTCCGTCAGGTTTAACGACTCCGCAGGACGGGATAGTTCCAGCAGTGAGTCGATGAGGTCGGTCAGACGGAGCACCGCTACCCGGATCTCGAGATAAAGTTCTTCCCGCTGGCGTGGCGACAAATCGGGCTCAGCGAGAAACTCCGCATTGGCCAGCACCGCTGTCAGGGGATGCCGCAAATCGTGCGAGATGGAACTGGCCATGGTGCCTATGGTCGCCAGCCGCTCAGAGTGGAGCAAGCGCTGTTGCGCGTGCTGCAGGCTTTCACGCATACCGGTGAACGCTTTGGTCACCTCGCCGACTTCGCCATCTTTTCCGACCTGGAGCGGAAACGCGTAGTCTCCCTTGCCCAGCGCACGTACGCCGTCCACCAACCGTTCGAGCGGACGGGTAAACGTGCTGGCGATGACATAGACCAGCAGGCTGCCGATCAACACCGCGCCCAGACCGACTCCCAGCAAAAGTTGCCGAAGATGGCTGAGGAACTGCGCCGCCTGGTCATAAGACTTCATGACGAACATGGTGACGGGTGGCTCGCCGTTGTTGAGTGTGAGCGCGGCCACAACGAAGGTCTCGTTGCCCAACTTCACATCCATCGGCCGGGAGGAAGCATCTTGCTCCGCCAGCGCCTGTTGCAGCTTCGCGACGTCGGCCGAGTCGACGGTGCTCACGACTTCCGTACCGGAGCACACTACCGCAACTTGGCCGGCGGCAACGCGCGCCACTTCACGGGCGACATTCGCATTGATCTCGTACCCGATCGCCACCGTTCCCAGGATTGAGTTGTCGGACTTGGGCCCGAAATAGATCGGCACAAGAAATACTTCATAGAGATGGCCGCCCGCGAACCACCACTGTTGCGAGTCGTCGGATGCTGCCTTACGGTCGCGCAACTGTTGGGCCTGATCGAGAGTAATTCCCGGCGCATGAGTGTGGAACCCCACGATCTGATTGGACTGGTCAACCAGCGCAAACAGGTCGCCGCCCGAGAGACGGAACAACTCCGCCGAGGCATCCTGAATGGTTGGGGGATGACGCGATGTCATCAGCGCCTTGAGCACGGGAAGGTCGGCCATCAGCTCTGCGGAACGCGCGAGCGAGTTCTCCCGCTCCTTCTGGACGCGGCGAAAAGTCTCCACCGAGTTGGCCAGATCGACGCGCAAGTTACGCCGGACCTGGTTCTCGACGCTCCGCTGCACGATCAAGAGCGATACCGCCGTCAGTCCGGCGGAGGTCAGCAACATGGCGATCAGGAATTTTGTTCTAAGCCGGATGGACGCTCTCCTCGACTCGCAGTGATAGCTTTATCGAACAAACTTGTATCCGGTGCCATGAACGGTGCGAAAATGGACGGGCTCGCCGGGATCCTTCTCCAGCTTTTGCCGCAAGCGCAGGATATGCGTGTCAACCGTCCTGGTGGTGGGATAGCTATTGTATCCCCAGACCTCGTTTAGCAGCTCCATGCGCGAAACCACCCGTTCCTCATTGTTCAGAAAGAAGCGCAGTGTCTTAAACTCCTGCGGAGTTAGCGGCACTAATTTCCCTGCCTTCCACAGCTCCATCTTGGAAAAATTCACTTCCACATCATCGAAACTGAAGGTGTCGCTTTTCTCGGGATTCTGGTTCAGGCGACGGATGGCGGCGCGCACTCTCGCCAGCAATTCTCGCGGACTGAAAGGCTTGGTCACGTAGTCGTCAGCGCCGAGTTCCAGCAGCAGCACCTTGTCGACCACGTCGCTGGCCGCGCTCAATACAAGGATGGGAACGGTCGCCGCCAGGCGCTTGATCTCGCGGCAGATGTCCTGTCCTGAGCGGCCGGGCAGGCGCAGATCGAGAATCACCACGCGTGGCGCGGTCGCACGAAACACATCCATGGCGGAAGTGCCGTCCGGCGCAATGGTTACGTCGTACCCAGCGGTCTCAAAGGTCCGACGCAGCGCACGCTGTACGGCGGGATCGTCTTCAATAGCGAGAACCTTGTCCATCTGTCCTCTACCCCAAGTGGTTGTTAACGTTCGTAATTCAACAGGTAATACCAGTTGATGCCGCCAGTCAACGGAGAGTTCACAATTCTGTGACATTCGATGCGCGTGTATAGCGCGGAGAGACCGAAACTCGACTGGGTTGTTGAATAACGATTTGCCCGCCGGTTTCGCTGTCACAATTTGTTGACAACTTATCTACAGCGCCATGACAACGCCACGGAGGGTCAGCAGCTACATTCGCGAGGTCGATCGAGATCGACCAATTGTGAGGAGGTCATGCAATGACTGTAAAGAAGTGGGCCCTACGCCTGTGGATGCTACCTCTGGCCGTGTTCATGGTAGCTGCAACCCCGACGGTGCTTTACTCAGCACCCAACAACTTTAACAGCTTTGGACAAGTCAATCTCGTTTCTGACTTACCCGGCGTTGCCCGGTTCATGGACCCAGACTTGGTGAATCCGTGGGGAATAGCTTTTTCTTCCAGCAGCCCTATTTGGATTTCGGACAACGGTCAAGGCCTGGCCACGATCTATAACGGGGCAGGCGTGAAGCAAGGACTGGTGGTGTCGATTCCTGCGCCGGGTGGTGGACAAGGTGCTCCCACCGGACAGGTCTTCAATGGCGGCTCAGGCTTCAATGGCGATCGGTTCCTTTTTGCCACGGAGGACGGAACCATCGCAGGATGGAGAGGCGCCCTGGGGACGACTGCCGAATTGGGGGCCGACCAGTCGGGAACAGGAGCAGTCTACAAGGGATTGGCGCTTGCCGCCAGCGGCGGCAACTCCTATCTCTATGCTACGGACTTCCACAACGGGAACGTTTCTGTTTTCGACTCGACCTTCACTAAGGTAACTCTCACCGGTAACTTCACCGATCCCGGCATTCCCTCCGGCTTCGCTCCGTTTGGAATTCAAGCTGTCGGCGGCAAGTTGTATGTGACCTATGCGATGCAGAATGCCGCCAAGCACGATGACGTCGCTTGTCCCGGATGCGGGTTCATCTCCGTGTTCAACACTGATGGCACCTTCGTCCAGCGACTGGTTTCGATGGGCGCGCTGAACTCGCCCTGGGGCATGGCATTGGCATCGGGAAATTTTGGCAAGTTCAGCAATGACTTGTTAGTTGGAAACTTCGGCGACGGCACCATTAACGCTTTCGATCCCACGACTGGAGTCCAGGTGGGGACGTTGGATGGCTCTAACGGCATGCCTCTTGTCAACCAAGGCCTCTGGGGCCTTGCCTTTGGGAATGGTGCCCAAGGGACAAGTACCAACACTCTGTATTTCACGGCGGGAATTCCCGGGCCTGATCAGATCGAGGACCATGGTCTGTTCGGTGCCATCGCAACTCCCGAACCCGGCACCCTCACCCTGCTGGGCAGCGGACTCGCAAGCTTGCTCGGCTACGGCTGGCGTCGGGGGAAACGCACGGCCTGAGCCACCTGCTCGGCGAACCCTCGCTGATGACAAAGCGGGGGTTCCATGTCCACTAAGTCAGTTCTCGCATTGAGCCGGGGCGCCAGCGCTCCGGCTTTTCTGTCCCTGGCGACGAATTGAGCAACCAGCGACGGCGCAGCGACGGCCGAGCTATTGAAGCCCCCGGGCCCACGAACCTTCGGAGTGTGACCGTTCTCACAGAAGTCACGGACAAATCGTGGGATCGTAGTAGTGTCTTCGTTTTGGGCACGAGTGCGCAGGCTCACTAGTCACTGCGACTTGCTGCGTATTCAGTGCCGATATCGTGTGCCGACGTAGCGGCCGTATAAGTCGCCGGGTGCCGGCAGACGTTTGAGGGGGATCTTATGTCACCAGCAGGACCGGGCAATTCGTTGTCGTGGGGAGACACGTTCTTCTTGTATCTGGAACGCGCGGGTCAGCCGATCAATGTTGCCTGCACGTGTGAGCTTGAGGGTGCGCTCTCGCTGCGAGCCTGCACAAAGTATGTCGAGTCGAAGCTTGATCTGATTCCTCGCTATAAGCATCGTGCGGTATTCCCCCAATTTCACCTCGGCCTGCCGACCTGGGAGCCCGATCCCAATTTCGATATCCGGAATCACGTGCGCCAGGTGGTGTGCAAAGAGGGATCGGATGCCGAGCTAAAGGAAGTGGCTGCGAGCATCGTTAGTTCGACGCTCAGCCGGGAGCGGCCCTTGTGGGACCTCACCTTGGTGCGAGGGCTCAAGGGAAATCGGACTGGTCTTATCATCCGCCTCCATCACTGCCTGGCCGATGGAATATCGGGTGTCGGGATCATGAACGTGTTGCTGGACGCGTCTCCGACTCCGGAAAAAGTACCGTCGGCAAAACAGCGGGACGAAGTGCCGCACCCGAGCGATTCGGTTGCATTGCTCCTCGATGGCATGCTCAAGTCTTATCAGTCATTCATGCAGGGCGCCCTCACCGCCCAGTCTGAAGTTTTGACGATTGCGCGGGAGTTGCTCGGGGGCATCACCAACGGCCAACGCGAAGAACTGATGCATCTGGTGCCGGAACTGGCCTCCCCCTCGGATCGACTGCCTTTTAACCACCTAGTCTGCCACGGTCCGCAGAGGATCGCATGGGGCGAAATGCCGATGGCCGACATCAAGGCGATTCGCGACAACTTCGGCGGCACGGTCAACGATGTGGTGCTCACGGTGGTGACCGCGACGGTCCGCCGCTACGCTGAATTGCACGGCACCAAGATGCGGGGACGGAAACTGAGATACATGATTCCGGTGAACATCCGCGGCAATGGCGATGTGAGTGAACTGGGAAACAAGATCACCTTCCTGCCGATCAACGTGCCACTCGATGTTCGCGATCCGCGAATGCTGCTTGCCAAAATCAGCGAGCGGATGGTCTTTCTCAGGAGTATCGGTCTGCAGGATTTGGTCGGTCTGGTTGGGACCCTGGTGTCCAAGGTTCCGCTTCCGTTGCAGGCTATTTTGGCGCCTGTACTGAGTCAGTTACCGCTCAGCCTCTGCAACATGATTTGTACCAATGTTCCCGGCCCACAACAGCCGCTCTATCTGTTGGGACATAAGATGCTACGCGCTTACCCCTACGTGCCGATCGGCGGCGAGATGGGAGTCAACGTTGCCATCCTCAGTTATAACGGCACCGCGTACGTGGGATTCGGCGGAGACGTTCACGCGGTACCCGACATCGATCGCTTCGAGGATCTCCTGCGCGTGAGTTTTGCTGAATTGCGCGAGGCTGCAGTTGGGAATCCGCTGCTGACGAAAATCGCCGTAACGAAAGCGAAAGTCGCTGCATCACCGCAGGCTGCGAAACATACGAAGTCCAGGGGGGCATCCGCTGCGCCGCCGGCGAGGCCAAAGGTCAGGCTGATTCCAACATCGAAACCGGAAACTCCGAAGCGTCGGGTGCCTGCTGCTAAGAGAGCGGTTCCCTTCCCGCCCGCCGCCGTGGAACCGCCAGCAACTGTGGCGGTTCGGCAGGAAGCATTGGCGGTATCCGGCGATTAAGGGGAGGCGGTCAGGGCTTGTCGGGTGGCTTTGAGGGTATTAACAAGTGATTCCCGCGGAAGGTTCTTGATAATTGGTTCGATGATCCATCCCAAGCCGAGCGGGACGTCGCGCGACAACGAGATGGCGCGACATTCCACAATCACCCCGTCTCCGGTGCCCATGAATTTCCAGTAGGAATATAGACGCCACAAGAACCCGTATCCGGTGTCGGGTGGATGCACTTTCTCCCTGGGAGTGCCAGCGTCGTCCACCTCGGCGATGCTCGTCGTATACGAACGGCAGAACCACTGACCCTCGCGCACGTGCTGATAATGCACTTCGTGCTCGGTGTCTAACACCACGGTGATGACCTTCTTTTTCAGCAGTCGCAAGAAGATGTTGAAATTATTGCCGTGATGGCTGATCAGCAGTGAGTCCATGACCTCAGGCTTGTAGATGTTCTTGTGATTGTCGTAGTCCTGAACACTCGCCAGTGCCTTTTCGACGGTCGTCTTGTGAATGAATGCGGCCCCGATCCAATCGTGGATGAGGCCGTTCGGAACCCGCACCGGCGATTGCCCCGACCAGAGCTGTGCCAGGATGTCTCCTTTGCGGACGTGACGGGCGCGATCAGGATTTTCGTCCGACCACAAGAAAGGAGCGCTTCCATCCAAGGTAGCTTCCATCGCTGCTTCGGCCTCGCGAGTGTAAGACAGGAACGCCTCCAGTGTTTCCGGTGCCAGCTGCACGACCCTCACCGTTGGAGCCATCAGTGCCTTACCTTTTCGCATCGTGAACTGTGGGTACTTGAATGTCAAGGACACGGCGCGATTGTTGATGGAATTGAGCGCGCAGATGTGTTGTCGAATTTTCCATGAGACTAATCCGTCCGAATCAAGCAAGCGCGGCTTGCATTGGTGACGCCTGGGACGGCGCCGGCGTTCCCATTTCGGGACCCGCAACGATGCGAGACTGCATGAATACTTAACTGGTGCAAGTGCCGCAGAGTCTGCAGCTTCCGACGTTCAACCCATCAGCAACGGATTTCTTCGCCAACTCATCTCTCTCTGCTGCACCGCAATATTCTACCTTCCGCCTTGACTTTGCAACATTGAAATACTACATTCTAGTTGGATGCTGCAATGCAGCAAACGAGGAGGATTTCATGAAACAAAATTATAAGTCCGAGCCCCAGGTTCGGGAGTCGTCGTTTATCAATTTAATGTCGGGATGGGTGCAGCAGGGAGTGGAGAATTTCTTTGCGACGCAGCGTATCCTGGTCGATCTGGCGGTGCGCCAGAACGGAACGGTGATCGATGTGATGCACGAGAAGTTGACCGCGCCTGATTTTCGCCCCGTGGCGGTTGTCAAAGAGTTCGCAGGAGAAGGATTGGCCAACTTCATCGAAGGCCAGAAACTGATTCTCGGGCTCGCGCAGAAGGAAAGTGAAATCCTGGCGACCGGCTTGAAAGAGCGGATCGGCGGATTCGCAGTTACCGATGCGCTGGTCGAAACCATTCGCCGTAGCGTCGACACCTTCGTCGAGATGCAGTTGAATTACCTGAAGAGCGCCAGCAGGCAGGTGCACGGGCGGCTGGCCGCCATTAAGGCTGGTGAGATGTATGAGGGCGACACCTTGGTCGAACTCGCCCGCACCGGACTGGAAGATTTCGTCGCGGCCCAGAAGAAGTTCCTGCATGTCATCGCCGAGGAAGCGTCCAAGGTAACTGGCAGCAAGGAAATGCCAGTGAGCAAGACCAAGAAGCACGAGTTGACGGAGCTGGCGCGTGAAGCGGCAGATTCCTTCATCGATGCCCAGAAGAGGTTGATGGACGTAGCCGCGCAGCAGATCCATGTCAGCCTGAAGGCAGCCGGGACCGCAGCCAAGATGATGCCGGCAGTTCCCTACCGGGAAATTCCGGACCTCACCCGCGAAGGCTTCCGGAGTTTCGTTGAGGCGGAGAAGGCCGTGATCGAATCCGTAACCAAGCGGCCGGAAATGAAGAAAGCGCCGGTCAAGCGTGCGCGTAAGGTGAAACACGCAACCAAGGGACGGAAACCGCGCGTCATTCCAGTGACTGCCTAGCTGTATGGAATTCACGGCAGGCCATTCCTCTTACCCCGCGATGGGGAAGCGAGATGGGCCGTTGCATAACATGGGACGTTCCGCTGCAACCACGGCCGAGCGTCCTATGACTTTGATTCGCCACCTACCACGGCGCGAGCGCGAGATGACACCATGCGCGGACACAACGCAGAAGGCGCTAAAGCAGTTCAGAGTACAGCGCGAATCGGCACAAAGACGCAATCGCGGCCTCACCGGCACAAGCACTGCAATCTAAATCGTTGGTACGGCAACCATTTTGCAGTGATCTGCGACACGGAATC
This sequence comes from Terriglobales bacterium, assembly GCA_036512955.1. Classification (GTDB taxonomy): domain Bacteria; phylum Acidobacteriota; class Terriglobia; order Terriglobales; family Acidobacteriaceae; genus DASRAA01. Next base: position 26,778 of record DATBZX010000272.1, read on the forward strand.
AGCAGCGCAATCGTTTATCTATCGGACAAGCTGCCCTATAATGGCTCGCGGTCACAATTTTGTTTTCAACAGCTTCTTGACCTTGGAACCGGGATGGCGAATGGCAATGTTCGGGAGAGAAATGTGATGGACAACACTCTCGGTCTCGTAATGACTGGTGGTGGTGCTCGCGGCGCCTATCAGGCCGGTGTTCTCAAGCGCATCGGTGAACTAAAAAGCGTCCAGGCGCACGGCAACCCCTTCCCGATCATCGGGGGCTCTTCCGCGGGAGCGGTCAACGGTTGTGCTCTAGCTGTTGGTTGTGACGAGTTTGCCATTGCCACAAAAGTTCTTGCAAAGCTGTGGTCCGAACTGCGTCCCAACGATATCTTTCGCTGCGATGTAGTAGCCCAGGCCCGCAACTCGTTTACCTGGATCATGGATCTCTCCTTTGGAGCAGTTCTTGGCGGGGGAAACGCGCGGTCGTTCCTGGATGCGACCCCACTGCGGCATTTCCTCAACGCGCATCTCGACTGTGACCAAATCCAGCAGAACATCCGGCGCGGACATCTCTATGCGGTGGCCATTTCCGCAACCAACTACAACTCCGGCAAGAGCTACCTCTTCATCCAGGGAGTGAAGGGGCACCCCATGTGGAACCGGAGCCGGCGGGTCACGCTGGCTACGAAGATCACAACCGACCACGTTTGCGCGTCAGCCGCAATTCCCCTGGTTTTCCAGCCGGTACGGTTAAAGACCGCACGAGGTACGGCATTTTTCGGGGACGGTTGTTTGCGCCTGCAACAGCCGCTTAGCCCGATCATTCGCCTGGGTGCGGAACGGGTATTTGCGATCGGAGCCCGCGGCCAGAGTCTCGAACATCAGGAAGAAGCCCTGACGGACAGTGAACCTTCGTTGGCGCAAGTGATGGGAGTCATCTTCAACGTGATGTTCCTGGACCACCTTGCCACGGACATCGAGCACCTTGACCGCCTCAATAAGCTGCTGCGCGAGGGACACATCAGCCAGACTGGTATTGAGGGATGTGAAAAGATGCGGCCGCTCGAGACCTTCCTGATTACGCCTTCGGTTGACCTGTCGGAGTTGGCGCGCCAGCACCAGAAAGATATGCCTTACCTGATCCAGTACTTTGTGAATGGCCTGGGAAGAGATACGTCGTCATGCTCCGACCTGATGAGCTACCTGCTCTTTACTCCGAAATATACCCGCGCGCTGATTGACATCGGGTACCACGACGCCGACCGGCGGATTGATGAAATTGAGAATTTCATCTTTCCCTCCTCCAATGGCAACGGTGGGTCCAACGGTAATGGAACTGCCAAGTCGAAGATCGCGCCAGTGCCGGTAAAACGGTAGTCGAGCCCGATCCGCGGGACAGTGAGCTATTGCGGCGCTATTCATGTCTCAACGATTCGATGGGGTCAAGTCTGGCAGCCAATTTAGCCGGAAGCACTCCAAAGCCGATTCCCACTGAACACGAGACGACGATGGCGATTAGCGCGGCGAGAAAAGGGATAGGCATGTAGATGTCGGTGAACAGCCGGAGCGATAACGGGATCGACAGGCCCAGCATGGTGCCAATGAGTCCACCGACCAGCGAGATCAGTACCGCCTCGGTGAGGAACTGCAGTTCGATTTCGATCCGGGTGGCTCCCACGGCTTTGCGGATGCCGATCTCGCGGATGCGTGCGCTGACGGTGGCCAGCATGATGTTCATGATTCCCACGCCGCCAACGATCAGTGTGACTACAGCAAACAGCAGGAGGATCATGGTAAACGCATTGGCAGTTTTTTCTGCGACCTGGAGCACATCGGTAAGGTTCTCGACCTTATACTCCGATTCCGGGCGGTGCCGCGATTTGATGACCCGCAGAATTTCCTGTGTGCCCGCGGGAACGCTATCGCTGGTAAACATCGTGAAGTAGATTTGGTTGATTGACTGAGTACCCGCGAGACGCCGCGCCACGGTGTACGGAATCAGGATGGTATCGTCCTGAATCTCCGACCGGCCAAATGTCTCCATGCTCTCGCGGAAGGTGCCGATGATCACGAACGGCACGCCCACGATTTTGAGATGCTGCCCCAGCGCCAGCTCGTTCCCGCCGTAGTGGACTTCAGCAAACTTCTGGGTGATCAGGCAAACCTTGTTGAAAAGCTCGGTGTCCTGTTCGTCGAAGAATCTCCCCGTCACCACCCGCATCCGCCGGACATCTTTGTAGCTGGGTTCGACCCCGAGGACCAGGATGTCGAGTTCCTTATCGCCGCCCGCCGCGATCCGCTCATGAAGATTGAGCACCGGCGTGGCCGCCTTGATCTCGGGTACCTGTTGCTCGGCGGCGACCATGTCGTCGTAGGTTAGATAATCGCGGACCGACGCGTTAGCGCCCGCATTGACCAGGCCTTCGTACTCCGCCCACACCAGGTTGGTGCCGATGTTTTCGATCTGGGCGAGCACGTATTGCTTCCCCGATAACGCGATCGTCACCACAAGGATCAGGGAGCTGGTTCCGATCACCATGCCCAACGCCGTCATGGTGGCGCGCACCTTGTCGGCGCGAAACGCGGCAAATGCCTGCGCGAGGAACTCGCCGAAGGCCATGTTTCGCGTTAGGCCCGCAATATTCAGGGGCGTGGGTTCTGTCCCCACGTGCGACATCGGCTCTTACCCCTTTCCCAAAAATACCAAGGTGACGCCGATACAAACCAGCACGATTCCCGTCCATCGACGCAAACTAATTCGTTCACCGAGAAAGAACATCCCACCTAGGGCGCCGGCTACATAGCTCAGCGCTGTTACGGGAACCACAAAGCTCACTTTCTCGATGGACAGGACCGCGAGCAATGAGAAGAACGCCAGCGTCATCATTCCAACGCCAATCCCCATCCACTTCACGCGCAACGCGCGCAGAACGACCTTCACCACCGCTGCTGGGCGGAAGTCTTTGACTTCGCCGGTTTCCTTCATCGCCCGCGAGACGCAAAGCTCACCCGCCGTACCCGCGACCACAATCATAAAAAAGTAGATGAATTTGTACACGGCTAGCGATGCTCCGTGGTGCGCGGATTGGTTCGGCCCACGATAAAGACGCCCAGCGATATGATGCCGATTCCCGTCCATCGCAGCGGCGACACGCCTTCTCCTAGAACGAAAACTGACAGCAGGGCAACCACGCCGTAGGCCAACGATGAAGCGGGTTGCACGAAGCTATAGTCCGCCCACGACAACACCAGAATGTTGGCGATGAAGAATGTCAGCAGCGAGGCCACACCCAACCAGATCGCCCCAGTGGCGAACACTCGCCCGACAACATGCAGCAAGTCGGAGGCCGAGACAATTGCCGTTGTGCCCACACTTTGCATGCCTTTACCCAGCAGGACGTTACCCAGCGGACCGGCAATAATCATGATCAGGATCATGACAAACGTCTTGAATTGCAGATGCTTGTGAGATTCCATCAGGCTCTCGAACTCACAAGCCGGCGCGAATGACAAAGGGTCATGCAACCATGCTATAACACGCGATGTCCCCGGATGGATGCGCGCCTGTATCATTGATGTCGTCCAGTTGAGCACGAGCAGCGCTTTTGGTTAGCGCACGACTGGCGCAACGGTCGACATCCTACGATGCCTTCTGCAGATCAGATTCGCCGCGACAGATTAAGCAACGCCAACGACAGCCGACCTGTTGTAAACACGCGGATAGCAGCTTTCTACGACGGTTTCCTCAGCCGAACTTGGGATGTCTACCTCATTGTCATTCTGTTCGCCGCTGCGGTATATCTCGGTACCATCATCTCGCCGCCCTCGCTACAGGATGATGTTGACGCGGTGCAGGCGCAGATCGCTCGCAACATGCTGACCTCGGGCGACTGGGTCACAGCCCGCCTCGATGGCGTGATCTATCTTGAAAAGGCGCCTCTCATTTATTGGCTAATCGCCATCTCCTACAAGATTTTCGGGGTGCATGACTGGGCTGCACGCATTCCGATGGCGCTTTCCGCGATCAGCCTGTGCTGGCTGACTGCGGCCTTTGGAGTATGGGCATTTGGCAAGCGCGCCGGATTCTATGCTGGCGTTTGCATGTCAACTTGCATCGGGTTATGGCTGTTCACGCGCGTGCTCATTCCCGACGTCATGATTACGCAGACAATTGCCCTTGCCATGTGGGCCTTGCTACGCGTGCTTGACGAAGATGAACCTCATCCGCGCTTGTGGGCGTACACGCTGGCCGCCAGCCTCGGCGTCGGGTTGCTGCTGAAGAGCCTGATTGGTGTGGTCTTCCCAGTGGCCGCCGGCATAATTTACCTCGCCATCACGCGGCAGCTTTTTCCGCTGCGGACTTGGAAGCGCCTCCACCCGTTTACGGGCGCGGCGATCATCATGTTGATCGCGGCTCCGTGGCACGTTCTGGCAACCCTACGCAATCCGCCTTATTTCGACTTCACGATGCACAGTGTGCCCGGCGAGTACCACGGCTTTCTCTGGTTCTTCGTGATCAACGAGCAGTTGCTGCGCTTCCTGAATTTGCGCTATCCCCGCGACTATAACACTGTGCCGCGAATCTACTTTTGGCTGTTCCACCTGGCGTGGCTGTTTCCGTGGAGCGTTTATTTTCCGGCGGTGGCCAGGCTGTCGTACAAGCCCGAGGACCGTGCGGGCGAGACGAGGCTGCTGGCCCTGTGCTGGATCGGCTTTGTGCTGGTTTTCTTCACCTTCTCGACCACGCAAGAGTACTACTCGATGCCATGTTATCCCGCCATGGCATTGCTGCTGGGTTCGGCGGTCGCGGCGGGAGGTGCATGGATCACGCGTGGCACCCGTACCCTGACCATCATTACGGGGTGCGCCGCTGCCGCTGCTATCGCCATCCTGGTCGCGGTTCGCAATGTACCGGTACCGGGAGACATTTCTTCAGCGCTTAGTTCGCATCCGGGGGCCTACACACTGTCACTAGGCCACATGGAAGACCTTACACTGCAATCATTTGCGTACCTTCGTCTCCCGCTCGCGGTGGCCGCAATTGCCTTCGGCATCGGGATGCTGGGCACGCTTTGGGTGCGAAGCCAGCGCGCCTTGATCGCCGCAGCATTGATGATGGTATTGTTCTTTCACGCCGCACGCCTGGCCATGGTTGCCTTCGATCCCTTCCTGTCCTCGCGACCCATCGCGGAGGTTCTAAACCAATCCCCTCGGGGAACATTGATCGTCGACCACCACTATTACTGGTTTTCGTCGGTGTTCTTCTACACCAACCGGTCGGCGCTGCTCCTAAATGGGCGGTTCAACAACCTCTTATACGGCTCCTACGCGCCGGGGGCGCCCGATGTTTTTATTGACGATGCCAAGTTTCGGGAACTTTGGGCCCAGCCGGACGTGAAGTACCTAGTTGTCCGGGATTCGGCGGTGGCTCGTCTGCAGGGCCTAGTTGGATCCGAGAACCTGCACACCGTAACAGCGAGCGGCGGCAAGGTTCTTCTGGCCAATCATTTGATCGGCGAGGGCAAAGCCCAACCGTGATTTTTCGCCATTCAAGCCTGAAAAGTGGGGTTCGGTTGGCGTTTCTTGCAACTTACATGGGACATCAGGCACTCTAAATAGTACTGATCTGCTTTCCGAACAGCCTGGTTCGGTAATATTCCGAGGAGAAGGATAATTATGAAGATCGCCGTTCTAGGAGGCGACGGTTTCTGTGGTTGGGCGACCGCTCTCTACCTTTCCCGCAAGGGACATTCCGTAGCGGTCATCGACAACTTTTCGCGTCGGCAATGGGATTATGAACTGGGAGCGCAGTCGCTAACCCCAATTCGCCCTTTGGCCGAGCGCCTGGCGATCTGGCAGCAGCTCACGGGGAACACCATAGAGTCTTACGTGGGCGATGTCACCGATTACGATTTCCTTTCCTCAATGGTCACTGCGTTTGAGCCGGATGCGATCGTCCATTTCGCAGAGCAGCGTTCCGCCCCTTATTCGATGATCGACCGCAAGCACGCGGTGTTTACCCAAACCAACAACGTCGTCGGGACACTGAATATCCTCTACGCAATTCGCGAATTTGTTCCCGACTGTCACCTGGTAAAGCTCGGCACCATGGGTGAGTACGGAACTCCCAATATCGACATCGAGGAAGGCTACATCACCATTGAGCACAACGGTCGCAAGGATGTGCTTCCCTTCCCCAAGCAGGCTGGTTCGTTCTACCACCTTTCCAAAGTGCACGACAGCCACAACATCGCATTTACCTGCCGGGCCTGGGGCCTTCGCGCTACCGATCTCAACCAGGGAGTGGTGTACGGAACGATGAGCGATGAGGTTGCGGTGGATGACGCCCTGGTCAATCGTTTCGATTACGACGAAGTTTTCGGGACGGTGTTGAACCGCTTCTGCGCTCAGGCTGCCCTGGGATATCCTCTGACGGTTTACGGGAAGGGTGGTCAGACGCGCGGCTTTCTCGACATTCGCGATACCGTTCGTTGCATCGAGATCGCCTGTCTTAATCCTGCCAAGCCCGGCGAATTTCGCGTGTTCAATCAGTTCACCGAACAATTCAACGTGCTGGAGTTGGCGGAGATGGTAAAGGAGAGCGGGAAGGAACTGGGGCTGAAAGTTGAGATTGAGCATTTGCCCGATCCCCGCGTCGAAGCTGAAACTCACTACTACAACGCAAAACACTCAAGCTTGTTGAAACTCGGGTTGCAGCCGCATCTTTTGTCCAATACGCTGCTGGACTCGCTGATCAACATCGCCATAAAGTACAGGGAGCGCATTGATCCATCGCAATTCCTGCCGACAGTGAATTGGCGGAACGCGCGGAATGATCGGCAGACGCACAAGCCCCTGCCTCACACGGTGCTGGACAAGAGTCTGGTTTAGCGCTGGTTTTGCGGGCGCTACTGCGGTTTAGCTTCCTGACACGGGGACGAGTTCCCCGTCCCGTATGTAGTAGTCGCGATCGCGCCAGCGAATTGTGCTGCGGGTGAAGCTGACCAGCCAGATAGCGAAGGCCATCGCATCCCATAGCGGAATCAGGACCAAACCCATCCATGGCACTGGTTGCTTGAGTCCCCAGGATGCGATCTGCAGCGTCATAACAATTCGCAGGCCGAGATAGGCGGCCACGAAAATTGTCGCCACTCCTGCCGTCGGGGAGATTGCGATCGCGGCCAGCGACCACGGCAGCCCCAGCGTGAAAATCAGCCCGAAATGTCCCCATGGCCGCATGTGGCGCATGACTACAATCCATCGCAGGCGCTTGAGAAACAAGTCACGAAGCGATTGGAAGTCGGCCACCGTCAGCACGGAGTACGGAATCAACTTCACTTCGAACCCTTGTTCAGCTATCAACCTTCCAACCAGAAGGTCGTCTGCCGGACGGTTCTCGATTTTCTCGTAGCCGCCGAATCCGGCCAGTCGCGTTCGCGATGTGGCGATGGTGGGCCCCAGCGCGAACTTCACGCCATCCAACTGCCAGGCCACAACAATGCCGGGATAGAAGTCGGAATACATGCCAACCGTTTGCAACTTCTGCACCAAAGTCTTTTCATCGGTTGATACGTAGAAGCAAGTCACGGCGCCGACAGTCGGATCTGCCAGCGGCGCTACGACCATTCGCAAATAGTCGGGTTCGGCGCGCACATCACTGTCATTGATGACCAGAATTTCGTACTTTGCCTCTTGAGACAGACGCGCCAATTTCGCCACTTTATCGTTCGTTGCTTCGCGGCCCGATCCGAAGAGAACACGGATTGGTTGGTGGGGAAAGTCGGCAATCACCTTTTCGATGACCGGCAGTACCGGGTCGGAGCGGTCACCGACGCAAAATACGATTTCGTATTCCGGATAGTCCTGCCGGCAGAAGCTGGCGAAGTTTTCGTAGGCGTCAGGATCGAGTCCGCGCACCGGCTTCAGAATACTGACCGGAGGTGTGAATCCGTTACCCGCGAACAGTCTCTTCCTCGATTGGCGAAAGAAACGCCACGCACTGAAAAGTGCGATGCTGTAGTAAATAAAGGGGATGGCAGAGATGCCCAGCAACGCATACCGAACCAACCACAAAACCATTCAGCCTCTCGATTATTGCTGATCTACTTTCATTATCGCTGGTTGAGCAGAATATGCAATCGAAAGGCTCTTCCGCCGGTTTGGCTCATTCCTGGCCACTTGCTGGAAGTCATGCCCCCAGACACGCGAACTCCTAAACCCGCAATTCAGTTTCGGCCGCATTAAGGGAACTTTCCAGAAGCTCCGTATCCAAATCACGGCTCGAGCATCTTATTCAACATGTTCCAGAAAACGGCCGTCGGCATCGTGCTCGTCTTGCAATGGCTGGCGATCAGCCCATTGCAGGTTTCGGCGCAGCAACCTGTCGTGGTCGAACTCTTCACTTCGGAAGGTTGCTCCAGTTGCCCGCCTGCCGATGCCTTGCTCACCGAACTGAGTCGCCAGCGCATGGCAGGAAATGCAGAACTTATTCTATTGGGCGAGCACGTCGAGTATTGGAATTCTCAGAGCTGGACCGACCGTTTTTCATCTAGTGTTTTCACGCAGCGCCAGAACGACTACGTGCAACAACTCCACCTGGCGACCGCGTACACGCCGCAGATCGTGATCGACGGGCATCTGCAGGGCGTTGGCAACAATGTCGCTGCGGTGCGGCGCATGATCGCCGAAGCATCGAATGATCCGAAACCCGCGGCGGTCTCGCTACGCTTACTATCACCGGAAAAGTTGCAGGTCACGATTCAAGACCCCACCCCTGGGCGTCAGGGAGTGCTTCTCGCCATCACCGAGGACGACTTGACGACGAACGTGCGTGGAGGCGAAAACGGCGGGCGCGTGCTCAAACACAGCGCAGTCGTCAGGAGCCTGCGTTCGCTGGGAAGCACCTCCAACGGCAAGTTCGAAGCTACGGTGAATCTACCGGCCAAGTCCGACTGGAAGAAGGCGAGCTTGCGCGTCGTCGTGCTGGTGCAAAATCGCAGTTCAGGTCTGATTCTCGGTTCATCCTCGATCGCTTATCCGCCGCAGAGTGTGTCTTCTGCCGGTCGCTGATCTGGCGTTACCCATCTGCGCCATGAATCTGGGTAGAGAATCGGCACCGCTGCCACCGCTCCGCCCGAGACAACTTCATGCCCTACTTGGTGTTAGCCTATATGGGTTGCTCTCGCCATTCTGCCCAAGAGGTACATCTTGCATCGCGCCTTCAAGTTTCTTTTTCTGCTAATTCTTGGCGTCACCTGCTTCGCTGACAATCTCGTTTATGTGCGTATCGAACGGCCCGTCATCGAGAAAAGGTTACAAACCGTTCCGACCACCGATACAGACCGAATCAATGCAATGCGTGCGCAGTTTAAGACTGCGGGATGTACCGGCGACCAGATTCAGGAACAGTCGGTACCCGACGAGGACCTTCCCAACATCATTTGCACGTTGCCCGGCCCCGAACCGGGAGCGATCGTGATTGCGACCCGACTGGACTCGAAGGCCCGTGGCGAAGAGGCACTGGTGGACTGGGGCGGACCGGTCATGCTCCCGTTATTGGCCGAATCGCTGAACTCAGCACCTCATCGTCAGACGTTGGTATTCGCTGCGTTCGCTGGACATGACAAGGGATTCGCCGGTGCCAATTGGTACCTGAAGCAACTAACCAGCGATCAACGTGCCCAGATCAGGGGAATGATCCAGATCGACAAGGTAGGCCGGACGCCAGCAGCCTACGCCTTCCCCGGACCCGATACTTCGCGCATGGCGACGGTGGGAAAAAGCCCGGTACTCAAGGAGATCGCGCATGATCCCACAACCTTGAGCAAAGTCCTGCCGATTGCGGCACATAGTCTCAAATCACAAGACGACCCGAAACAGATCAACGACATTCCCGCCACCGAGGCGCGAGCGTTCCAAGAAGCGAACATTCCTGCCATCGTGATCCACTCGGTCGCTTATGCCGCGATTACGCCGCCGGGGAAGGTGGAGCAAGTGCGTCTCATGCGGACCGCGCTTGATCCCAAGGTGTACGCCGACACCTACAATTTGCTGTGTGTCTATGTGCTGTACCTGGACAAGGTTTATTCCCTGGCCTGGTCGAAGGCACTGGCGACCCAGACTGCGCAAGCGCCTGCCCCAAAGGATGGCGGTTCGACAGCCGGGACATCACTATCCACGGCTGCCGTGCCACCTGCAGAGTCATCCTCCAAAGACGCAACATTGGCGGCCAACGCCGCCGGTCCGTCGACCCCTGTCCCTGAATCGCGATTGCAGCAGGCCCCGCCTGTTGCCGAGGGTGCCCCGACCAACCCGGTGTTCCGTAGCACCACGCGCCTGGTGCAGGTGGACGTCGTCGTCACCGATAAGCAGGGCCGTCCGATTCCGGGCTTGAAACAGAGCGACTTCACCGTCATGCAGGACGGCAAGCCGCAACAGGTTCGCGTATTCGAGCCGCACACAGGTTCGACGGGCGGACCTGGCTCGACTGCCGCCGTCAATACGCCAAAGCTGCCGCCGAATACCTATTCGAACCATCCTTCGGCAGCCACCGCGGACAGTTGGACCATTGTGCTGTTTGACCTATTGAACACTCCGACGGCCGACCAGGAGTATTCGCGGAAACAATTGATCGAGCTGCTGCGACTCGCGCCCAAGGGAAAACCCATCGCGCTCTATCTGCTGACCAGCCGGCTGACTATGGTGCAGGGATTTACCGATGATCCTGAAAAGCTGCTGAAGTCGGCCGAGAACCTGAAGCCCAGCCGTTCGCATGTGCTGACCACCGAGGCGGAACGGCAGCATGCGGAAGGCCAGATCGCTTACGCCAACTCTGAATTGACGGAAAGCGCACCGTCGACGTCTCAAGATACGCCGTTCATGACGGAGATGACTCAGGTCAAGCAGCGGCAGTTTCAGGATCTCGAAAGTTTTCAGATCGCGGACCGGGCCAATTTCACGTTGGCTGCGTTTGAGTCTTTGGCTCGGGCAGTATCTGGCTATCCCGGACGCAAGAATTTGATCTGGCTTTCGACAAGTTTTCCGATACAGATCGAGGCTGATCCGAAGTCGGTTTCGCAGCCGTGGCGCAACGCCACCAGTTTCAAGAATGAACTGGCAGCGGCGGGATCCCTATTGGCTAAGTCCCGCATCGCCGTATATCCCGTTGACGTGCGCGGATTGCAGGGGCGCGGCGTCGACATCTCGACTAGCGCCACGGAAGCGGGACTTTACACCTCATCCCCAAACTCGGCTAACTATGGGGATTTGATCGCGTCCCAAACCTCCAGATACAGCGATGAGCGTTACACCATGAAGGGAGTAGCTGAACAGACTGGAGGCGAGGCATTTCTGGGCACAAATGATCTGAAGCGGGCAATGCAGCGCAGCATGGAAGACGGCTCAACCTACTACACGCTGGCTTACACTCCTGATAAGGTGGATCCCCAAACGGTCTTCCACCGCATTGAGGTCAAGGTAGCCCAGCCCGACGTGAAGCTAGCTTATCGGCGCGGCTATTACTCATCGCCCTCGAAATCCGGAACGTCAGCGGTCGGAGCGGCGGCTTTACGTGGCGCTCTACAGCCTGGAATGCCCCAATCGACCATGCTGTTTATGACTGCGTCCGTGCTGCCTCCGGATGCCACCCACAAGAACGTTCGCATCCAGTACGTCGTCAATCCCAATGGCGTAACTTTTACGGATGCGCCCGACCAGCGCAAGCACCTGGTGCTGGATTGCATTGCCATCGCCTATGACAGAGATGGTAAGGAAGTGGGCCATGCGTCCGACACGCTCGACGGAACCATCAAGGCAGCGGCCTACGAGACCGTGATGAACAACGGCATTCCAGCGCAGCAGGAGATCAGCCTGCCGCCGGGTGCCTACAACCTGCGTTTAGGCATTATGGACCGGAGTTCGCAGCAGATTGGCACTGTGGACGTGCCACTTGTCGTGCCAGGGGTCGAAGCCGCGAAGAAGTAGTCGCTAATTCGGTTGTGCTGCCAGACTTTTGTAATACTCCTCTAGAATGAAGAAGGCTTTCTTCTTCTGGCCTTCGTTCGACACCAGACCTTTGCGGTTGTAGAAGTCCTGTATCTCCGGTAACGTGCGCCGCGGTGAACGGAAATCCATCAGGATCCATGGACTGATGCCACGCAGAAACGGAATTTGCTTAAGCATCGCGATCTGCTGACGGTAGATATTCTCTTGATACTCTTCCGTCCAGCGTTGATCAGGCGCGCCGTGCAAACCGAACTTGGCATCGCCGCCAAATTCGCTCATGATCAGCGGCTTATTGTATTTCGACACCCACCGCGTTCGCTGCGCAAGATCTGGCGTTCCTTCATACCAGCCGATGTACTCGTTGCAACCCAGAACATCCAAATATTCGCCCAAGGGATCATCGATTACCTTGGTCTGAATGCCCTCGGGCGACTTCGGTGAGGTCGTCACCAGCAGCGCCGCTGTTACCAGGCGACTGGGATCTTCGGTGTGAACGGTCGCGATGAGGCTCTTCAAGAACGCAAGCCGCACCGGAGTATTCGGCGTTTCGTTGGCCACCGACCACAGGACGACCGACGCCTTGTTGCGATCGCGCCGGATCATCTCCTGCAATTGGTTGGTGGCGTTGGCCAGCGTCGCAGGGTTATCCCACTCAATCATCCAGTAAACGGGAACCTCCGACCACACCATGATGCCCATGCGATCGGCCAAGCGCGTCATGCGCTCATCGTGTGGATAGTGTGCCAGGCGCACGAAGTTGGCTCCCAACTCCTTTGCCCATCCGAGCAGCGTTTCGGCATCCTGCTCGCTCCAGGCGCGGCCCGAACGATACGGCGCTTCCGCGTGAATGGAGACACCACGCAGAAAAACGGGCTTACCATTAAGCAAGATGTTGTCGCCCTGCACTTCGATGGTCCTGAACCCGATCGAATCCTTGAGGTGATCGTTACTGGCACTGATTTCTATGGCGTACAGTTTCGGCGTCTCGGGCGACCATCGCTGCAGATTTGTTGCCTTGAGTGAAAACGCGGCACGCCCCTGCGGATCAATGGAAGCAGCCTGCGTTAAATTCATCTCCGGAATCGTTACCGTGACCTGTGTTCCGGTGTTGGCGCCTACCACGTGCACCCAGCCGGTAATCGTGGAGTCAGGCGTTTTTTGCAATTGCAGCGAATAGTCATCGACGAACGATTCCGGCGTCTCTATGAGCGATACGTCACGCGTTAACCCGCCGTAGTTCCACCAGTCGGTGTTCAGCGTAGGCACGCCGTCGCGGATGCGCTGGTCGTTGACATGGATCACCACAAAGTTGCCGCCATCGTGAAGCAGGCTGGTGACCTCGCAGTCGAAAGGCGTGAATCCTCCTTCGTGATCGCAGGCTTTCTTGCCATTCACGAACGCGCTAGCCAGATAGTTGGCGGCACCGACGTGAAGAAAAATCCGGGTACTGGGCTGGCGCTGATACTGGAAGTCCTTCTCGTACCAGACCGTGCCTTCGTAGAGAAACAGCGTATCGCGTTGCGAGTTCCAGTCGCCGGGGACCTTCAACGACGGCGACTTCGCGAAGTCGTACTCCACGAGTTTGTTACTGGTACCCGGCTTCTCGTTAAGAAAGTAGCCGTCGGGACGTGCCTGCATGCGGAAGTCGACATATCCGTTGTCGTATGGATCGACGACCACGTGCCAGTCACCATCGAGACTTATGGACGTCCGATGGTCAGAATTGACCAGAAGAGTTGGCTTACCATCCGCCGCCGGCGAAAGGCGTGGCAGAAGTAACAAGCATAAGACAGCGACTAAGTTCGAACCTCTTCGCAGCATAACGAGGAGCCTGCCCGGATACAAGGAATTGCCCGCGCCGTGGAAACGCACCAGGCGGCGCGAGCGAAAGTTTCCACTCCATTACGCCATCAGCTTGCTCAGGTAGTTGTAGCTGATGCGCAGGCTCTCAAAGGGCGGTGTGCTCCCGTTGTCGCGTTCGACGAAAAAGTGCTTCACGCCAGTCTGCTGCCCGGTCTCAATCACAGACTTCCAATTGATGGTGCCGCTGCCGACCTCGGTCATGTGCTCGGCGTCGGGACCCAACATCTGCGTGGTCGGGAAGCCAGCCTGGCGGTCCTTCAGGTGGAGCAACTGGATTCGGCTGCCGAACTTCTTCAACATCGCCACCGGGTCCTGTCCCGCCTGCGTGATCCAGTAGCAATCCATTTCGAGGCACACCAGCTTCGCATCGGTGTTCTGGGTCAGGATGTCAAAGCCGGTGGTGTTGCCGAACTTCTGGAATTCGTAATTGTGATTGTGGAAGCCGAACTGCATGCCCATCTTCTGCACCTGCTCTCCCCACTTGTTGAACTGGGCGGCGGCTTTCTTGAAGCCGTCAGCGGAGGTCCACATGTCTTTGGGAAGCATGGGACAGACCACGTATTGCACGCCCAATTCCTTGGCGTAATCCAGCTTGCTTTCGAGGCCGTCGTAATCGAAGTGGCCGCTCGGCACCGACACGCCATTGTCAACGATCATGCTCCGCAGCTTCTTCGCCGGATGTGAATACACGTTCCAGTAGGTTTCGACTTCCTTGTAACCAATCATGCTGATCTGGGCCAGGACAGCATTCAGGTCTTTTTCCGCTTGTTCGCGTACGGTGTACAGCTGCACACCGATGGGAAACGGCTTGATGGCGGCGAAAGCCAGGTCCGAAAGCGCCAGCGCGCCCAGTCCAGCGGCAGATAGTTCCAGAAAATTGCGTCTCGTTATCATTGTCTCCCTCTTCCAAATCAGTCTGCTAACGGCAACTCAATGCGGGTGCTGGCCGGTATAAGGAGCACAGCACGGTGTCTGCACAGGAGTGAATTCCATTAACTCCACTCGCGTGCCATCGGGGTCGTATAGATTCAATTGCCACTTTCCATCTTTGCCGATCTGCTGCTTCTCGTTGTCCGACGGCTTCCAGCCACGCGTCTTGAGCAAACGAGCGGCCTCGCTCATCTCCGGAACACCGAGCGCAATGTGATTCAAAATCCCCAGCGTTCTGGGAGACGGCTGCTCCGTTCCCCGCACCAGCATGTACTCCAGCCACTGCGTGCCGTCCGGAACCTGCATGTCCACCCAATCGGTTTCGTCATCTTTCATGCCGCCTTGCCAATAAAGGTGGAAGCCCAGCAGATCTTTGTAGAATTTGTCCTCGGTGGCGCGGTCATGCACCACGAAACCCGCATGAATCATGACCTTCGAGACCGGGACCTCAGGCGTCCGGGCGCTAAGTCCAGGACGAGTTTGCACGAACTCGATGGGATTGCCCTCCGGATCTTTCATCGCAAACCACAGGGTGCCGTCGCCACCGGTGTTCACGTGGTCAGGCACCGTCGCACCATGACTCGCGAGATACTTGCGCACGCCTTCCGCATCGGCAGTGGCGAAGGCGACGTGAGAAATCAAGTCGTGCCCGTGATTGGCGGGAAGCGGTTCCAACTCTACCGATTGCACCCCGACGTGATACACGTTGGGCCGCGTCGGTTCCACAGACAGGCCCAGCAGTCCGGCATAGAACTGTTTCGCTGCCGTTAGATTGCTGCTGTAGAACGCGACGTGAGAGATGCCGGTGATCGGCGGCCGCTGAAGATTGGTCTGACCGTTACAAATTGTCGCCAGCGCGAGAACGGCAAGCAGCAGATGAGTTCGCATAGATGAGGCCGAAGCGCACCGCGCCCCAGCGTCACGAATTATAGTTCACGACGGTCGATCCTCTGTACTAAATGGTTATCCGCGGTACACGGTGAGCGTTGCCCCATCCGTTGTCGCAAATGTGCTCGCAGGACGCGGTCGAGATCATTAGGCAGCGAAGTACGCGGAGAAAAAAATTGGAGCAAATTGCGAGTCTGTCATGGGGTGGGGCCACAGGGACTCGAAACTTGCTCCAGAGGAGTGCGAGGCTTATGAAGGGTTGGTTCAACCTCACAAGATCACGATAGGCGTAATGCGCCGAGTGGTGCAATAGCCCAAATGTACTAACGGCTCGACGCATTTTAGAGGGCGATCCAGGCACAATTGTGTAGGCTCGTAACTAAATGATAATAAGTTGTTTAGCTGAGTGTGCTACGGAATATTCACCAGCCCATTGCGGATGGCGTACACCACCAGTTCGGCGGTCTTGTGAATTCCCAGTGCATCCATGATGTTGGCGCGGTGGACGGCCACCGTATTCGCGCTCAGATTTAGATGGGTTGCAATCTCCTTGTTTGATAATCCGCCGACGATGAGCTGAAGAATTTCCAACTCCCGCACCGTAAGGCCCGTCTCGCGCTCTCCCTTGAGTGTTGCCCGGCGCGCGATCTGAGGATCCAGCACTTCTTCCCCTGCTGCCACCCGGCGAATGGCCGTCACTAACTCCATATCGACCGCATTCTTCAGCATGTAGCCGCGCGCTCCGGCCTCCAGCGCCTGCCGCACCCAGGTGTCTTCCGAGTGCATGCTCAGCATCAGCACTACGGCCTTCGGGTTGCGCTCGAGGATTTGCCGTGTCGCGACCAGTCCGCTGATTCCGGGCAGGGCGCAGTCCATCACGATCACCTTGGGCTGCAGTTGATGTGCCAGCCGCACCGCTTCTTCACCGTCGCTGGCCTCGCCCTTGACGACGATGTCTTCCTCGTCTTCGAGCATGCGTCGAAATCCGCGGCGCACCAGCGCATGATCGTCCACCAGCAGCACTGAAATCTTTTCTGTCATGAGCTCCTATGCGCCAACTTCGGCGGCTTCTTTCGGGACCGAGAGCCGCACCAGCGTTCCACCGCCGTGCGGATGCAAAAATTCGAGCTTCCCGTTCAATAACTCGGCCCGCTCGCGCATCGCCACCAGCCCGATGCCCCGCTTGCCGTTGTTCTGAAAACCGCTGCCATGGTCCTCGACATCCAACTCCAGCGACTGCTCCCGAAACCGCAGCCTCACCCATAATTCCTTTGTGCCGGAGTGGCGCGTGGCGTTGTTGAGCGCCTCCTGCAGTACGCGATAAACATGGATGCCGATACGGCTTTCAACTGGGAATGGCGTGCCCGTCTTGCTGTAGTGTATGACGATTCCGTTCTGTCGTTCCACCACCGGCAGATACCAGTCCACTGTGCTTTCCAGCCCAGCCTCCTCCAACGTCACGGGATGCAACGCCTGCGAGAGGCTGCGAACTTTGTCCAATGTCGTCTGCGCAATCTCCGACACCTCAACCAGATCTGCGCGGAGTGGCGAACCTTCCGGGGCTTGCCTTCCCGCTCGTCGCAGCATCGATCCGATGGCGGTGAGAATCTGCCCAAATTCATCGTGCAGTTCGCGCGAAATGTGAAGCAGCGTCGACTCCTGCGTAGCAATCAGTTTCTGGGCCAGTTCACTGCGTTGCTCCGACAAGTCAGACAGGCGCTGGAAGAGTAATCGGTTCGAGCGAATCAGATACAAACTGGTCAGGACAATAGGAACCAGCGTCGCCAGCAGGAACAGCAGCACCTGCCGTTGCACGCGGTAGTAAATCTCCTGGATCCGCTCCCCTGCCTGCTGTTCGGCCTCGTTGTTAGCGACCAGTTGGCGGGCCACCGCGATGCTCAGCGCTGCCTGGTGTGCCTGCAAAGACACCCGAATCTGCCGCTTGGCCTCGTCTTCGTTGCCTGACGAGGCCAGCGTGAACATGTGGTCTGCCGCGCCCCAGAACTGCTTCATCAGGTCTTCGATGTAGTTTCGTTGTTCCGCCGTACGATAGGCCACCGACAGGCTGGACTCCAGGCGCATTGCGTCGTCCAAGTCCTGCCGGATGCGCTGGAACTGCCCCGCCCATGCGCTTAGCGGATAGGGCTCGGCGTTATCGAGCATGTCGCGCATGGCGATCCCCAGCAGGTTGAGGTCGTTCTGAATGCGCAACAGTTGCAGAGAATCTTTACGGTTGTGATCGATGATGTTGCTTTGCAGCTCACGCAGTCCCTTGATCTGGTAGGTAATGTAGCCGGTGTACGCCACCACGGCCGCGAGCGTGACCACCAGTCCGAAGAGCAGGCCTGGAGTGGGCGAACGTTTGGCTTTCAGGGGAGCAGCCACGGTTCGAGGATACAATGCGTGGCTCTCAGCCGCCAATGTGGACTGTGTTCATGCTCCGGCTTGCTGATGCTCCGGCGCATCGGGTTCGAGCGCTGCGACTTTGCGCGCATAGAGGTTAATTCCCGGCGCCGCGCTGAGTCCGTGAGCGAAGATGCTCAGCGCCACAGTCACGATCACCACCAGACGAGTTGTGCTCTCCCCGGGGAGATACAGTCCTTCTTCCAGATAGACCAATCCCAGCACAATCGACGCCAACCCTCGCGGGCCGAACCAGCCCATAAAGATCACGGTGGCCGCACTCAGGCGCGTGCCAATAAGCGCGATTGCCACCGGGATCATCCGCACCACGGTAAGGCTGAGAACGGCGTACAGGAATACCGTCAGCGTGTACTGGGGCCAATCCTTCACCACCAGCACGCCGAACAAGAAGAACACGGAAAGGTTGAACAGTTGGCCCCATTCCTCCGTGAACTCTACGCTGTCTTTGCCCGCATCCTTGAAACCCACCTGCACGGTCAGGCCGGCGACGAATGCTGCAATGAACATGCTCGCGCCAAGGATTTCGGATGTCACCAGGCAAAGCAGCGGTAGCGCAACCACACCAATTTGCCGGAAAGGTTCAGATACCCATTCCCGGCGGCGTGCCCATCCCAGCAAAAATCCGCCCACCAGACCGATTACAACGCCTAAGACAAAACCTAAGCCGAGCTGTTGCCCAATGAACTGCGCCAAACTCTCAGCTCCACCTTCCACCTTGGCCGCAGCCAGTGTGATGAAGAAAAGCAGGAACGGGACAGAGAGTCCATCGTTCAGGCCCGCTTCCACGTTGAGGGCCTGGCGGATGCGCGCCGGCACCCGCGGACTGTTCACAATCACCTGCCCCAATCCCGCGTCAGTGGGGGCAAGAATGGCTGCGAGGATTCCGGCTTCCCACACAGAAAGTTCTGGAAACACCAGGCGAGCGGCAACGGCACCGAGAAAGATGGTCAACAACATTCCGGTGCTCAACAAGCGTATCGGCAGGTATCCGAAGCTGCGCAATAATTTGAAGTCGGTTCGGCTCGCGTCGGTAAAGAGCAACATGACCAAGCCGATTTCGGCTAGGCGGAGAAAGACGTTCGCGTTAAACCCGGCTTCGAGGAGCTTCGGCAATATGGGATACATGAGCATCCCGGCAATCGTGAACACAATTGGGGCAGTAAGGACGGTCTGCTCAAGACGCCGCGAAACCAGGGCGTATCCGAAGAGGAGCAATATGAAGATAGCCAGATAGATCATTGCCGATCCAGTCTTTCGACTACGTTCACCAGCTTCAAGTTCGCTGCTTCACCCGCCAAATATTAATGTTCGTGCGATCGCAATCCCAAAGCGCGCAGCACTCCGTCATCCTCGGTGGTGCTCCCGTCAGTCTTGCTCACTACTCCGAAGCCGCCCTGGCATTCCCCCATCGTCCAGCCGATCTTGTTCTGCTCCAGCGCGGTGCGGACCGCTTCCAGCCAGCGCAACCGATCCGTGGATTTCGAATAATTACGGTACACCCCGAATTCGTTGCAGGTCAGCGGCACATTTCGCCGCTTGGCCCAGTCAGCTGCAAATTGGATTTCGCCCGAAACGTGCTGCGTGTCCCAGTGTTCCAGCCCATACTGCGTTAGCTTCCAGCGCGCGAAGTCGTCGGTCTGCTTGGCGATGGCCGCTGCCACCAGTTCTGAGGTACCCGGAAACGGTACTTGCCGAAGGCTGGCCCAGTAACCCTCGCCCCACGACGCTCCCTGGTGAGTGAAGATGTGCGGATTGTAATAGTGGAAATTCACGATGTAGTTGTCGTCGGCAACCTGCGGCATCCGTGCCAAGTCGTCGGCATTGGAATACTCTCCGCAAGTAACAATGATGGTGTGTGATGGTGCATTACGCCGGATTGCGCTCACCAGCGACTGCTGGATGCCCGCCCAACGGTAGATTCCGACCTCCGGCTCATTCAGAATTTCAAAGAACACCAGATCCGGATTGCTCTTCGCGTAATAGCTCGCAATCTGGTTCCACAGTGCGGTGAATCTATCGACGGCGTTGTCGCTGCTCGCCAACTGGCGCTTGTAATCGTCGCTGGGGTGAATATCCAGAACCACCGCCACGTCCTGCGACAGTGCTTTCGCGATCACTTCATCCAGAATCTGCACCCGCTCGCACTGGTTCCACGGGCCTTGGCAATCGAAGATCGCCGGATCGATGCTCAACCGCACGTGATCGAATCCCATAGCGTGCATCTTCGCGATGTCGTCGAGCGTGGTAAACGTGCGCAGGCGCTGTGGGCTGTAGTCGTGTGATTGCGCCAGCCACTCGCCGGCGTTGATGCCGTGTCGCAGGTGTTCGGCCCTCTTCCAGGCGGGAGAAACCGATTGCGCCATCAGGTTTAAGCACGAGAAAAATAGGGTCACGGCAAAAAGAAGTCTTCGTATCATGGCAAATCGATGTCCTCTATAGAAGAGAATTCGGCGGACGCTCGCAACCCGTCATGGTATCAAGACATTTGCGCGATCGCTGTGATTCGTTGTGCTCGGGTCTTCCATTACACTTGCTCTACGAATCGATTTGGTAAAGGTCGAGGAAGCACATGATTGACGTCGGACTGGTTGGCTTCGGATTCGCAGGACGAACGTTTCACGCGCCCGTGATAGCCGCAGTTGAAGGGTTGCACCTGGCTGCGATATTGCAGCGTCATGGCTCCGAGGCGCAGCAAGCCTATCCTGACGCACGTCTCGTGCGCAGCCTCGATGAACTACTCGCAATCGATACCATCCGACTGGTTGTGATCGCAACGCCAAACACCACGCACTTCGACTTGGCCAAACAATGTCTTCTGGCGGGTCGCGATGTGGTCATTGACAAGCCATTTGCAACCACTTACGCCGAGGCTGCGGAACTAGTACAGATCGCGTCCGAGCAAGGGCGTCTGCTTTCCGTCTATCAGAATCGGCGCTGGGACGGCGACTTCGTCACACTTCAGCGCCTGGTCGCCGACGGCAAACTCGGGCGGGTGGTCCTCTTCGAGTCGCACTTCGACCGCTTCCGTCCGCATCTGAAAGCCAACGCCTGGCGCGAGCGTCCCGAACCTGGCAGTGGCGTGCTTTTCGATCTCGGACCCCACCTGATCGACCAGGCCATGGTGCTTTTCGGCGAACCCGAGTCCATCAGCGCTGACCTGCGGATCGAGCGCGAGGGGGCTTCAGTGGACGACGCGTTCGACGTCGTCTTGCATTATCCGCGGATGCGAGTCCTGTTGCGGGCTGGCATGCTGGTCAGTACGCCGACACCCCGTTTTGTCGTTCAAGGAACCCAGGGTGGCTACGTGAAGTATGGCTTGGACCCCCAAGAAGACGCGCTGAAGCGCGGGGAGACGCCTGCTGGAGAATTCTGGGGCTATGAGGCTCCTGAGCGCTGGGGAACGCTCCTGGAGGCGCAGGGCGATTCCTTTGCTACCGATAAGCTCCCTACCGCGCCCGGCGATTACCACCAGTACTATCAAAATGTGCGGGACGCCATTCTGGGCGACGTGCCTCTGGCGGTGACGGCGGAACAGGGCTTGGGGGTGATGCGCGCCCTGGAAATGGCTCAGGAGAGCAGCCGCCAACGCTGCCTCGTCCCGTGGAAGTCCTGACCCAGCCTACTGGCTATGCTGGGAAACGCTCTTCTGGCGCTTCTGGTCTTTGATCTCACGGTAGACCTTCAGTTCCTTGTCGGCGTCGGCGGTACGGCCTGCCTTGCGATAGGCCGCCTGTAGTTGGTAGTGAATGTAGTCTTCCTCAGGATCGAGCCGCGCCGCAGCCTCAAGGTGCGGTACGGCCTCATCCACCTTGCCGGTGTTCAGCAGCTCCTTCCCCAGCTGATACTGGGCCTGAGCGTGGTCGGGATGGGCCGCGAGCAACGCGCTGAGCAGGGCCAAAGCCTGTTCCTTCTGTGAAGTCTCGAGCAAAGCGTAGGCCAGGTTGTACTGCGTATCCGGATCGTCGGGCGTCAGCTTCAATTCAGCCTCGAATTCCGGTATCGCTTCCGACGGACGCCCTAATCGTATGAGAGCAACGCCCGCGAAGTGGTGAGCTCGCTCCATGGTGGGATCCAACTCGATCGCCTTAAGGAAACATCGCAACGCGTCTTGCTGATCGTCCACCTGGGCGTACAGATCGCCGGTGGCCATCCACATCTCTTTCGGCAGCGATTGCGCCGTTAGCCGGTTCAAGACCTCGATTGTTTTCCGCGGATCGTTAATC
The DNA here is from genome assembly GCA_036512955.1 of Terriglobales bacterium. Taxonomy (GTDB): domain Bacteria; phylum Acidobacteriota; class Terriglobia; order Terriglobales; family Acidobacteriaceae; genus DASRAA01. The sequence continues at coordinate 49,088 of DATBZX010000272.1, forward strand.
CGGGTCAGGGAGTACGCCCACGCAAAAGCCATACGCGGGTCGCGATACGCTCCGTCGCCAACATTGTCGAAGGCTTTGGCCGCTTCGGCATACTGGTGCGAGGAATACAAGGAGATGGCCAGCATGGCGCGGGCCGATGAATCTTTCGGATCCTTATCGACGGCTAGCTGGAAGGCTCGGGCAGCTTCTTCGTTGTTTCCCAGTTTCAACGCGGCGAGGCCAATGTTCCGCATCAGCCCGGGCGTGGAGTCGTCCCATTTCTCGGCATCATGGAAGTGCGACAGCGCCATTCCGTACTGGCCGCGCTTGGCCTCCGATGTACCCCAATCGTTATAACTGGTGCCCAACATCCCGCGCAGGGCCTTCACCCGTTTCTCCGCTTCTTCCAATTGCGCGGCGTTGAGGTGAGTGTTTTCCAGCTGCGCAGCGCCGATATCGGCCGTGAAATCCACTTTGTCCTTTTCCGTGGGGGGCAGTTGGGGCTTGGGTGCCGGTTTGGTCGGGATCACACCTGGCGCTGCATCCTGGTTCCCAACCAATTCGGTCATGGACTCTGTGCTCGACTGCAGCGATTGGTCGCTCAGCGCCTTGGCTTTGTCGAAGTACACCTGGGCGTCTTGCTTCTTACCCTCGCTGGCCAGGATACGGGCCAATGCGATATACCCGCGACGGATGTGGTAGCCGTTGCGCGAAACGTCATTCCCAGTCAGCAGAATTGCCTTCCGCAGGTAGGCCTCAGCCGTCACGTTGTCTTTTTGCTTATAAGCGTTGAGCCCCAGGTAGAGGTAGGGATCCGGGTTATTGGAATCGGCCTTGGCTGCTGCCAGCAGATGTTTGTTCGATTGCTCGATCGAGCCATCGCGGGATTCGAGCCCCCCCAGACTGTAGTTTCCAAAGAAATCGTCGGGGGACAGCCGAACTTCTTCTTCATATTCGTGCAGGATTTCGGGCGAAGTGCCATTGTTGTTGCGTTCCAAAAGCGTTAAACCAAGGAAATAGTGCACGTGCGGGAGGTTAGGATCGAGCGCGATCGCCTTCTTGAATTCTTCAATCGCCTCGACTTGGTACGCCGTTTCCCGGTAGGCGCCACCAAACACAAAGTGCCATATGGCGCGATCTCCGTAGTCGCGAAGCATCTGTTGGAAGACAGCTTCTGCCTTTTGTCGCTCCTTCAGATTGAGATAAGCCAGGCCTAAGAGAAGTTGAGCATTGACATCCCGCCGCATTTCCAGCGACTTCGTAATCGAATCCACAGCTCCCCGATAATCCTCGCCGGCGATCAGGATCTTTCCCTTTACGTGCCAGGCCTCAGCATTTTTGGGATCGGCGGCCAAAACCTTGTTAATCTCCGCCAGCCCCTCGTCATAATGCTCGGCTTCGATGCAGGCGTTGGCCAATTCGAGTCGGGTGGCAGGATCGTCCTCCAAGGCCAGCGACTGCCGGTACAACTCCACCGCCGGAAGCCAGGCGGCTTCCAGCGAGCGAATTTGGGCCATTCCTCTCAGAGCGAAGGCCACCACGGCTTGGCTCGACGTCTGGACGGTCTCGGGGTTTCCCGACTGAATGGCGGCCTGCTGGACCCGCAAACGCCTCTCCAATTCCTCATACGGCGAGGGTGTGTTGTTCTGGCCTTGTGGCTGTTTGTTAACCGCCTGGGGCCGCGCAGGCGCACTCGAAGCCAATAAAGGCATGACCAGCACCAAGGTCAGTGCGATGCGACGGAAAAACGAGGTGCCCAGAGAGATCACGGCTTTAGACGTTTGCGGTGGGATACACGGGAGATGCCCAACCCAGAAACTCAGGATTATGTCTCACAAAAGTATAACCGGCAGTACCTGATTGTAGCAGGCACTGCCGGTCATGGTTACGAGTTGAGATTCAGGACGATTAGAAGATTACCTTCAAACCGTACTGCAGTTCTCTTGCACCCTTGGTACTGGTTGCAAAGCCGGCATTCTGGTTATACGTCTGCCGGGTGATGACGTTATTGCCCACGCTGCAGGGTTGATAAAGGCCTGCTGCGTTTGCGGCTCCGCAATTTACGTTGGCGAAGGTTGTGCCACCATTCACGCCGTTGACTTGATCGCCGCGGAAGTTGGCATGGTTGAACAGGTTGAAGAAGTCCATGCGGAACTGGATCCGCAGTCTTTCACCCCATACACGCCAGTTCTTGTCGACTGAGAAGTCCGTATTGATGGAACTGGGCCCGTGGCAGTAGCCACGCGGCTCAACTCCTGCCGGATACGTCCCAATCGCATAGCCAATCAATGTAACGGCCTGCGGATTGAACACCTGTGCACCGTTAATGCCCGCAGTGCAACCCTGTCCTGAAATCAAAGGCCGCTGGGGTCCTGTGAAGCCGTCGCCGAACAAGGAATTCAGCGAACCCCCACCCGTGGTACCCGGTGCCAGGAAGGCCGTGCTCTCCCCAACTCCCGCCTGGTAGAGGGAGAACGAGGCACCAGCCGCGTACTGCGAAATCGCGGCCAGTTCCCATCCACCGGCTACCGATTGCACAACTTCATTCTGTCCCTTCAAGTCAGGCAAGTAGTACACCGCATTCGCCACGAAGATCTGGGGACGGTTGATGGCGGTATTGCCACGATCCAAGCTCGGATTCGCACCTAGGGTATAGCTCTCCCATCCGGTGCCACCCGACGAGTTGGTGTCGGTGATGTCGCCGATGGAATGACCCCAGGTGTAAGCAGCCTGAATTTGCAGCTTCTGGACCTGGTACTTGGCGAGGATCTGCAATGCGTTGTAAGACGCGCTGCCGTTGTTCAACCACCAAGCCAATGTTCCCCAACCCGGGTAGGTCCTCAGGCTCGGAATATTCCCCGAGAACGAAGCCTGGCCCCACAGGTTCGTGGGAACAGGGTTGATGTCGTAATTGTTCAACTGGTGAACCGCGTGGTTGCCTACGTACCCAACTTCAACTGTCGCATTCTTGGTGAAGCCATACTCGAAAGCAAGGTTCCACTGCAGCGAGTTCGAGACTTGGTTACTCGGATCATATCCACCGGAAGGCGAAGCACCGCCGCCGAGCACATTCGTCGGAGCCGTGTCCAGGGTACGGGTAAATGTGTTGCTGACCGAGAACGGTGCGTTGTTGGCATTTACGTATGCCGGAGTGGTGCGGTCGCGTTGGAAGAACTGGCCGAATCCAGCGCGGATGGCCATATTGCCATTCCCCGTCGGATCCCACGATAAGCCAAGACGGGGTGCAAACAAGTGCCCGTTTACGTCTTTTAGGTACTTGTTCTGACCGTATGCGGCCGGCGTGAAGTTCGTTCCATAGATCGCGTTGGCGTTCTGGCAGGGATTGTAGCCAGGAACCGTAACCAGACCATTGCAAGCATCGCTGGAAGGCAATGCGGGATTGTACAGCGCTGGACGGAAGCTGGTGAACTGGTTGTTCGGCTGGAACGGAGGCGCCAAAATCGAATAGCGAACTCCGAGATCCAACGTCAGATTGCGGCGGATCTTCCAGTTGTCAGCTGCGTAGAACTCGTAGTCGCGCCAGCGAAGGTGGACATACGTGTTGGTTGACTGCTCGCCCATGTTGTTCCACACCGCGCCTTTAACCAGCAGGGTTGCGAGATCGTTGCCGGTCGGGACACTTGATCCCCAGCCAGTTCCGAACTGCGGGTACTCGGTGGAACTGGTGGAACCGTTGTACTCGTTCTTGCCGTTCCATCCCAGGAACGCGCCAAACCGAAGAGTCTGCGCGCCGACGACCTTGGAGAAGTCGTCACGAACCGTGTAGATATCGAGACTGTTCTTCCAGGGAGCGATCAGCCACAGCGTGTTGCCGCTGGTGTATCCGCCCAAGCCGCTCCACAGAGTGGGAGTTCCCAGCTTAGAAGTCTTCAGCGCCGAGGGATAGCTGGTCGGGAATGCGGAGGTCAACTGCGCCAGCAACCCTGGATCTGTACCACCCGGGGTAATGTTGATGCGGTTGTCGGAATAAGCAAATTCCAAATCGTTAACCATCGAGGTGCCGATGGTGGACGTCAGGCGAGCCACAATCTGCTTCGACGGCTGAGCCCAGTTGCTGTTCAGCGCGGGGTAGATTGCGTCACCCCACAGACCCAGGGTCGAGTTGCCGTTGGGCGAGTTGTTCGTCCAACTGTCCTGGGTCATGCGGAACATCAGGGTCTGGGAGTGGCTGATGTTGTAATCCAGACGGATGTTCCACTGTGACCAATCGATCGGCGTGTTCAGCGAAGCGCTCCAGTCGGCTCCACCCGCCAACGGGGTAGCCAAATTTGGCAATGGCAGCCACTTCAACAGCGTCATGGCAGCCGGATCCATCATGCTGGGAAGGAAAGTGTAGGGAGTAGCCGGATTCGCCGCCCCGGCAGCCACGAGCCCAGTCGGCCTCGCCTCGCCGCAGGTTGGATTGCTGAAATCACCGCCCACCTCGGCCGCGGATGGCACGCACGACTGACGCGTGATGCCGCGGATTTCCTTGTTCCACTCCTGGCTCCAGAAGAAGAACAGCTTGTCCTTCTTGATCGGCCCGCCAAAGGAGTAGCCATAGTCATTGCGCCGCAACTCATTCTTTCCGTTGTTGTGCAATGGAGTTCCAGAGGCGGCAGCTTGCACGCCAGCGGCGTGGGCGAAATATTCTTCAGCATTCAGAGCGTCATTGCGGCCGAAGTAAAGAACGTCGCCGTGCCACTGGTTCGATCCACTCCGGGTAACGATGTTAATGACCGCACCGGAGGCCTGTCCGTATTCCGGACCGTAGGAGTTGCGCAGCATCTTGAACTCGCTGATCGCTTCGATCGACGGGTAGATAAGAATGGTGCGGTTGGATCCCACGTCGTTGTTATTGGCGCCGTCTACCAGGAACAGGTTGTTCGTGGTGGCATTGCCGTTCACCGAGAAGTCAACGCCGGCCAGCAGGCCCTTGTTGTTCGCGCTGAAGTTGTCAGCAGCGGAAACGCCGGGCTGCAACTGGGTCAACTGAACAAAGCTGCGTCCATTCAACGGCAGTTCACGAACCTGCTCGCCTGTGACAACTTCGCCCAGCGCCGCGTTGTCAGTCTGAACCTGCACTTCGCTGGCGGCTACCGTGACCTGCTCCGAGGTGCTACCGACCTGAAGCTGAATGTTTAAAGTCTGCGTGCTGGATGTATGAAGGTCGACATTCTTCGAGACCGACTCCTTGAAGTTCGGAGCCTTAACAGCCACGTTGTATGTGCCGACGGCGATTTCAGGAGCCACGTACTCGCCCTGAGCGTTAGTGGTTACGGTGCGTGTCTGCCCAGTTTCGGTATTGGTAATTTCTACCGGAACATTGGCCAGAACGGCGCCTGACGGGTCGGTAACAACACCCCGGATCGTGCCCGATGTTTTCTGCGCCATCATCGGCACAGCCAACAGCGATACGATGCACAGGGCTAGCAATAGCCAACTGCCCAAACGATTCATTTGTTCCCCCACCAGAAACGATTTTTGTTACAACGTGTGCGGTTGCGGCCTTCACGATGAATGCCACCGCCCACGTCAAGCCCTACGTGTGATCGAAAAAGCTGAATCAATTGAATCCTAAAAGTACCGATTCTCTTCCGTTAGAGAACCGATTCTGTTCACAACCCCGTGAATAGTTAATTTATGTTATTGACGGGGATGGCTGTCAACAAAAAAACACAATCTTTTGAGGATTTCCGGCATCCACGCCCCGGAAGGCACCCCTAATTCCCAAAACGGAACCGGATTCGACGTTTTTTCCTGATTTTGCAATTCCCCTTAACAAAATCGGTTGCGTAAGGCGCAGACTCGCGTTTACATTCGAATCTCGTGTGACGTGCGCATGCCAGGACAGGCCAAACCATCCAATCCAGGTCGAACCACTCTCAAGGAACTCGCTAAACACCTGGGACTGACTAAGGGCACTGTTTCGGCCGTCCTGAACGACTCCCCCTATGCGAAGGCCATTCCGCAGCACACCAAAGACCGCATCATCGCGGCGGCTCGGGAACTCAACTACCATCCGAACTTCTTCGCCCGTTCGTTGCGCAAGAAGCGCACCTTTACCGTCGGCGTGATCGCAGCGGAAATCGGTGACGCGTACGGCAGTGTCGTCATTGGTGGCATCGAGTCCGCACTCAGCGAGCGCAAGTATTTCTTCGTGACGGTAGTACATCACCACGATCCGCAGACGCTTCGCCAGTACTCGGACATCTTGTTGACCCGGGGAGTTGAGGGTTTTATCACCATCGACACCACGGTTAGCGAGAGTCCGCGGTTACCCACGGTAGTCATTTCCGGACACCGGCAGATCGAAGGCGTCACCAATATCACGCTCGATCACTTCAAGGCCGCGCACTTGGTGCTGGAGCACCTATCCGAATTGGGACATCGCGATATCGCCGTTATCAAAGGCCAACCTCTCAGCGTCGACTCGGACGCTCGATGGCACGGCATAACTGAAGCGGCACGCGCACTGGGGATTAAGTTGTGCACTGAACTCACCACCCAATTGGCGGTTGACGACCCCTCTCCCCAGGAAGGCTATAAGACCACCAAAGAGCTATTGTCGCGCAAGATTCCTTTCACTGCGCTCTTCGCCTATAACGACATTTCGGCGGTGGGAGCAATCCGCGCCATCAAGGAATCCGGACTTCGAGTGCCGGAGGACATATCCGTCGTCGGCTTCGACGACGTTCGCGAGGCGGCTTACCACCTTCCCAGCCTTACAACCGTCCGGCAACCGCTGCGTAAGATTGGTGTGACGGCCGCGGAGACACTTATCGATCGTATCGAAGGCCTCAACGGACATGAAGCTGGAATCCTGGTCGATCCGGAATTGGTGATTCGCGAGTCGACAGGACCCGCCCCAAAGACTCGACCGCAGTGAGCGTCTCTTACTCCACCATCCTCTAATTAATGTTGGTCAATGGGATTCTCGAAGATAGGATTTCAAACCGTTTCGCTCAAGACTGAACAATTTCGAGCAGCAGGATCGAATAGCCCTTGTTCTTTAGTGATCAGCGTGGCTCGGACCCGGCGTTGCTCGGCGCGGCAACCGGCGGCAGCGAGAGATCGCTTTGTTGCTCGTGCGCCGCACCGTAGGCTTGACTTCCCCGCGTCGCGCGCTGATGTTCTGCGATCGCATTCAGCCTGGCAAAGACCTCGCGCTCCTGTTCGGCTTTTTCAGGTTGCCTGGCCTTGCTGTAAGCCCGCGCGAGATGGAAGTGGATTTCCGGACTGTTGGGCATCATCGCATTGGCTGTCTCCAACTCCCGGATGGCCTGCGCTGTTTCGCCTGATCCCAATTGGGCGCGACCCAGGATGTAATGCGCCTCCGGCGACTGAGGAGCCAGTTGAACGGCGCGCTGCGCAGCAGTCAGTGCGTCGCCCGGAAGCTGTGTTTTCAGCTCGATAAATGCAAGGCGAATATAAGGCAAGGCGCTGTCCGGGGAGAGCCGAATCTCCTCATGCAATTGCGCTTCCGCCTCGTCGTACTGCGAAAGCGAAGCCAGGGCCGATCCGTAGGCATAATGCAGATACGGAGTGTTGGGGTAATCCTTCAGCAACTTCTGGAGAATAACGAAGGCATCGTCGTATTTGCTGTTAGCCAGCAATGACGCAGCCTGTCCTGCTGCCACGAGCATCGGTTGCAGCGACGGGTCAGCTTGTTCGGGCAACAGCGGCACCCGCAATAATCCCATCCCCAGCGCCTGATTCCACTGGGCGACCAATTGTCCTTCGGGATGCCCTACCGAAAGCAGGTCAACCGCGCGCTCAAATTCGCGATTCTGATTCAGCAGTGCGCCTAGATGATATTGGGCGATTCGTATCGCGTCCGGACTTCCCTGGATGCCCAGTCCCTGGGCTTTTTCGAGGTGGATGAGCGCGTTCTTGTAGTCTTTGGTTTCATACTCACTCAGACCCAGCAGGGCCCACGCTGTGCCAAATTCAGGGTTGAGATCAACCACTCGCTTCAGTGGCTCAATCGCCTCCGCATATCGGCCGTTGCTGAAGTAGACCAGGCTCAGGTCCAGCCAGCCTTCCTGCCACGCGGGACGCAACTGCAGTGCTGCCTGGTAGTCCCGGACCGAACCCTCGATATTTCCCGCATCCCTGGCCGCGACGGCCTTCTTTGCGAGTTCGTCAAACCCAGCCGCACCAACGCCTGCGGCACTTGAGCTAACTTCACTTATGCCTGATCCTGCTCCTGGCTTCGCAGCGAGAGTGCCGCGCTGGTAAAGTCGCGCAATCCTTTCGCCCTGCTGCGGCTCTTCCGGCCCCAACTCAGCGGCCTTTGCCAGTGCGTTCGCTGCATCGTCCGGCTTTTCCACGGCTTGCAGACTCGCCGCAAGCACCTTGTAGGCGGGTGCTGCATGGGGGGCTAACTTCACCGCCTCTTCGGCCGCGTTGAGTGCTTCCTGGGGACGGCGCAACTGAAGTTGAATCGCGGCCAGTGCCTGATAGGGCAACGCACTCTGGGGAGAGACTCGCATCTCCTCTCGCAGTTGCGCCTCAGCGTCGTCCAAACGGCCGGTGGCGGCCAAAGCCCATCCGTAGGCATAGTGCAGATTGGGTGTGTTTGGATAATCCTTCACTGCCTGCTGAAAAGCCTGGAGAGCCTGATCCTGCTGGTTTTGCGCGAACAGCACTCCAATGCCACCGGCGGTGGCGATCAGCGCGTCCCTGGAAGGATCGATGGCATCGGGCAGAAGTGGAACCCGCAGTATGGCCAAGCCCAGAGCGACCTTGACCTGCTCGGTCACTTGCCCACGCACCAACTCCGACGAGAGCAGGTTAATGGCGTGATCAAATTCACCGCTGCGAATCAGCAAAAGCGCCAGGTGGTAATCGGCCACCTTGGCGATCTCCGGAACTTGCGTCGACCCAAGTTCGTGTCCTCTATTAAGGTTCGCAAGTGCAGTCGGATAGTCCTTGGTTTCAAATGCACACAGGCCCAGAAAACTCCACGCCGGCCCCATCTTCGCATCCAATTCAACCACCTTCGCGAAGGCGGGCATGGCGTCTGCAAAGTGGCTCGAGTCGTAGAGCAAGGTCCCGACGTACCACCAGCCCTCCTCCCAGTCAGGATGGATTTGCAGGGCTTGCTGGTAAAAGGGAATCGCCTCGACAGGCTTGCCCTGCTCGCGGGCAGCGGTGGCTTGGCGAGAGAGACTTTCGAAGCTAGCTGCCTCGGATCCCGTCGGACTGGTCTGACTCAAGAGAAACTGCGGCGAGAGGACCAGAAAAAAGATGGCGATCGAGACAAAAAGCAACCTGCTGTAGTCACGGATCAGGCGGCAGCAGCGCGGTCTCGAACGCGATTGGTTCGTGTTATGTTTTTCTTATGGGGAGGGAGAGAGCTTTTCCAGTTCCGGCGCGGCGGTCGTACATAATGACACGTCGTCTCTTTCTCCAAGGCCTGATTACTTCGTTTGCTGCCAGTCAGTTTTCCAAATTTGCCGTTGCGCTTCCTGCACCTACGTACCCGTTTGTCGAGGTACCACCCTCGTCGAGCGGGATCAGTTGGGTGCATACGGCGGGCAAGTCCGGACTCAAGCATTTGCCTGAGATCAGCGGTGCCGGTTGCGCGTTTCTTGATTACGACAACGACGGTTGGATGGACATCTATCTGGTCAACAGCGGACAGGCCGATTTCTATACACCCGCCAAGCCATTACGCAATGCGCTGTACCACAACAACCGCGATGGAACCTTTACCGACGTCACTCAGAAGGCAGGTGTCGGTAGCGGTCGCTATGGAATGGGAGTCGCGGTCGGCGATTACGACAACGATGGTTTTCCAGACATCTATGTGACCCAGTACGACCGCAGCATCCTGTACCACAACAACGGCAACGGCACGTTTACTGATGTTACCGAAAAAGCTGGCGTGTCCGCCCCTGGATGGGCGTCCAGCGCTGCCTGGTTCGACTATGACAACGACGGCCGGCTCGACCTGTTCGTCTGCCACTTCGCCGCCTGGGACCCTTCGCAGACCTGCGGAATCACCGCCGATGGCGCACATCATTATTGCATCCCGCGCATCTTCAAACCCACGTCGAGTTGGCTTTTTCATAACAACGGCGACGGCGCCTTCACCGATGTCAGCAAGGAGGCCGGAATAGCCGAGCACCTCGGAAAAGCCTGGGGCGTGGTTGCGACTGACATTAACAACGATGGGCGGATGGACATTTTTGTCTCCAACGATACCGTCGCGAACTCTCTTTACTTGAACAAAGGAGATGGGCGCTTCGAAGAGATCGGCCTACCGGCGGATGTGGCATACAGCGCCGAAGGCAAAGCCCGCTCCGGCATGGGTGTGGACTCCGCCGACTTCAACCAGGATGGTTGGATGGACATCTTTGTCGCCAACATCGATGAGGAGATTTTTTCGCTCTACAAGAACAACGGCGATAACACGTTTGATGACCTGGCCATGCCCATGGGGATCGGCATGCCGACGCGATGGATGAGCGGGTGGGGCCTGAAGTTTTTTGATTACGATAACGATGGGAACCTGGACATCATCGTGGCTAATGGCTTCCCAGACGATTTGGTCGAGCAGTTTTCCAACCGCGTAACCTTCAAGGAACGCATACTGCTGTTCCACAACTCCGGGAAGGTATTCCAGGATGTCAGTGCCCAAAGCGGACCGGTCTTCGAGAAATCATTTTCGTCGCGAGGTTTGGCGGTCGGCGACTTTAATAATGATGGCGGTCTCGACGTTTTGATCTCCGTCAACGACGAGGCTCCGGTGTTGCTGCGAAACGAGATCGGTAAACTGAGCCACTGGCTGGGCGTGAAGTTGATTGGCAAGAAATGTAATGCGGACGCGGTCGGAGCGCGGATTTCCTAACCAAAGTGGTGACTTGAAGCGCAGCCGGTTCAAAACCGGTGGTGGCAGCTTCCTGTCATCGCATGACCCACGTGTCGTGCTGGGAATTGGCAATCGGACCAAGCTCGACTGGGTGGAAGTCACCTGGCCTCAGCCCAGCGGAGTTGTCGAACGCTTTACCAACCTGCCGATCGATCGCTATGTCACGCTGGTTGAGGGCAGCGGCAAGTGGAAGTGAACCGGCGTTCGGAGTCGATTTGCCTCAAGCCAACCCAATAGAAATTACAGTTTGCTTTTCCGCGAGAAGTCTCTAGCAGGATGCTGAAAAACCACTCCTAATCCACAGGGCGCGTGTGCTAGGAAAGCAGCATGCGAGGAACGGATCATCAGCAAAGCCACATGTTCAGCTACTTGTCACCCGAAGCGCGGGTGCGGAAGGATCATCCGCTGC
>DATBZX010000273.1:0-4369 GCA_036512955.1 Terriglobales bacterium
TTGCGACGCCAGTACGGCTGACACCGGATAGAAGCCTCCTGAAAGCGCTTTGCCGATGATCACCGCATCAGGCTGAATGCCTTCGTGCATGTAGGCGAACAGCTTGCCGGTGCGGCCTAGACCTGCCTGAATTTCATCCACGATCAACAGCACATGGTTCGTCCGGCAAATCTCGGCGACCTGCTTCAGGAATCCCGGGGGAGGAATGATGATACCCGCTTCGCCCTGAATCGGCTCGACCAGGAATGCGCACGTGTTCGGAGTGATGGCATTGCGAAGTGCGTCCGCATCGCCGAACGGAATGATCTTGAAGCCCGGCGTGAACGGCCCGAAGCCGTCGCGGTATTGTTCGTCGCTCGAGAAGCTGATAACAGTCGTCGTGCGGCCGTGGAAATTGTTGGCGCACACGATGATTTCGGCCTTGCCGTCCGGGATGCCTTTGACCTTGTAGCCCCACTTGCGGGCAGCTTTGATCGCAGTTTCTACCGCTTCCGCTCCCGAATTCATGGGCAGCGCCATATCGAAGCCGGTCAGGTTATGCAGTTGTTCATAGAGCAACGGCAACTGATCATTGCGAAACGCCCGCGAGGTGAGCGTAACTTTGTGCGCCTGCTCAATGAGCGTTTTCAAGATCTCCGGATGGCAATGTCCCTGGTTCACCGCCGAATAAGACGCCAGGCAATCAAGGTAACGGTTGCCGTCCACGTCATAAACCCAAACGCCCTCGGCGCGATCGATCACGACATCGAGAGGATGATAGTTGTGAGCTCCGTACTTCTCTTCCAACCTGATAAATTCGCCCGTCAGCACTGTTTCCTCTATTGCTTCCATGGGTCTCCTAAAAGGTGATTCGTACAACAGTTTTGAAAGGGCACAGCTTTAGCTGTGCCGTAACCAGCCATTTAAAGCGAGGCTTTAGCCGCTGGGGGATTTCGGTTTTCGAGGCCCGCGTCATCACGAGATGATCCTTAACGCCTTCGATACCTACACCTTTTCCTCCCGGCGCAACAAAAATTCATTCGTTGTCCAGCAGCATGGTCAATAACGCCATGCGCACCGAGAGCCCGTTCGCGGCCTGCCGAAAATACATGGCACGGGGGTCGTCGTCCACGGTCTTGTCCAACTCAACCGTCCTCGGCAATGGATGCAGGATCATGGCATCCGGCCTCATTCTCTGCAGCACCGTCGAGTCGATAGCGTAGCGCAACGGTTTGGATATCGACGCGGCGCGTTCAGGCCGAATCCGCGTCTGGTACACAACATCAACTTCGCCCACCACCCCATCGATATCCGACTCCAGTTCGTAACACACGCCGTGGCGGTCGAGATAATGCAGGATGTCCGGCTTCATTTGCATCGCCGGAGGACTCACGAAGAAAATCTTCACCCGATCGAACTTCGCCAACAAATAAGCCAGCGAACGCACCGTTCGTCCACGGTCAAGTTCCCCGATGAACGCCACACTGAGCCCATCGATGGGGCGCTCACGGTAAATGGTGTAGAGGTCGAGCAACGCCTGCGTGGGATGTTGCCCACCGTCGCCGTCTCCCGCGTTGATGATCGGGACCGGGGAAACCTTGGCCGCGCGCGCCGCTCCACCGGCCTCGTGATGCCGGATAACGATGGCGTCACAGTATGCTCCGATGATGCGGATCGAATCCTCAACCTGCTCACCTTCCACCTCCGACGAGAAAGCCTGCGCGTGTTCTGTGGAGAGCACACGTCCACCCAGCCGCAACATTGCCGCCTCGAAACAGAAACGGGTGCGCGTCGAGGGCTTGTAGAAGAGGCTGGCAAGTATCTTGTTCTGGTAGTCGAGAGTGCCACCGCGCGCCACGATGCGCTCCATCAGGCGCGAGCGGTCGAACAATTCCATCAGCAGCGGAACGGTGAACTGCTGCGACTCGACAATATGTCTCAAGTTCACGTGGCTGCGCCTTGGACTTGCATGGTGCAGTTTAGTTGGTGGCTCCATGATTTGCATAACCTTCACCGGAACGCTGGTAGCGCAAGCTCATCGAAAACTGGTTGTTCGTTTTCATCGCGGTCGCGGACGATGTGAGTCCCCGCCGAGCCCCGCACCGCGTCGCACAAATGCTCGAATGACGTAATCACCGCTTCCCTGCCGCCGCTTTGCAGGAAGCGCAGCACCGACTCAACTTTCGGCCCCATGTTGCCGGGCGGGAAATGTCCTGCCCGGTGGTGTTCCTCCAACTCCGCTGCGGTCACGCGAATAAGCGGCGTCTGGCCCGACTTCTTGTAATTCAGATAGACATAGTCGGTATCGGTCGAGATCACAAACAGGTCAACCCCAAGCTCGGCAGCGAGCAGCGCGGAAGCGCGATCTTTGTCAATGACCGCCTCCACGCCCTTCGTGACGCCTTGTTTCGAAATCACCGGAATGCCGCCACCGCCCGTGGAGACCACCAGCGCTCCTTGATCCACCAGGGTGCGAATGACATCCAACTCGATAATCTCAATCGGCTCGGGAGAGGGCACTACCCGCCGATAGCCACGCGCCGCGTCTTCCACAATGTGCCAACCGAGTTGACGCTGCTTCTCCTCAGCAACCGCCTTGGAATAGAACGGTCCGATCGGCTTCGAAGGGTTTCGCATCGCGGGATCGTCGGACGACACCAGGGTCTGGGTAATCAGGGTGACGACAGGGATTTCCATCCGCGCCGCCGCCAGTTCGTTGTGCAGCGATTGCGCCAGCAGATATCCAATTTCGCCCTGGCTGGCGGCGCCGCAGACATCAAGCGTTTGGCTGTACGCGACATCCGAGGCCCGCTCCGAGCGCAGCAACTGCGCGCCCACCTGCGGCCCATTGCCATGCGTAATCACCAGGTGATAGCCGAGCCGGATTAGCCCCAGAATCGCCGCGGCCGTCCGGCGAGTGTTCGCCAGTTGCTCGGCAATCGTGCCTTTCTCGCCTGCTCGAATCAGAGAGTTGCCGCCAACCGCAACTAATGCAGTTTTCGACATAAAGAATCCTTAATGCCGGTGGTGGACCGAAGACAGCCAGTGAAGCTGGTTGCAACGCCAGTTGGCTTCGATCCGTCGAACCCGGAACCTTGTTTAGCGCGATAACGTTTAGCGCACCAACTCCAGCATGGCGTCGCGAACAATTTCCTGCTGCACCGTGTCCACAGCCTTGTCCGTCATCAGTTCCAGCATGATCGCCTTTTGGGCGTGCAGCCGGTTCTCTGCCTGCTGAAAGACGAAGGAGCGTGGCGAGTCAATCACCTCGTCGGTGACCTCATCGCCCCGATGTGCTGGTAAACAGTGCAGGAAAATAGCCTCAGGCTTGGCGCAACCAAAAAGCTTCGCGTTCACCTGGTAGGGACGGAATATCTCCTCCCGGTGAGCCGCTTCCGACTCCGAGCCCATGCTGGTCCAGACGTCGGTATAAACCACGTCCGCGCCGAAGCAAGCCAACTCGGCGTCGTTGGTCACAGTGATCGCAGCCTTGGTCTGGCCGCACAGCTTACCGCACCAATCCACGCTCTCCCCATCCGGCTCGTACCCCGGAGGAGTTGCCACCCACACGTTCGCACCCAACTGGGCACCTGCAAACATCAGCGATCGCGCAACGTTGTTACCATCGCCGACGTAGGCGACCTTCAGTCCGGCGATCTGACCTTTTACTTCCAGCATGGTCAGATAGTCGGCCATGGCCTGGCAGGGATGGCTGAAATCCGTCAGCCCGTTAATGACAGGAATGCCGGCGTGTTTCGCCATCTCCACCACGATTTCATGGGCGAAGGTGCGAATCATGATCGCCTGCACCATGCGTTCGAGGTTCTTGGCGACATCATGCACCGACTCCCGCTTGCCGAGACTGATCTCGGCAGGCGAAAGATAGAGCGAGTGTCCGCCAAGTTGCTCCATACCAACATCGAAGGTGACGCGCGTGCGCAACGATGGCTTCTCGAAAATCATGGCCAGCGTTTTGCCCTTCAGCGCGCCTGCGAAGATAGATGGATTGGCCTTCACCTGGCAAGCCACATGCAGAAAGTGCCGGATCTGCTGCGGCGTGAAGTCACGAATCGAGAGGAAGTCTTTGGGAATCATGCTACCTCCCTACGCCTGCCAACGCCGGCTTGTGCGCTTCGGTGAACTGCTCCAGCAATTCCGTGATCGCTGGTTTGCCCATCTCCTCGACTTCGTAACGTACCCGCACGCTCGGCTTGTCGAGGCGGATCGCCTTCGCCAGATCGATGGGCGTCGCCACCAACACCAAATCGCAGGGGACGCGACGAATCGTCTCCTCCAACTCGTGGCGCTGCATCTCGCTGTAGCCCATGGCCGGTAGCACTTTGCCGAGATGCGGGAACTTCTCGAACGTTTTCTGGATGGTTCCCACCGC
>DATBZX010000274.1:0-2524 GCA_036512955.1 Terriglobales bacterium
GCCCGGATTGGCTGAGTTCCAGACATTGGCTGAGTTCCAGACTTTGTCCGGTTGGCCCCGTTCACACAACGGTTCCGAACAGCGACCCGACGCCTGCGGTCAGCGCCATGGCCAGCGCACCCCAGAAGGTGACGCGGATTGCGCCTACCACCACTCCTGCGCCACCCGCGTGTGCAGCCAGCCCGCCTAGAAGCGCAAGGAACACCAGGGAAGTTCCAGAGACGAGAGGGATCAAACCCGCCGCCGGGGCCAGGGCAGTGACCAAGAGAGGCATGGATGCTCCCACAGCGAAGCTGCTAGCCGATGCCAACGCAGCCTGCATCGGACGCGCACGGAAAGTTTCGTAGATGCCGAGTTCGTCGCGGGCATGCGCGCCTAGCGCGTCATGGACCATCAGTTGCTCGGCGACCTGTTTCGCGAGCGCAGGGTCGAGCCCGCGAGCGACATAGATTGCCGTCAGTTCCTTGTGTTCGCCCTTGTTGTCTGTTTTGAGTTCCACGCGCTCCAGTTCGAGTTCGGCCTTTTCGGTGTCTGCTTGTGAGTGGACAGACACGTACTCCCCGGCAGCCATCGACATCGCCCCAGCCACCAGGCCGGCGACTCCTGCGATCATTACGTTGCTGTGAGTCGCATGTGCAGCGGCGACGCCGAGCACCAGGCTCGATGTTGAAACGATGCCGTCATTCGCGCCCAGTACCGCCGCGCGCAGCCAGCCAATGCGCTCGGTGCGGTGTCGTTCCCTGTGGCGTAAATACATTTCTGGGGCCTCCTTGACCTGAGAACACCGGAGCTAGTTGTACAACCCGTGAGTTCCCGGGAGGCCAGGTCAGCGCCTACAGGGACTTTCCCCGACGGCCGCGCAAATAAGGAAGCGCCCGTTCCACGGTCGTTTCGCCGTATCGCACCCAACGTGGAACTGGACGCGGCGTCAGTGCCAGCAGGTTGGACAAGTGACATAAGGACGGATGCAAATCCGCGACCAGCTTGACGAACGCGGTGAGCGGCACCGCCAGCAGCAAGCCCATCACGCCCCACAACCAGCCCCAGAAGAGCATCCCAACCGTCGCCGCCACCGATCCGATACTCACGCGAGTCGCAATAAATTTTGGAATAAGAAGATTCGCGGACACGACATGCAGGAAGAGAATCGTCAGCATGATGACGATATAGGGTCCCGGTGTGTTGAATTGAAGGAGGGCCGCTGCCAGGGGAAGCGCAAGCGCAAGGATCAGTCCGAGGAACGGCAGCAGATTCAAGAGCCCGCTGGCGATGCCGAGAGGGATGGCGCCATTCATGCCAATTGCCAGCAACATCAGCGTGGTCGCCACGGCCATCACGGAGCCGACGATAAGGTTGCCGGCCACGAAGCCGCGAACCATCTGGTTCAGGTTCGTGATGAATCGGGCCGTGTCTATCCTCGAACTGAAGAGGGCATCCAGTCGGATGGCCATTTGGTCTTTGCTGCAGAGCATGAAAAACGTCAGAAATGGGACCACGCCCACAATAATCAGCGCTCCCCAAACCGATCCCACACCGCGCACCAGGTAAGCAGGCCAGGTTGGCGATTCCTGCAGCCGGACCTCGGGAACTTTCTTGATGGGACGCACGTCGTTCGTAAGATCTCCGGCACTTTGTTGAACTTTTTGGATTCTCCGGCTAATCGGCCCAATGGCTTGCTGAATCTTCGAGGAGTACGCCGGAAGTTCTTCCGCAAAGGTTATCGCTCTTCCGTAAAGCTCGTGACCCAGCAGCCCGACTAGACCCATGCCTGCGAGCACAATGGCCGCTGCGGCCACACTGCGCGGCAGATGCAGTTTCTCCAGCTTGACCACCAAGGGGTCAACCAGGATCGCGAGAAATCCCGCCAGGATCACCGTGATGCAAATCGAACTCGCGAAGTAGCCGAACACCGTCAGCATGCCCGCTACCAATATGAAGAGCAGAGTCGCGATTCTGCGCAGCAGCGGATCGGAGGGTGAGGTCGAAGGCGGCAGCGCCATTTCCACCACGCGCAGCTCGCCTGGTTCGGCAACCGTACTCATATTCGTAACCTGATCCGACATACGTTTTCAGCGCGCAAGTGCGCTGTTGGCTGGAACTACACTCTTGAAGATTCTGTCAGAATGGTGAGCACCAAAGATGTTCACTGTTGCTCAGAACTGGGTTCCTTTGGCTGTGGTGAGCCGGCGCTTTTAACGTCCGCCAAGGAGCAGCACATAGATGATGATCGCCAGCGCCGAGATCAGGGCGAAGAAGAGCGGCCAGCCGGGCGTACGGATCAACTGAGCGTCGCGAAACTTTGTCCTATACATACCTAGATAGTGACACCAGTTGGGGCGAGAAAGCTCCCGTTTGCGGGATTTCGGCTGCGTCGAGGACTTCCAAATTCCCGCTTTGGAACTCGCGCACATCCCGACGTGACAGGCTTCACTGCCGGGCCGTCGGGCGGGGCGGAGAGTGAGTGGTTCCGCGCTCCCGGAATTGCGAGGGGCGCGAGGAGAGGAGAGCCCCGCATGGCAACCAC
>DATBZX010000275.1:0-40902 GCA_036512955.1 Terriglobales bacterium
GCGCTGCAGGAGCGGGCCGCCGCGGGGCACGCGGGATTTCAGGACGCGGTGCGATTGGAAGTCCGGCAGGCGTATTACCAATTCGACGCAGCGCAGCAGCAGGTCAAAGTGGCGCGCAGCGCGATCGCGCAGGCGGACGAGAGCTTGCGCATCAACCAAAATCGATATGAAGGCGGACTCAGCACGGTGAGCGACATGTTACGGGTCGAAGAGGCGGCGCATCGCGCCAAGGCAGATTATTGGCAGGCGGTATATCGGATGAACGCCAGCTACGCCGGAGTGGAACTGGCGACCGGCACCTTAACAACCGATTCTCCGGCGGTGACGCAATGATAAGAAGGAATTCAATTTGCATCGACGACATCTGCCGTTCCCAATGGGGTGGTTGCTTAGTTGCATTCGCGCTGGCGGTGGTGGCGGTTGCGGGGCTGGCGGGTTGCGGTGAGACTAAGCAACCCGCACAGGCCCCGGTGGAGAAGGTGCATGGCGTCGCGGTGATGCAGGTGCAAAAGACGTCCGTCCCCGAGGTTGTCGAAGCCACCGGAACGGTGCGAGCGGCGTTGTCGGCGCAAATTTCGAGTCAAGTGATCGGAACCATCACGCGAGTCAACGTGCACGAAGGCGACCGGGTGCGGCGCGGCGAAGTGCTGGTGGCGATCGATGAAGCCCAGCAACAAGCTGCGTTCGCCGGTGCGAATGCCGGATTGCGCGCATCGCAGGAATCCATTGCGGCGGCCGATGCCGACTACGCGCTGGCCGAATCGACGATGAAACGTTACCAGATGCTCTACGACAAGAAGTCGGTCAGTCCGCAAGAGTTCGATGAAATGAAAACGCGGCTGGCGGCGGCAAAGGCGCGCCGCGACGCTGCGCGTGCTGGTCGCGAGCAATCTGAAGCGGGAGTTTCGCAGGCGGGCACGGCGATGAGCTTCACCAAGGTTCGCGCTCCGTTCGACGGTATGGTAATCGCGAAACTTGCCGAGCCGGGGGCGATGGCGAGTCCGGGTGTGCCGCTGTTGACGGTCGAAGACACGAGCCGCTTCCGACTGGAAGCCACAGTGGACGAAAGCAAGATCGGCGCGGTGCGACTGGGCGAATCGGTGCCGGTAGTGATTGATGCGCTGGGCGAACAGGCGATGGATGGCAAGGTGACGCAGATCGTACCCGCAGCCGATCCGGGGAGCCGGACGTTCACGGTGAAGATCGATCTGCCATCGAATCCGCAGATGCGCACCGGACTGTTCGGGCGAGCGAGATTTGCTCGTGGACAGCATGACGCGATCGCAATTCCGAAGACAGCTATCTTGAATCGAGGCCAACTGCAAGCGGTGTATGTGGTGGGCAGCGACCAGTTGGCGAGTTTGCGTTACGTCACACTAGGTCCGGCATCGGCGGACCTAGTTGAAGTGCTCTCCGGATTGCAGCCCGGCGACCGGATCGTAGTGCAGCCCGGCGATCGTGACCTGGGCGGCAAACAGGTTGAGGGACAGTGATGGCGGAAATCAAGACGCCCATGAAGATCGCGGGGGCGATCGCCGGGCAGTTTATCAACTCAAAGCTCACGCCGCTGTTCATTCTATTTTCCCTGCTGCTGGGAGGCTTCGCCATCCTGCGAACGCCGCGCGAGGAAGAACCGCAGATTGTTGTGCCCATGCTGGACGTATTCGTGGCGATGCCGGGAGCGTCGGCAGCCGAAGTCGAGCAGCGCGCCAGCATCCCCATGGAGCGCCTGCTGCGCGAAGTGCCGGGCGTGGAGTACGTGTATTCGATTTCGCGTCCAGGCATGTCCATGCTAGTGGTGCGCTTTCTCGTGGGAACGAAGGAAGAAGACGCAATCATAAAGGCGTACAACAAGCTGTATTCGAACTTCGATCGCATTCCCGCAGGAGTTTCACAACCGATCATTAAGGTGCGGTCGATCGACGATGTGCCGATCTTCGCCGTTACTCTGTGGGGCAAGAACTACGACAGCTACCAACTCCGGCAAATCGCGGGCGAGTTGGACAACCAGCTCAAACAGATCGACGACGTCTCAGAGACGAAGACTATCGGCGGGCTACCGCGTCAGGTTCGGGTCACGCTCGATACGCAGAAGCTGGCGGCCTATGGCATGACTCCGGGCGCGGTAGTCGCGCAACTGGAGCAGGCGAATGCGCGGGGCGAGGCGGGCAGTTTCTCGCGCGGCAACCAGGAGTTCGCCGTTGATGCGGGGCGCTTCCTCGGTACAGCGGCCGACTTGCAGCAGATTGTCGTCGGCGTTAGCCAAGCGCGGCCGGTGTATCTGCGCGACGTAGCCGCGTCTATCACAGACGGGGCGTCAGAGCCGGAGGACTACGTTCTCTACGGCAATGGCGCGGCGGCGAAGAGTGGTGCGAGTGGCGACTATCCGGCAGTGACACTCACGCTGGCCAAGCGCAAGGGCACGAACGCGACCGACATCACGGTGGCGGCGGAGAAGAAGATCGAATCGCTGCGGGGCTACCTGTTGCCCGCCGATCTCAATGTTTCGATAACGCGCAACTACGGTGAAACCGCGAAAGATAAGTCCGACGAGTTGCTGAAGCACCTGATGATCGCGACCCTGTCGGTGACGCTGTTGATCGCGCTGGCGTTGGGCTGGCGCGAATCGGGCGTGGTGCTGATCGCTATCCCAGTAACTCTGGCCCTGACCCTGTTCATCTTCTATTTGTTTGGCTACACGCTGAACCGGGTGACGCTATTTGCACTGATCTTCTCCATCGGCATTCTGGTGGACGACGCGATTGTGGTGGTGGAGAACATCGTGCGGCATTTCCGCATGCCGACAAACTGCGGACGGAACCTGAGCGCCATAGCGATCGAAGCGGTGGATGAAGTCGGCAATCCCACGATATTGGCGACGTTCACGGTGATTGCCGCCATCCTGCCCATGGCATTTGTGCGCGGACTGATGGGTCCATATATGCGGCCGATTCCGGTGGGAGCATCGGCTGCCATGCTGTTCTCGCTAATCGTGGCGTTCGTGGTTTCGCCGTGGTCGGCGCTGCGGCTACTGCATCACTACGCCGATCGCGCTGGGGAGGAGCACGAAAAGGAAGGTTGGACCACGAAGCTCTATCGGCGAATCATGAATCCGCTGCTCGACAGTGCGGCGCGGAGGTGGATGTTCCTAGGAAGCGTTGTGGTCATGCTGCTGCTCGCTTGTTCGCTGGTGGCGTTCAAGCTGGTGAAGGTGAAGATGCTGCCCTTCGACAACAAGAGCGAGTTCCAAGTGATCGTGGACATGCCCGACGGTACAACGCTGGAGCATACGACGCGGGTGTCGCAGGAGTTGGGACAATACTTGGGTCGGCAACCGGAAGTCGTGAACTACCAGATCTACGCGGGAACGTCGGGGCCGTATAACTTCAACGGACTGGTGCGGCATTATTTTCTGCGGCGCGGAGCTAATCAGGCTGACATCCAGGTGAACCTGCTGGGGCGTAAGGAACGCAAAACGCAGAGCCACGAGATCGCCAAACGGTTGCGCCCGGGGCTAGTGGCAATTGGCAACAAATATGGGGCGCGCTTAAAGGTTGCGGAGGTCCCGCCGGGACCGCCGGTGCTGCAGACGCTGGTGGCGGAAGTGTACGGCCCCAATTACGAGCAGCAGATGGCGTTGGCGAAACAAATCAAGCAGGTCTTCCAGTCGACGCCGGGCGTGGTGGATGTGGACTGGTATGTGGAAGACCCGCAGGCGAAGTACGACGTGGTGGTCGATCTCGACAAGGCCGCGCTGCATGGAGTGTCGGCGGCGGCGGTTTCGCAAACAATCCAAATGGGACTGAATGGAGCGACGGCGGGACTGCTGCACGATCCCAAGTCGCGCGAGGACGTTCCAATTCGCGTACAGCTCGACCGGCCGGGGCGCTCGGCCATCGAGTCGCTGACTTCGATGCGGTTGCCAACAGCGACTGGCGGGCAGGTGTCGATTGCGGAAGTGACGAACGTCAAGAACGAGACCATCGACGTGAGCCGCTACGGCAAGAACCTGCGACCGGTGGTCTATGTGCTGGGCGACGTGGCGGGCGAAGTCGAGAGCCCGGTGTACGCCATCATGAAAATGAACGAGGCCATCGACAAGCTGAAGACGCCGGAAGGCTACGCGATCAAGCGCTACAACGCGGAGATGCCCACTGAGACCGACCGGCTGACGATGAAGTGGGACGGCGAGTGGCACATCACCATCGAGGTGTTCCGCGACTTGGGGATGGCGTTCGCGGCGGTGCTGGTGCTGATCTACATACTCGTCGTGGGATGGTTCCGGTCGTTCGTAACGCCGCTGGTAATCATGGCGCCGATACCGCTGACGCTGGTTGGCATTCTGCCGGCGCACATGCTGATGGGAGCGTTCTTCACGGCGACATCGATGATCGGATTCATCGCGGGCGCGGGCATCATCGTGCGTAATTCGATCATCCTGGTGGACTTCATCGAGCTGCGCCGCGAGCAGGGACAGCCACTGGAGCAGGCGGTGGTGGATGCGGGAGCGGTGCGCTTCCGGCCCATGCTGCTGACTGCGGCGGCGGTCGTGGTAGGCGCCAGCGTGATCTTATTCGATCCAATTTTCCAGGGGCTGGCGCTGTCGTTGATGGCGGGCGAAGTGGCTTCGACACTGCTGTCGCGCATGACCGTGCCGGTGCTTTATTACATGGTGGAAAAACGAAAACAACCGCCGGCGCCAACTCTTGAGTGCGCGCCGGAATTTTCGGAGGCGCATCCATGAACGTCGAACGCACGCTACGTCTGATTGCGGGAGCCTTTGTGATGCTCTCGCTCGCACTGGGCTACTGGGTTTCACCCTACTGGTACCTGTTCACAGCATTCGTAGGTCTGAACTTGTTTCAGTCGGGGCTCACCAACTGGTGTCCGATGATCACTATTCTGCGCAAGTTAGGAGTTAAGCCAGCCGACGCAACCTAAAGGGATGATCTGTCATAAGCTGCAAAACCATGACGGCCATTGTGCAAGTCGAATTTCGTCCTAGCGTCTTGTCGATCCGTGAAGACATTCTTCAGTCGCTCGGGCATCCAGTGGTTTCTGTTTTGGGGGTGAAGGCCGCTCGAAACCTCGATCTGTCAGATCGTCCCGTGGGCCTTGTCGTGATCGGACACGGAGCTCCCTGGCAAGCACGATGCGATCTGATTGCGCATTTCAGGGAAACTCTATCTGGTGTTCCCATCATGGTGCTTTTGCGACGCCAGGAAAAGGCTTTCGGCAGGGCCGATTTCAGTTGTCCCGCAGACAATCCGCCAGAATGGATAAGAACGATTCGGCAGGCTCTTGCAGGAATCCAGTAAGCCTTGCGGGTCTGAGCTGTAATCAATGAGCCGATCTGGAGAGACAAATGAGACATAGCGTTTGTCCCTGGTGGCTCGGATGCTATTGATTTGTCTGGTGCGGCTCATATTGGCAAAGCCCACACGAGGTCCTCGCTCATTCATGTCGACGAAGGCATGACAGTGCTCGAACCTGGACCGGGCATGGGTTAACTTCGCGATGGTCGACCACCTCAAACGCCGTGCTAAGAAGGCCGGGCTCCTGATGGACGAATATAAGACCTTTGCCGCCTCGTAGCTCGGCGAGGATTTCATCGCGTCCCGAGCGCATGTTTATCACTTGCGGCGCACTGCGGCGCCAAGCCTGTGCATTCAGAGTGTCCGCGAGGTATAGAACACGTAAGCAGCAAGAATGACGCCAAAAAGAGCGGTCACTGTACCGAGAATCGTGATGATTCGACCCGCGGGCTCAAAATGGCCATCCTGCAATCGCCTGCGAGTGTTCTGATAACGCGTAAGGGCGGCGACAGCCAGGAAGATCCCGAAGAACATGAATGCTATGCCAATAGCTAGAGACGTGCCACTTTGCTGGATAGTCCTGTCTTGCACCCTCAGTAATTGACGGAGAGTGATTCCGAATTTAGCTACGACAAAGCCAAAGACGATGATGCTTACACTCGTCCGGATCCAGGCTAGAAACGTGCGTTCGTTTGCGAGATGATCACTCGGTGCTGAGGGCATATGCAGTTGCTCAGATGCCATCCTACAGGTTCGGATATCGCCAATTCTTTCTGCATTGATTGCCGTGAAAGCACTTTCTGCGGTACACCGCGAATACCGAGGCGCTGGGAAAACTGGTGCGTTTCCTATTGGCCGCGTGCTGCATTCGTAACCATGCACTCACGCCGCAACAGATCGTTCAACTCCACGACTAGAGATTCGGTTTGGAGACGGCGTGTCGTAGAGTAAATCTGGAGCAGCGGTTGCCGAACCGCTCGCATGGCAATCGTGGCCGGCTGTTAGAGCACTACCTCGACGCGGTGAAGGTCACTGGTACCAACCGAATCACACACCCAGTCCCACAAAGCTGCAATGAAGTGAAGCTTTGCGGCTGGTGAAAACTCTCAGCTCGGGCATAATCGCCAAGTTGTGAGGAATGACTTCGTTCTTTGGTTGTGCGGCCGTTGAAGTTGGCGGGACACGAAGAATGCTCCGATGAAACTCTAGTCGAACCGGCAGTAGCAGTATACAAATTGCTGTGTGGTTCCAAACGGCGTGAGGTGCATCTCCTTGAAACTCTCTATCAGGCGGAAGCGTGTGCCAAACTCGCTGTGAAGCGATTCGGCGTCATAACGCATCACCTTGAGCCCGCTGCATTTCGTTGGGCCTTCCGTTCCGAACGTACTGACAATGATGTGACCACCCGGCTTGACGCTGCGAGCGACCTGCCGGACATAAGCAATCCGCTGTTCTCGTGTCGTAAGAAAATGGAATACCGCGCGATCATGCCAAAGGGCGTACGCAAGTGGTTCCAGCTCGATTTCAGTGATATCGCCGACGAGCCAACGCACCTGCTCCGCGGCCGAACCCAGTCGGCTCTTGGTGAGGTCGATTGCGGCCTGCGATATATCGAGAACGGTGATGTTCTTGTAGCCGCGAAGGAGCAGATCGTCAACGAGTGTTGATTCACCACCACCAACGTCAATGATGGAGGCTGAGCGTGCCTCCGCCGCTCGCTCGGTGAGTGCCACGGACGTTTCAAGGTGTGTGCGGTACCAACTGACCGCGTCGGGAGCCTTTGTCGTATAAATCTTTTCCCAATGCGCCTTTGCATCCATTGGAGCACGCTATACCAACAGTCTACAGTTAGAACCTTATCCTGGCCCGGACAGCCGCCGCATTTCACCAGTGGAATGATACTGATCGGTATGCCTATAGGCGCGAAACAACTTGCTCGATCTCATCGCGCGTCGTTGTCCGATCAAGGCTGAAGCGAATGGCGCCCATTCCGATTTCCGGCGGAACCTTCATAGCCTTCAATACTGGCGATAGCTCTACCGACCCGGAGTGGCACGCGGAGCCTGTGGAAGCAGCCACACCCTCCAAGCCACTCAGGATTGTCGAACCAATCTTTCCCACAAAACTGACGTTCAATGTGTTGGGCAATCTCTCGGTCGGATGGCCATTCAGAACCACTCGTTCGCCGAATCGTTCCTGCAGTAACTCCCAGAAGAGATCACGCAGATGGCGTATCGATTCCACCCCGGGCCGGGACTGCGCCAGCTCACAAGCCGCGCCCAGAGCGACATCGAGCAGGATGTTTTCGGTGCCAGCGCGACGGCCTGATTCGTGACCGGCTCCGTGAATCAGCGGTTCCAGGCGAACACCCTTGCGAACATAAAGAACGCCAACGCCCTTCGGTGCATATAACTTATGGCCGGCCAGCGACAATAGATCCACACCAAGCTCATCAACGCGCGTAGGGACCTTGCCTACCGACTGCGCCGCATCGGTGTGGAAGAGGATGCTGTGTTCACGCGCAATGCGAGAAATGTCGGAGATGGGCTGCAGGGTCCCGACCTCATTATTGGCGTGCATCACCGAAATAAGCAGGGTGCGAGTCGTCAGCGCACGCCGGACATCGTCCGGATCGACCCGGCCGAAGCGATCAACCGGGAGGTAAGTTACCGACGCTCCTAGCTGCTCAAGAAAACGGCACGGGTTGAGAACCGCTGGGTGTTCAATCTGAGTGGTGATGATGTGGCTGCCGCGACCGCCCTGGGCGAAGAATGCGCCCTTCAGGGCGTGATTATTGGATTCACTTCCGCCGCTGGTGAATACGACTTCGTCCGTGTCGCAGTGCAACAATGCCGCTACTTGTGCCCGTGCCTTTTCGACGGCCTGTCGCGCGGGCAGACCTGCCCAGTGCTCACTGGACGGATTGCCGAACGGTTCGATCAGTGTCTGCGTAACTGCGGCTGTCACTTCGGGCGCGATTGGAGTCGTGGCATTGAAGTCGAGATAAATACGCTGTTCTCGCATCGCTTATTACCACGAATTGGGATCGTCAAGCTCAGTCATCGACGGATATGTCTCAGGTCGCTCCGAGTTCTTGGAGCGCAACAGGCCGTAAAGCGAGAGCAGCAACGCCACCATGATGGTCACACCGCACAACTTGAGTGAGCCTGAAACAATTGGATTGTCGGTGCCGCCCGGCTCCTAGCCTGGCAGGAGTACCCAGTCTGAGTCTGCTGAATCGATTAATTCCGGCGGCCGAGTTAACAGGTTACATGGAGAATGGCATTGGTATTTCTGGCGCGTTGATTCAATAGCTCCATGGCTTCTTCCGTTGGGAGGATGATCAATTCAACGTTGCGTCGCCGAGCCTCACGCTTGACTTCATCCATCACGGGCAGTGCTCCGGTGCCCGTGCCGACCACCAGACGACGACATTTCCACGGTATCACCTCTTGCACCGAGAGCGGCGTGTGACCGAAACTATCCCGGAACGTCTTGGATGGTTTCTTCTTGCGCTTGCGAATCTTTCCTCGGTCGATCACGATGTCATAGCCGTACTCAGTGTCGTCGATCCGAATTTGCCCGAATGTGAGCTCTTGGAACTTCATGGCGAGCCTCCGAAAAAGGATACAACCGGGCCGTGCCTGGACTGTTAGCACGGCATGATCGAACGGTGAGGATTATCCTGCAGGCATGGCCGGAAGCGCAACTATGAGCGAGATCAAGTCGGTTCGCAAGAAGCTTCCGGCCGATGCCAACATCATTCTTTGTCAAACACATTTCATCTGAGACCTTGCTGGCAGAGAATCGCGTATGCGTCTTTCATTATCAGGCACTTCAGCTACGGACCGGGGGCACCCCAACACCATAAGCCTGAAACTGCGCGACACGAACCAACTCTTCAATTCGATGGACCCTTCTCCGTTCATTGAAAAGGATCTCGACGATGACGCGGAAGAATTCATCGTAAGCTGGGCCCAAGAATTCTCTCCATACGCTCCGATCAAATTGCGTATCCATCTCGACCAGTGGCCAGCCGAGGACCCCAAAGAGCTGATCAGGACGGCCGTCCACAACCATTTTTCTCACCGTGCCAAAATCACGGACTTGGAGTTCAAGCGCCTCCTAAAACAGGGCCGTACCAGCCTCTTCATCGGGCTGCTGTTCTTGGCTGCGTGTCTACTTCTCAGCAGGATGTTAGTAGGTCATTCGGCGGACGCTTGGGCTGCCGTCGTGCGAGAGAGCCTTACGATTGCCGGATGGGTCGCCATGTGGCGACCCATGCAGATCTATCTTTACGATTGGTGGCCCTTGCTGCGACTGAGGCGGACTTTTACCAAGCTGAGCCACATGCCCGTCGAACTCGTCCAAAAAGGCAAAAGTTGAGTAACTTCCTTGTCCGTTAGCTACTCACTGGCGTCCGAACAATTTCTACCGAGCAGTGGGCATTGCGAGCGACGAACTCCGCCACGCTGCCCAGCAAGAAACGCTGGATACCGCTCCGCCCGTGCGAACCGACGACGATTAGGTCGGCACCCCAGTCTGAGGCGCGATCGATGATTTTCTCTCGAATGTCCCCGACCTCGACGGCGGTTTCCACCTTAAACCCTGCGCCGCGCAGCTCGTTCGCAATTCGTTCGACCAACTCCTGGGCTGGCCTCCTCTGATCGTCCAATTCAGGCGCGTAACCCGGCGCCATTTGCGGCGGAGCCGGCGCAGTCGTCTGCAACACATGCAAGACCCGGACCTCAGTATGCTCAGTCCGAAACTGCGCGACAACAGCCCGTAAGACATCCCCTGAAAACTTCGAGTCGTCAACTCCCATCAGAATTTTCATGACTCCTCCTCTGCAGTTCCATCTTCAACGTCGCGTTCGGCTGTGCCCAGGTGGGATTGCTTTGCCCTCTTCCTTCAATAGAGAAAATACCGCTGAGACTCTACATACAAATTTCATCACGACGACCATCGAGCTGTCAGTGACGACGAGCAAAAGCGGCACCCTCGCCGGACTCAAGTTGGGTCCGGAAGCGAAGTCCCTTCATCTCATCTGCTAACCAACCGGTCAATTGTCCGACGAGGATCTCCCACCATAGACCTTCTGGGGCCATGGTGTCCTCGCCATGTTCAATCTCCCAGACAACAGAACCCGTGGAAAAACCAGCGCTCAGACTCCGCTGAGTTGGGCTTCATCCATGCCGAAGTAGTGCCCGAGTTCATGAAGCACGGTTTGCCGGATTTCGTGACGGATCTCGGCCTCACTGGAACAGATTGCTTCGATGTTGTTCTGATAAAGAATGATCTGATTGGGCCCGGTGGAAAGGTTAAATACGCTGTTTTGGGTGACGGGAATGCCCTGGAAGACCCCTAAAACCAGACTGCGCGTCTTGCCTGGACCGGCAGGCCCGCGTGGCCTTTTCGACGATCGTGGCCACTCCTCGACCAGGATTACGAGGTTATGGATGCGTTCGCGGAATTCGAGCGGAAGGGTGTCCAAAACCTCTCCGACCAGTTTGACGAAGCACTCCCGGTTCATGTTACTCCTGCCAGTCTTCTTTCTACTTCAACTATAAGCCGGCTGTCAGCGATGCGAGACGACTCGGCAAGTGATGGAATTCGGCTGAGTACATTTGAGGCCCCACGGAATGTCACGACCGCTGGTGATCAAGTTCCGGAACAGATGATGATTCCTGACAAGGAATAGGTCCGGCTGGCCGCTTGGAACGGACCACCTCAACGGAGCAGGGGGCCCTTGCGGTCACAGCCATCGAGACGCTTCCTATTAAAAAGCGCTCGATTCCGCGCAGGCCTTTTGCGCCGACGAAGATGCAGTCTGCTTTCCAGCGTTTGGCTTCTTTCACCAGAATCTGTTTTGGATTACCCTCTCGCACCAAGGAGGAAACAGCGAACCCCGTTCCGCGCAGCCTTTCCGCGGCCCTCTGATTCATCCTGTTGGCCAAGGCACGCGCATCTATGTCTTTCTGTTTCAGCCAGCCTGCTGCAGGATCGAGAGAGGATAGCGCGAATGACACTGACATAAGCGGTTCGATCGCTGTGATCAGGCGGATTGTGCTACCCACCGGCCATTCTCTTGCCGCCACCTCCCGCAATGCCATGTCAGAGTCGAGTGAACCATCGATTCCAACGATGAGCCGCGCCGGAGAATCCTTTGTGCCAGTTTGACCACGCGCAACACGTACTGAGCAGAACGCGTCGGCCACGACTCTTTGTGACACGCTCCCGAGCACCATCCGTCCGGTACTAGAGTGACCGTGCGCCCCGACCAGGATTAAATCGGCTTTCCATTCTCGGGCTTTATCGATTACCGCCCATGCAGGCGAATCCCCGCATGCTTCTGCGCGCACTAGCCAGTCAGGGTGCTCAGATTGAATACGCCGACTCGCCCTCAGAGCCGTAGCGCGCGCTTCCTCCACCGCCTGTAATGACCTGGCGCGAGCCTTATTGATAGCAGCAACGAGCCACTTTGGATCGGCCTCGTCTGGAGCGCCCGTGTCCGGTGGCAGCAATACGTCGGCGACGGATAGTACCAGCACCTCTGCGGCATGCGGTAGCCCCGCTCGACTCAAGTCATCTAGCGCTGCGTCGGCACAGCTCGATCCGTCATATGCGATCAATAATTTCATATGTTCGTCCTTCATGTGTTCCCATAGATAAGGATGCTCTGCATTTGGGGGCGTGAGGCAGTGCATTGATCACTATGCAACGTGACGTGACATGCGACTATGAGCGTCGTTGAGTTTGGAAATCGCGGCTAGTCGGCCAGTGACCCGACTCGCCGATGAGCGGCGCGATCATGGCCAAGGCCTTGGCGATGAAGTGTGACAAGGCGGAACGAGAACGCTTCTTCAAAGCTGGTGGCGGAAGTACTAGTTAAACCTCTGGGATTGAACCCCACTCTCAAGTGTGAGCCCGCTCACTTACGTGATCGAGTATTCCGGCTACACTCGCCGTTGGCCGCTGCCCACGGCCGGAGAGCGCTGGCGTGACAACCAAGCCGAATCAGTACTCGACGACAGGGATTGATGAGCTCGATCCCTGGAAGCGACAAGAATCGACATTCTGTATTTTGCACTTGGTCGTACTTGCAGTCCTGCTGCTGGTCCACACTCTGTTCACCGCCCATTTCGGCGTGCCCTCGCGGACACTTGTGGCGGTTCTTGCGGGAGCGTTTTTGCTGCGCGTCCTGCAACTGGTGTGGATTCAGGGTGTCATGTCAACGCCGTCCAGGCGCTGGCTGCTGTTGCTCACGGGTGCGTCAATACTTCTGAACTTGGCGCTGGCATTTGTGGCCGCCATCCTGACGGATCGTTCCGATTCCCAATACTTCGTACTGCTAGTAATGCCTGTTGTGGAGGCTGCGTTTCGCTTCGGACTGGCTGTAACCATTGGGGTCATCTTGGCCGCCGGCGTTTTGAACTTCCTCTGGATTGCCCGCTACGCACAAATGCATGGCTCCGTTATGCCCAACGAATATTTCGAGGCGGGAACGATATCCATGATTTATGCATTCGTGGGCATGCTGGTCTGGATACTTGTCAACAACCTCCGCGCGAATGAGGCCGAACTTGGCCGGAATTTGCTCATCTTGCGGCAGACGCAAGAGAAATTGCTCCGCGAGGAGAAACTGGCTGCCGTCGGCCGGCTGTCGAGTGCAATTGCCCACGAGATCAGAAATCCAGTCGCAATGATCTCTAGCTCCCTCGCTACAGCGATTCGCGGGCAGTTGGAACCAGCCCAACGGGAGCGCATGTTTGAGATAGCCTCAGTCCAGGCGGCAAGGCTGGAGAAGCTGACCAACGACTTTCTGAGTTACGCGAGGCCTCGGACTCCGGCGCTTACTCGCAACAATGCAGCCGACGTTCTGGCCTATGTTGCCGAGTTGTCAAAGGCGCATGCGGGCGAGCGCCAAGTTGAAATCAGGGTCGATTTCTCGACGGCCCTCTTCTGCGATTTCGACGCTACTCTATTGCAGCAAGCACTACTGAACCTGGTAATGAATGCCATCGATGCATCGCCGCCGGACTCTACCGTGATCATGACAGGGCGGGTTTCAGGCGACGCAGTCTGTATCGATGTAAAGAACACTGGAACAGGAATCGATTCCGGGGTGATGGATCAGATTTTTGAACCGTTCTTCACAACGAAACCAACAGGTACAGGACTCGGCTTGGCGATCGCGAGAAATGCGGCGCGAGGGCATGGAGGAGATATTACGCTTACTCATAACGGTCCCGATGTCGTCACTTTCACTTTGACTCTACCGGTTCGGGACAAGACGATCACGAAGGCAGGCTAGTTCTATGGCAAGAATAATCATCGTCGATGATGAAGTTCACATGCGCGCAATTCTCGGGACCAACCTGCAACAGGATGGTCATTCTGTCATCGAGGCTGCCGGTGTCTCTGAAGCGAAGAAGGCGATAACCGAGAACGAGTATGACGTCGTCATAACCGATCACAAAATGCCCGACGGCACGGGACTTGATGTGCTCAAGTTAGTGCAACAGGATGATCCCACCGCTTCCGTCATTTTTCTTACCGCTGTCGGTTCGATCGAGCTGGCGGTCGAAAGCATGCGAGGCGGGGCGTTCGACTTCCTTAGCAAGCCCTTCCTGCCCGAGGTCATCAGAGCCACTGCTGCCCGGGCAGAAGAGCACACACGTCTGTTGCGAGAAAACAGCCGCCTTAAGAATGCTGTCCTGCGACTGGAAGGATCCTCGGAGATCATCGGCAGTAGCAGGGGAATATTGCACGTTCGCGAGCAGATCGCACGAGTTGCGCCAACGAATGCAACCGTCTTAATCACAGGCGAAACGGGCACAGGCAAAGAGTTGGTAGCTCGCAGTATCCACAAGAGCAGTCCGCGTGCGGAAAAACCATTCATGGCAGTGAACTGCGCCGCCGTTACAGAGTCGCTGCTGGAGAGTGAACTGTTTGGTCACGAGCGCGGAGCTTTTACCGGGGCGGATCGTGCCCGGGAAGGATTGTTTGAGGCGGCGCACCAGGGCACGTTGTTTCTCGACGAGGTAGCCGAGATGTCTCCGGCTGCGCAGGCGAAGTTGCTCAGAGTTTTGGCTGATGGCCAGGTGACGCGAGTAGGCTCAACTCGCCCGCGGACGGTCGATGTACGCGTCATCGCCGCCACGCATTGCGACCTAAAGGCTCGAGCGATCGAGAATTTATTTCGAGAAGACCTGTACTACCGTCTGGCGGTATTCCCGATAGCCATCCCTCCACTGCGCGCACGCAGGGAGGATATTCCAGCACTGTGCGAAGACTTCCTTCGCCGTGCCGCAATTGAGCTGAAGTTGCCCCTGCGCCAGATTACCGAAACGGCGCTCGAGCAACTCATGACTTATGACTTTCCGGGGAACATTCGCGAACTCCGTAACCTCATCGAACGCGCCTGTATTCTGGCCAACGGTGAGGACATCTCGCCGGATGCCTTTCCAGCAAATCCGCAGTCAGTCTCCTCGAGTGTTGGCTCTTTGCCGGGCGGAACAACGATGAGCGAAGACGAATGGATCGCATCGCTGCCTGAAACGGTGGACTTACGCGGTGTACTTACCTCGTTGGAACGGCGGCTGATTGAGCGAGCTCTGATCGGGACGGGGGGAGCTCAGGCCGAGGCCGCGCGCCGACTGGGACTGTCCCGCAGCGACCTTGGTTACAAGCTCAGTAAGCATGAAATCAAGATCGCTGGGGAGTGACCCCTCAGTCTTGATCTGCAGTCCGGCCGCCGCCCTCGGCGGCGCTGTCTGCGACTGGAACCGCTGAAGGCGCCACCATCGCTCTGACGCCGAATTCATGTACCAGTCTTCCGCCATTGTGGGCCGTGTTCGTCAACAGGAGCACGCCAACTCCGTAGAACAGCAGGAACACGAGTGGCAGTACCGTCGCGACCAACCGCCCCGACAGTTTCTGGAAGGCCATCGGCGCAAACATGATCGCGGCGAAGATCACCGTCAGGCCTGAGAAAACTGCTCTCGTGGCGTCAGCCAGCTCTTCGTGGCGCTCCAGAACGGCGTCGATCTGCGGAGTACGTTCCGCCAATTTTCCGGCTGCCTCACCAGTCGCAGCCGCCAGGAAAATGCTTAACGTTCCCGCTATCATCAAAGCCAAAGCGACGTATAGCACCGGCCGCCCCTTGTCCGGCTTGAGTAGCGCTCCCACAAGAACCAGAAGCGGCGCTACAAGCAGCAGGGCAATTGGGAAATGAATGATGAGAGGGTGCAACCCGTCCCAACTCGGAATTGGCGGCATCTGAATCATGGTGAATACCTCACACTAACTTTCTGGGGCTAGCCATCTGTTGGTGAAGGAGGCGGTGCAGAACACCGCCTCCTCTAGGACACCGCTACGTACTTATCTTTGGGACTGAAGCAGGTATGGCACTTCGCGAAATCCATGTTCGTCGTGGTATATCCGCATACCGTGCAGACGTAATACGTCACACCCTTCACTCGCATCGTCTCCATGTTGCCGAGTGCATTGGTGAACAGCGTGGCGTGCTCGGTCTCCGCACCGCGCGCGTAGTTGAAGGTCTGGACGGCGCCGGCATCTCCGACAGCACGCGCCTGCTTATAGAAGTCTGGGTACATGACGTCACGCTCATACGTCTCGCCCTTGATGGCCGCCTGCAGGTTTTCCTTGGTAGACTTGACGTCAGGTTTTTCGATCTTCGCCTGGGCCGCGCCGCCGAGTCTCTTGATCTCGACTTCGTGGTTGTTGGCGTGAATCGCTTCAGCTTTGGCGGCAGCGCGGAAAAGGCTGGCTATCTGAAAGTAGCCTTCCTGGTCGGCTTTCTCCGCGAATGCGAGATATCGCGCGTGGGCGTTGCTTTCACCGTTGAAGGCGGTCTCAAGATTCTGCAACGTTACATTGGAAGGTTTGGGCGCTGCCTGGGCAAAAGCCGCGGTTGCAGCGCAGATGCATACGACGGACAACACCAGAAAGTTGATTGAACGCTTCATTGAATTCTCCTCTGAACTTCTTGGGGTCTCGTACTAGCGGACATTCCTTCAAAGGCAAGTTAGGTTCCACACTCATCTGTCGGGCAAACTCGCACAGCTGAAGCATGTAAGGCCAGTTGCCAGAATCGATCGACCTAAAATCGTCAAAATGTTTGGACAGTCTGCGTCTCGATGTCAAGAGATTTGGACGCAGCGCCGCCGATCAGACGTGCCAGTCAGGAAACGAGTCGGCGTAAGTCCCTGGACAAGCCCAGTATTCTGTCGGATTCGGGCGAACGCTGCAGGGAGCACAAAAGTGGAACCTCGCTTGCAAGTAGGCCAGGTGAGATTAGTTCGCCGGCTGTTTAACCCCAACACCCTAACCCTCTAGTTAGCGAAACGTGGGGAGCGCCAGTCGTCAGTGTATGTGTCGCGAAGTGCGACCGCTTCACTGGCACCGGAGCTAGGTGCCCCCCAGTCGTTGAAATGACTGACAGGTTGAACCTTGTGCGGTCTGGTCAAAAAAGAACACAATCGGCCAGAATATCCCTTTAGTGCTTCTTGGTATTTCTACGCGGCTCCCCTGCCTCATCGACACCGTGCAGCGGCAGATGACCGCGAGCGCGACGGTTGGCGCCTGAACGAGGAACTGCACGTTGCAGGCACGAACGTCGAGGGGAAGCCTACGGCGGCCCGCCTGCACTTGAACCGCTGACGGGGCGACAGCAGTCGCCTTTATTCCTGCAGGAAGACATTCAGAAGGGTGTTGTGCACCCGAATCTCGCCCTTGTATTCGACGAAGCCTAATTTCCTGAAGCGATTCATGAAGAAACTCACTCGGGATCGCGTTGTGCCAATCATTTCAGCCAATACCTCCTGGCTTATCTTGGGAATTACGGTCTCCGGTTTGCGTTCCTTGCCGAACTGCGCCAGCAGTAACAGAATCCTGGCCAGCCGCTTTTCGCTTGAGTTGAAGAGTTGATCGACCAGGTCGGCCTGTATGCGAGCGTTTCGCGCCAGAAGAAAGGACGTGAACATCACAGACAATTCTGGTTCCTTGTGAAGTTCTCGGACCATCTTCGACTTCGTGATCTTGAGCAGGGCACAATCGGTCATTGCGGTGGCCGTCGAGAGTCGAAGAGCATGAGCGGAAACCATAGAATCCTCCCCTAGGAATTCCCCTTCACCCACCAAGGTGATCGTCGCTTCTTTTCCGGTTGCGGACGTGACAGTTACTCTCAGCTTGCCCTTCTGCACGTAAAAGATCGCGTCGGAAGCGTCGCCTTGCACGAACGCCGCCTCATTCTTTTTCAGCTTGAGAAGGGTTTTGCCCAACCCAGGGTCTGCGAGAAACGTCTTAGGATCGAAAGCCGCATCGCCGTTGATTGGTTGGGGCGAGGGTGTTGGAAGCCGCAAAGGCTTCGCGATTGAGCCTGTGGCGCGGTCTGCGGATCGTGCCGAATCAACCGATGAAACCCATTTGGCCGGACGGCCTTGGGCACAGGCGGGCATGTCTCTGGCGCTCATTTCACGCCTCCGAGAGGGCAGCGCGCCTCCACTTCAAAATTGTACCTCTCCGAGAAACCGGAGATATGACCTCCTTGCAGGGCTCCTATAAGTACCAGGAGCGGTGCCACGAGCAGAAGGGCAATCGGGAAATGAATTATGAGAGGGTGTAGCCCATCCCAACTCGGAATTGGTTGCGTCTGAATCATGGTGAACACCTGGCACGAACTTGTTTTGGACCATCAAACGGTTGGTGAAAGAGGCGGTCCAAAGCACCGCCATCCTCTAGGACACCGCTACGTACTTATCTTTGGAACTGAAGCAGGTATGGCACTTCGCGAAATCCATGTTCGTCGTGGTATATCCGCATACCGTGCAGACGTAATACGTCACACCCTTCACTCGCATAGTTGCCATGTTGCCGAGTGCATTAGTGAACAGCGCGGCATGTTCGGTCTCCGCACCGCGTGCGTAGTTAAAGGTCTGGACGGCGCCGGCATCTCCGACAGCACGCGCCTGCTTGTAGAAGTCCGGATACATGACGTCGCGCTCATACGTCTCGCCCTTGATGGCGGCTTGGAGGTTTTCCTTGGTGGTTTTGACGTCAGGTTTCTCGATTTTCGCCTGGGCCGTGCCGCCGAGTCTCTTTATCTCAACTTCGTGGTTCCTGGCATGAATCTCTTCTGCTCTCGCCGCGGCTCGGAACAGGCCGGCAATCTGGAAGTAGCCTTCCTGGTCGGCTTTCTCCGCAAAAGCGAGATACCGGGCATGGGCATTGCTTTCACCGTTGAAGGCGGTCTCAAGATTCTGCAACGTTACGTTGGAAGGTTTGGGCGCTGCCTGGGCAAAAGCCGCGGTTGCAGCAGCGCAGATGCATAAGACGAACAACACGAGAAAGTTGATCGAACGTTTCATTGAATTCTCCTCTGAGATTCTTGGGCCTCTTGCGAGCGGACACTCCTTCAAAGGCAAGTTAGGTTCCACACTCGTCTTCCGGGCAAACTCGCACAACTGAAGCATGTAGGGCCAGTTACCGGAAATGATCGACTTCAAATCGTCAAAACTTTTGGACAGTCCGGACAGCACTGTCAAAAGATTTCGACGCTGTATCGCCTATCGAATGTGCCAGCCAGGGAATGAGTCAGCGTAAGTCCCGGGAAAAGCCCGGTATTCCGTTGGATTCGGGCGAACGCTATGGGGGCACACAAGTGGAATCTCGCTTGCAGGTAGCCCAAGTGAGATTAGTTAGTCGGCCGTTTGACCCTAACAACCCCCAACACCCTATAAGGAGCTTGTGATGATTAAGGAATTCGAAAAAAAGCAGC
The DNA here is from genome assembly GCA_036512955.1 of Terriglobales bacterium. Classification (GTDB taxonomy): domain Bacteria; phylum Acidobacteriota; class Terriglobia; order Terriglobales; family Acidobacteriaceae; genus DASRAA01. The sequence continues at coordinate 19,117 of DATBZX010000275.1, forward strand.
CGGTACCTGCGGTGACCGAGTCCGGCAACGATGAGGAATTGATCCGCACTCGAGCTTACGAGTTGTATGTCGAGCGCGGGATGGAAGATGGCCACGAAGTTGAGGACTGGCTTCGGGCCGAGGAAGAGGTGCCTGCTGGCAACAAGAGCTCTGTTGCTGCTTAAGCCCGTAACCTCTTCGCGGAGGGCGCATGCTACCCCACTCAGCAGCATGCGCCCTCCGAACTCCAGTTTCGCGAACTGTCAGACGCGCCGTCTGTTCATAAATTCTGGCGTCGCTCGCCCGATTATGTCGACGGCGACTTGTCGGCAGACTGGTATCGCCGTTGGGAGAACTGCCATGAAGATTCTGATCTACGGTGCTGGGGTCATTGGAAGCATCTATGCCGCACGTTTACACGGGCCGGAACACGAGATCAGCATTCTTGCGCGCGGTGAGCGGCTTGCTGATCTGCTACAGCACGGACTGATACTGCGACACGCGATTTCTGGCGAAGAGATGTTCCTACGTATCCCGGTAGTGACGAAATTGTCCCCCGCTGACACCTATGATCTCGTAATTGTCGCGGTCCGTTTGGACCAGCTTGCAACCGTCATCCCAGATTTGGCTGCCAATCGACGGGTTCCGAACCTGCTGTTCATGGTGAACAACGCCGCAGGTTATGGCGCGTGGCTCGCTGCGGTCGGAGCCGATCGTCTTATGGTGGGTTTTCCCGGCGTCGCCGGCGCCCGTAAGGGACCGTTCGTGGAGTACATGCAAGCTCCGTTGTTCCTGCAGAGGACAACCGTAGGTGAGCCCGACGGCAGGATTACCACGCGATTGGGTAGCGTCGCCCATCTGTTCCGCCACGCGGATTTTCCGGTTTCGATCTGTCGCAACATGGACGCGTGGCAGAAGACACATGCTGCCATTGTCGTGCCATTGGCAGCAGGCCTGTGCGCCGTCGACGGTATCGGATCAGCGTTGACACAAAGAACTGAGGTTGTGCGTCGGATGATCCAAGCCCTTCGTGAAGGATTCGCTGTCCTTAAGGAACTTGAGGTGCCGATTACGCCCTTGCATCTCCGGCTATTAGAACTCTTCCCAACAAGCGCTCTGGAGGACCTTCTGCTGCAGTGGGGTCGCACACCTGAATTCGACGTGTTGGTGGCCAGCCACGTGAGGGCCGCGCGAGAAGAGATGAGATGCCTGTCCGATCAACTTATCGCGCTCGCCCGAAGCACACAGATCGAGACTCCTGCTCTGGACGAATTGAGCAAATATCTCACTCTATGTCCCACAACCAAGAGTGACAATCTCGTTTCAACGGCCTCTAGATAGGCCATGTAAAGGCGGTTTCATGAAGAAAGAAAGCCCAGTATACATGCGGTTGGATATTCGTTCCCGCAATGTCGCACTCACCAGCGAACTTCGCCAACACATCGACCGGCGTGTCGGACAGGCCTTGGACCGATTCGAACCGCACACTCAGCGTATTTCGATTGTGTTCATCGACGTAAACGGCCCCAAGGGAGGTCCGGACAAAGTATGCCGCTTGACCGTTGTACTGAAAGGATGTAAGCAGGTTGCTGTTACCGAATATGGCTCGAACCTGTTTCGAATCGTTGGCCGGGTAGCCGATCGGGTCAATCAGCGAGTTTCCACTGTCCTCGAAAAAGTACGTCGTTTCGATCCGACCCGGAGCATCCGCACTGCAGAGAGCTCCTAAATGGCCACAACTACCAATCCGGCCGTGTTTGCTGGAGCTGGCGAAGTCTTCGATCCGAAGGCCTTGACCGGCCTCTCCACCGAAGCTGCCGCCACGCGGCTCCGCGAAGATGGGTTCAACGAATTGCCCAGCGCCAGGCCCCGCACAGTGCTCTCGATTGTGCGGGAATTGGCGAGCGAACCCGTCTTTCTGGTTCTCATCGCTTGCGGATCCATTTACTTGTTCCTGGGAGACGTGCAGGAAGCCGTAATGCTTCTTGGGTTTGTGCTTCTGATCGCGTGCATTACGCTATATCAAGAGCACAAGACTGAACGCACGTTGGAGGCGCTTCGTGACCTGGCCAGCCCCCGTGCCTTGGTCATCAGGGATGCGAAACAATTGCGCATTTCCGGCCGCGAGGTGGTTCGCGGCGACATCATCATGCTGTCGGAAGGAGACCGCGTTCCCGCAGACGGCACGTTGCTCTACGCGTGCAATCTGAGCGTAGATGAGTCGTTGCTGACCGGCGAGTCTCTGCCGGTGAACAAGTCGATCGCTGATGCGAACGATGTGAGTAGCCAGCAGCCCGGAGGCGACAACACAACATGGGTGTACTCCGGCTCTCTGGTTGTGCAAGGCACCGGATTTGCGCAGGTGGCTGAGATCGGCGCCCGAACTCAAATTGGCAGGATCGGCAAGGCTATCCAATCCATAGAACCTGAGAAGACACTACTCCAGAAAGAGACAGCGCATTGGGTGCGCATTCTAGCCATTCTGGGATTGGTGATCTGCGTTTTTGTGGTTGTGCTATACGGCATCACTCGCGGTAATTGGCTCGACGGCACCCTCGCGGGTCTGACCTTGGCTATGGCCATACTGCCGAACGAACTGCCGGTGGTTCTTACAATTTTCCTGGCTCTAGGCGCATGGCGCATTTCCCGACGACGTGTCCTTACAAGGCGAGTACCGGCAATCGAAGCTTTGGGTTCTGCGTCTGTGCTATGCGTGGACAAGACCGGAACAGTCACGATGAATCGCATGGCAGTCGCTCAGTTATTTGCAGGCGGGATGTTACGCACTGAAGAAGTGCAGGACCCGTCGCTCCTGCCCGAAGACTTTCATGAGGTGCTGGAGTTCGGCATGCTCGCCAGCCAAAAGGACCCCTTCGATCCGATGGAGCGTGCCATCAATGAATACGGGAATAGCTGTCTGGCGAAAACTGAACACATACACGAGGACTGGGAACTGGTTCAGCAGTATCCGCTGTCAACCGCCTTGCTGGCCGTGTCGCAGGTGTGGCGGTCCCGCCATCGTCCCGAGTATGTGATCGCAGCCAAAGGCGCACCGGAGGCGATCGCCGATCTATGCCATGTAACGCCGCAACGATTGCAGGAACTCACGCAGCGAGTCGGCCAGATGGCGGCACTCGGATTACGTGTCTTGGGCGTAGCCAGGGCTTTCTTTCCTGAATCCAACCTGCCGCCGCAACAACATGATTTCGAGTTCGAGTTCGTGGGATTGATCGGATTGAAGGATCCGGTTCGTCCGGGCGTAGCTGAGGCTGTGCAGCAGTGCTATTCAGCCGGCATTCGCGTGCTGATGATCACCGGCGACCATCCGGCAACGGCGATGAATATCGCCTCGCAGATCGGTCTGCGCGATGCCGACCAGTGCATCACCGGCCCGGATCTGGAGCGAATGACCGATGCCGAGTTGCAGGAGCGAGTTCGCCACACGACGGTGTTCGCCCGTACGGTTCCAGAACAAAAGCTGAAGCTGGTGAGAGCCCTCAAGGCAAACAACGAGATTGTGGCCATGACGGGAGACGGCGTGAACGATGCGCCTGCGCTTCGCGCAGCCAATATCGGGATAGCAATGGGTCGGAGGGGTACCGATGTGGCTCGCGAAGCAGCAGGTCTCGTGCTCCTGGACGACGACTTCACGTCGATCGTTCACGCCGTCCGGCTGGGAAGAACCATATTCGACAATCTGAAACGAGCAATCGCCTACACCCTCGCCACACACCTCCCCATTGTCGGTTTGACCGTCATTCCCGTGATGTTGGAATGGCCGTTGGTCCTGCTGCCGTTTCATGTGGCGTTTCTTCACCTGATCATCGATCCAGCGTGTTCGATCGTGCTTGAGGCGGAAGCCAGCGAGAGCAACGTGATGCAACGTCCGCCGCGCAGGCCCGGGGATCCGCTATTTTCTCGCGAAACACTTCGAATCAGCGTGTTGCAGGGTATAGGGGTGCTGGCTTTCGTGCTTGGTGTGTACGCCTTCTCGCTCTGGTCGCACATTCCCACGGAAGAGGCCCGCTCCCTTACGTTCCTGACACTGGTAATTGCCAACGTAGCGTTGATCTTCACCAACAGGTCATGGACGCGAACGATCGCGGGAAGCTTGCGTGAGTCGAATCCGGCGCTCTGGTGGGTCACAGGCGGCTCAGCGATACTCATGACACTGCTTATTTTTGTCCCGCCGATTCGCAACGCCTTTCGGTTTGCCGCGCTCAATTGGCAACAATTGATTGTCTGTTTGATCTTGGGAGTGAGTAGTGTGCTCTGGTTTGAGCTTTTGAAGTTGTGGCGACTCAGACGGAAGCCAAGTCTTGCCTAGAAGCTTATGGCAGAGTGGCTTCCGAGGAGAGGAGGGTTCGTATGACTCAGCTTCCCCCAATACCGGAGTGGAGTTCTCTTCACCCTCTGATCGTGCACTTCCCAATTGTGCTGTTTCTGTTGCTGCCGCTGCTCATGATCGCAGCCGCGATGTCGCGCAAAACGACGAATCATTCACTACTGGTCGCGGCTTTCGTCCTGATGCTGCTGGCAACCGGCTTTCTTTACCTGACGTATTTAAGCGGTAATGCTATGGCAACTTCATCACAAGACGGCTCTACGGTGGGTGCTGTTATCAAGCACCACTGCAGTCTGGCCGGATACACAGTCAGCGCATTTACGTTGGCCACAACACTATTCGCGGTTGCATTACTGGTTCGAAGGGTTCTGAAGCTCGAAGACATGCGTGATCTAACGCCGTGGATTCCCATAAGCTTCCTCGTCTTTTACGCGCTCGGAGTGTTCTGGCTTGTCCTGACGACTCATCAGGGCGCAACCCTGGCGCACGAACTGTTACGTAGCTCGACCGGCTACTGACCATGGCGCGATCGCAATTGAGGCGAGAGGAAGGCAAGAAAGGATTTTAAACATGACGCGCATTCGGCAGAAGTGGTTGACGGTGATCGTTGGGTGGATATTCATCGTACTGGGGATCGCTGGCCTGTTTCTGCCGGTGCTTCAGGGCATACTCTTTCTAATGATAGGTCTGATCATACTTTCCAGTGAGTACGCGTGGGCGCACAGCATCCTTGAGAAGTTGCGAGCTCGCTTTCCGCGGGTCGTCGCGCGCACCCATGAAGCTACGGAGAAGGCCCGTGCCTGGATGAATCGGACATCAACGACGTAGGCTGATGATACTCATTGCCAGTCAGGTGTCTTGGCTGCTCTCCGCCATGACGAGACCTGATTGTCTTAGCGAGATTGGAATTGAACGGGAACGCACTCGCATGGCATACCCCTCAGCCTCTACCGCGACCGCCACAGCATCTTCCAGCGCAACGATGCCCACTGGACCCTGGCCGAACAGCTCGCTGGCAAACAATCGCCCACCCAACTGGGACGCGCCTTGGAGGAACTCGGCATCCAGCAGATTCCCGCCTACTCTCCTCAAGCCAAGGGCCGCATCGAGCGCGCCTGGCGCACCTGCTAGGACCGCCGGGTCAGAGGACTCGTGGCGCAAGAGCAGGTCGGGCCCCACCAGCACCAGCCGTCCATAGGCGTAGTTCTTCCTGAGATAGCGCACCAGAAATAAGGTATCCAGCGGATCGCTTGCCATCACCAACACCAGTTGGCTGTGACGCCGATGTAGTTGGTCGACCACTCCCATGAGCACGGCGTCCTGCGAAACCGCCGATTGCGGCGAGAAGTTGGGCACTGTGTCAACCCCGTTGCGTTTTTCTTCAAGATTTGGACGAAGGTTGGTGCGGACCTGCGGAGGTCCGTCACCCTCTACGCTGCCATCGGAAGATTGGTGTTCGTAGGCGGAACGGACGTGGTAGATGCCGCGCGGAAAGGAACGGCTGAGCGGGGTCCTCTGCGCAGGCGTGAGTTCAAACTTCTGGCAAACATCTTTTGGCTTGAGATCCTGCCGTCCGTAGGCGGTCTCGGTCTCGCTGATGAAGGCGACGTCGCGCGGCCAGATCCGCCACTGCTCGCAAGCGTACTTCAGCAATGCGTTCTCCAGCGCATTACTGCTTTCTCCAAACGATGCGAAGTTCACCTTATCCTCCAAGCCGGCGTCGGTCATCGCAGCCTTAAAGTTGGCCACGGATTCGCCGCTTCCCACCGCACTGGCAATCATGATTGGCGAGAAGTGCCCGGCGCTGTTTTGTAATAACTCCGAAAGTGAATACAGTGACCCAGAGAAAGTCGGACCAACGATGGTCAGTGGGTGCTCCGAGGAGCGATCCGACTTACCGAAGCGCTGTGCGAGCCTAAGCGCGACCTCGCACTGAGTCCGGTCAATTCCCGCGGTGGGGCTGGCTCCCACCAAGAAGATCATCAGCGTATCCACCTGGCGCCTGACGGGGTGATTCAGTTCGCTGCAGTCCGTCAGTAACGGACCACGGATTTCGGCAGAGCACGCGGCCCCATCCTGAACAGGCACTATGGCTTGGTGCCCGCGGGCGTTGCGGAAGATCAGGATGCCGGGGAGCTTTTCCTGTTCTTTGGATAATTCCTCTTCCGCATTGCGCAGAAGGAAGTTTCCGATTCAGGATGTTCTTGTGCATCCCACGGCAGCACGGCGCGGTCAAACTCGAAATGACTATCTTGCACCGCCTATTGGATTGCATCCACATAACGATCGAACACCAGCGAGAGATGCGTTCTGACGGGATCTGGCAGGACTGCAATCATGTAGCCGACGTTCTTTGGCGTGCCCACCCGACGGAGAACCTGCTCGAGTTGATGGGTATCGTTCTCCGAGAGCTTTGCGCTCGTCGCCTCGCGAATTGTCTCGCCAAGGTCCTGCGCCTGTTCGTCGAATCCACTCAGCTCAAGGCCCCGCACACCGCCCTGCGCGGTGTCCTTATGGCCGTGTTCCGTAGCTGTATTACGAGACTTGGCACTGCTGATTGCAGGCTTGGCAAGGTCAGCGTGAGATCCCGGAGACAGCATCATTCCTCCGCCACCGGCCAGCAGGGCCACCAGCACCGCCAAGGTGAGAATTCCGTGTCCTGATCGCTCCATAGTCATCTCTTGTAAGCTGGGCGCGAAAGAATTGCGTGCCAGAGCTCGCACACTGTTCCTGAGCGCCAGTTAAATGTGAATTCGCGGACCGAGATACGAGTCGGGTACTGCCACTAGTCGAGGGATTTGAAATCAGGGTCGAGCGACAACTTCCGCGTGGCGCCCCGCCTCACTTGGATAACGAGCCTGCATCGCAGCGGTCTTAGAAGCTCTTCAATGCCTCGTCAATCTCGGCCACTGCCTGCTCCAGTCCTGTGGCTTGAGGTACAGCGAGAACCGCTGCCACAGGCGGATTGGAGGCTTGTTGCAGATTCTGCTTGACGGCCGTCAATACGGACTTGACCTGCTGCCGCATCTGGTCCTGACTGGCGACTGCATTGGTCGCAGTGGCGCCTGCATTCGCGGCCGTAGTCGCCATCTGTGTAAGCTGCGATTGCGTTTGTTGCAACTGGTTCTGCGCCTTGTTCGCCTGGGCGGTTGCAGCTTGCGCATGCAGTTCGGCCGGCACGCGTCCAAAGTAATAGCCGACCACGGTGCCGAGCAGTGAAAGGCTGTAGAGCAGGACGTCTTTTTCTCGCGAGAAGACGTCGGGTTGCCCCACCGCATTAAAGGTTGCTTTCAACATGGACAGTGAGACGTAGGCGATCGCTACTGCCAAGGCCGCCGTGATTAATTCCTTCATCGTCGCCAGGCTCCAAAAAGAGTTGGCACTATTCTCAGGTTGCTGTTGGTCTGTCATGACTCACCACCTTAATTTCGCATTGCGAGTAATCCGGAGAAATTGCCAAACCGAAATCCCGTTGATTTCTCGCTTATGCCACAACAGAACGAAAAGCTTGGGCATTTCCCTTTTGCGGAACATTTCATGGTTGCGTGACCTGAGAACAAAAAGAATTGTCGGCGTGAACCGAAGGGGGAAGGCCCGGGGCTACGTTCTCCTTCTTCGAACGCAGGTACCCGACCGGTTTGAACGGGGCCGTTACTGGGGTCAATCGCTAACGACTCCAGGATCGTTCAATAAAGGAGAAGAAACCATGAAGTCACACACCCCAGTCTGTTGCATTCTGCCTCCTCACATTCTCGTCAAGCTTTCCGAGAATCCCGCGTATCGCGATCGGGCCATGCGCAACCTTATGCTGACCGAGCAACTCCGCGGGCGCCGGACTGTGCTCGGGGTAATGTCTGCGCTCGCCATCGCCGCCGGACAAGAACGCAGAACCATCTACGACGACCAGCATGGTGGAAGTACCAGCTTGCCGGGACAACTGGTGAGAGGGGAAGGCGACAACCCGACTGCTGACGACGCAGTCAATGAGGCCTACGATTATTCCGGCGATACCTACGACTTCTACCAGCAGGTGTTTGGCCGGAACTCGATCGATAACCGCGGCATGCGGCTCGACTCCAGCGTGCACTATGAGACCGACTACGACAACGCCTTCTGGAACGGTCAGCAGATGGTGTACGGCGACGGCGACGGGCAGTTCTTTCAGCGCTTCACCATATGTCTCGATGTCGTCGGCCACGAACTCACTCACGGCGTCACGGCAAGCACCGCCCAGTTGGAATACCAAGGCGAGTCGGGCGCGTTGAACGAGTCGTTCTCGGATGTGTTTGGCTCCCTGGTGAAACAAAGAAAGCTGGGTCAATCCGCGAATGAGGCGGACTGGTTGATTGGCGCCGGCATGTTTACTCCCAATGTCAACGGCACGGCGCTCCGCTCCATGGCGGCGCCGGGGACAGCGTATGATGATCCGAACATTGGCAAGGACCCCCAGCCGGCGGACATGTCGGGATTCGATCCACAGGGTGATGTACACACCAATTCCGGCATCCCGAATCATGCGTTCTATCTGGCTGCAATGAAGATTGGCGGAAATGCCTGGGAGAAGCCGGGGTTGATCTGGTATCGAACTTTGACCGAGCGGTTGCAGCCGACTTCGAGCTTCCAAGACGCGGCTGATCTGACGGTCGCGGTTGCGGGAGAGCAGTTCGGTGCCGGTGGCCTGGAACAGAAGTCGGTCCAGCAAGCCTGGCAGGAAGTTGGCATCAGTCCCAGTATCGCAACTGCGGTGAGGATACCAGTTGCGGCAGCCTACCCACAGGCGGAACAACCAGCTGCCTAGTTATGGACGAATCGGGAGCAGTACAAATCATGATCGAAAGGACCGGCGGAGTCGCAGGGATTGCGCTCCGCCGGTCAATCTCATCCGGTTCACTCAACCCGGACGAGCAACTAACAGTCAATACTTTATTGGAGCGGTCGAATTTCTTCGAGCTGGCTTCCTCCGATCAACCCGGTCCGCCCGATCGCTTTGTCTATACCATTACGGTCGAGACAGCCACGCAGAGCCATACTGTGAAAGTGAGCGAGGCAGATCTAGCCAACGGCCTGCGGGTGCTGGTTGAGTTGGTGATGCGGGCAGCGACGCGTCCATCACTGTAGACTGAAGACCACCCGACAGTTATGGTTTTGCCTTTGGTCTTCCAGCTAACCTTCTTCCGCCTTAGTGATAAATCCAAATGTCTTACAGTTTGCGGCGGTCGCCATCGCATCAATAATATCGCGCCCCAACCTTCTGTCGTCAGGGCGAACCTTACGGGCCTGATCAAATCTCTTCAATTCCAGGACATACTGTTGGATACTCAAAGGCACTGAATGTTTCTCAATATCGTCATCGCTGATGCCCTCTGGATCTACTGCTTTTGTTGGTTTTAGGTCAGAATCTCCGGCGAATTGAAGTTGCCACCGCATCGCAACACCAGAATCATCCACGAAATGCTGCGCTAAGGCAGTCCACGCCATTCTGGCATGCTCGTCACTCGACATATTTGTAGTCGCTGAAGCTGTTACAAGAATCTGATAGTGGTTGTTCACGATAGATGCCTTGTAATTCCTTATTTCATCCACCGTGGGAGCAAACGGCGCCCCGCTCGTCACTTCGTAACGCAGTACCAAAGCACCAGCCCTCCCATTAATCGCAATAGCAGCCGGAATCGTAGCAATCCTATTTATGGATATTCCCAAGAGACGGTGAGGATAGATCTGTGTCGGGAATGGCAATGTAAGCTGCACCTTGGGAATAACATTCTTGTTGTAGTAAAACTTATCGTCATTTGGAGAGTAGTAGAAGCCCAGAAGGTCGTCGTAGCTTCCGGCCGTGCGTGTACCGGGTGCGCTTCCGGCCACATTTAGATTCAGGCTGCTGACTCCCATCTTACCGAGGTCATAGTTATCCAGGCGATATTGGTGATCGTCAACCTTGGGTGAAAAGTATGTCAACCCGGACTTAGAAAAAACCAAGCCGAATGTGCCGTTCAGAATTACGTCGGTGACTAGAGGAATGGCGTCGGCACGCTTGCCAATCGCCTTCCCTGGCTCCGTTGCGAAGCCATTGATATGATTCGTGGCGGCATAGAGAGCAGCCCCTGCCATCATTTGTAATAGTTCTCGTCGGCCAGTAGTCATGAGATGTGATCCTTTCCCTCTCGAAGATTTAATGGGCCTACCAGACGCCAAGTATCACAAGACGAGCGTGCGCTGACAGGTGATTAGTACCAAATTATGGTCTCGGTAGTCCCGTTGAGTAGAAATGTATGCTGATTCTTGCAATTGGGCGCGCTCAGGTGATGGGGCGGTGGGTCGTAGGTTTCGATGTCTCTGTCGGAAACCCCGAATCTGTCCGCGACGTTCGTGTCGAAGTCGCATTGCGTAGCCGTAAACATCTCACAGGTTAACCCGTTGCAGTGGCCACGGAACTGGCGCCAGGCGTTTCGCGCATGGGCGAGAAAGGGGCCGTCCATGTCTGCGATGCCCCCAGCCCGCAAGAAAAAGCAATATGGGTTGCCTGCGAACGGTATGGGATCAATCCTCCCGTTGGGCCCCGAGACAAATATGGTACTTGGGTCAGCAGTGATCTTGTATGCAAGCACCAAGGCACAGGGAACCGCCCATAAATGTGGGCCTGCGGTGCTTCCGTCCCTGTAGGCAAAATCAAAGATGCGATGCGGAATGATGTAGTTTGGATAGGGCAGGGTAATACGCCCGTACGGTGGCACATGTGGATCAAGCGGAGTCTGAATCGTATCCACGGTGAAGACTCTGCCGTTGAGGCTATAGTCCTCCAGCGTTCGGTTAGGCGAGGAAGGAATGTTGTTGAGTGCGAACACGCCCTTAAATTCTTGGTCATTAATGGTGTAGATGTGATCGTCCACGAACGGTGTAAAGACCACGACGTCCGAAGGGACTGTGCCAACCCCCTTGCGAAACGCCGTTCCGAATGTGCCGTTGACAATAACTAGTACGACGATGTCCTCTGTCGCGCCGTCTTGACTCATTGCGTTCTCTCCTTGTTTCGCAGAAACAGCTATTCATAAACACTGAAGGCCGCCCAATAGAAGGGCTGGGCATTCCTCCCGGTTCGCACTGCATTTCTGGCCATCGCCAGCGCTTCCGGAACCTCTTGTCCTTTTGCCAGGTTTTGATAAAAGCTGGCGAATAGATCCGCCGTAGCAGCAGAGTCCACATCCCACCGGCTGGCGATTACCGCGTGCGTGCCAGCGCGCAGAAAGCTTTGCACCAGGCTCCTTGGGTCGAGCAATCCGCGCTGTCCGCGCGCCGTGGAGCACGCCGACAATACTGCCAGCTTCATATGTGACAGCGGCAGGGAGTTGAGGAGTTTCGAGTCAAGAACCAGCTCTGCATTGCCCGCGGTTTCACTGCGCAGCAGTAAACCTGACCCGGTGAAGGACTCCCGGCCGTGACCAACGAATTCGAAGACGCCGGCAGACGGCAACTTATTCCGCAGGATCTCTGGAGTGACGCTGCGTCCCTCGAACACCTTCAAGTGAGGGAACGCTACCCGGAACTGTTCAAGTTCATACCCGGTGCCGGGAAGAATTCCCGCCTCGCCAATCAGCGCAATTGCGGGCAGGGCTGAGGCGCCCGCAATCCCGCTCTCGCGGTCATATCCCATGCCGGGAGAATAGGATATCTGGTGGAACTCGCCCACGTAGTGACCGGTGTCATCTTCCAATGCTTCCAACGGCAAGTCCGATAGAACGCCGTCCGGCTGGATCAGGAGGAGCCGGACTGCGGCCATCTCACCCAGTTCGGGTCCGAACACAACCTTGTACAAACTGCGGGCCAGGGCGTGCAGGTCGCGGGGGTCAGGATCCGGTCTGCTGCACAACAGCAAGAAGCGGCGCGAGTCACGCGCTAGGCTGTCCTGGTCCAGCGCTTCGTAGTAGAAGCGATTTTTACTTGGCGACGAAGACCAGATGGCCAGGCCCTTGTCGAGTTGCAGGTAGGTCAAGCGTAAGCGTGCTTGCCCGGTGGGACCCCTGACCTTGGGGGCAGAATGAGAAGAAGGCAGAGCGGCAGAGCAATGAATTTGCCAGATCCGCCAGGCCGCGTCGGTGTCGCCGCGTGAGATGAAAATTCCGGCGAGTGCGCGGTACGAATGTTCGGTTGTCGCGCTCCAGTGCAGGCGTGCGTCTCCATCGGTCAACCGCCGCAAAGCAGTTTCGGCAATCTCGATACCTTTTGCATAGGCGGCCTCAGCTTCGCTCCAGTGCTGCTGGTGCGAATCGAGATCGCCTCGCGCCGCGTAATACTGCACGAGGAGATAGTAAGGATCGGCCTCGCTCAGCATCGTTTGCACGCGATCGAGGTTGTCTTCGGCTTCACTCGACGACCCTCGTTTGAGTTGCAACGTGGCCAGTCCGACGCGGCTTTCCAATTCGTGCAATCGGGCGGTCTTCTGGTCCGGGGCGCTGCGAAACAGCTCTGCCGCGCGCCGGAACTCGCGGTCGGCTGTCTCCGTGTCGTTGGTCGCTACCGCCAACCGCGCAAGGCGAAAGTGTGCGATGGCCTGCAAATCAAGATCTTCGTCTTGCTCAAGTTTTTGGATCGATTCGACCTGCAGTGACTTGGCGACTTCCCATTTGCCCTCGTCCTCGGCCGAGAACTCCATCTCAGTCAGAAAGTGATAAGCACGCATCGGTGGAGCCCAAGACTTCCAGTATTCGCGCAGTCCCGTCATACAAAGCACCCACGCCCGGTCGGGGTCGCCCTCCGTCGTGTCCAGTGAAGCCCGGATTCCCAGTGCTCGTAATCCGACGATGCGTAACTTCGACTGATCCGCCAAGGCGATGGCCTTGTCGGTGTTGCGATTGGCTTGGCCGAAATCGCCCAGAAAGCTATGACAGGCCGCCGATTCCAGGTAAGCCTGCGCAGTGAGATAGTTGAATCCACGGCCGCGCACCGAGTGCAACAAAGCTTCGGCGTCGGGACTGCAATTCTTCCCACTCAGCAGGCGCTGCTCGGCATACACTTTTTCGAACTTAGCCCGAGCCGCAGCCGCGGTTGCGCCAGCGCGCTGAAATCGGGCTTCTGCCCGAACGGCGTCTTGCATGGCGCCATGGTAATCACCCCGCAGATTCTCAGTAACCGCGGCGGACAAGGCTTCAAACGCTTCACTATCGCGCGGCTGGTGCAATACCTCGAGCAACCATAGATCGCCATGCTGGGAACGCATGTCATCGGCAAGCTGGGTCAGAGCAGTACGATAGTCCTGACTGGTGGAGTTGGGAAGCCAACTCCGTACGGCTTCTTCCATGAATATCTCGGGATCGCTGGGTGATCGGAGATAGTTAGCAGGGCCCAACGCTGGCTTGGTGGAGTGTTTCTTCTGGCTGGGCGCCAGTTCGTCCAGCCGGCGCTGTGCGTCTGCCGCCCACCCGGTTCCTCGGTATTGCTGGATGAAGTAATTAAGAGACGCCACGGCTTCATCAAATTGCTGGAGATCCGCTTCCACGATCCCCTTGTTAAACAGGGCAATCGGATCGTTGTGATCGCGGGCCAGTGCTTCATTGTTGACCCTCTGGGCATCCTGCCGGTCGCGGTTTCGTAGCCCTTCGTCGGTCCGCGGATCCGTGGCACGAGCGCCGTAGGCTGCAACCAGATCGTTCCACACTTGTTGTCCGGCGCCGGGCAGTTGCTTGGCAGACTCCAGTATTGAAATAGCGTCCGGATAGTCTTTATCCAGCAGCTCGGAACGGCCCTTCAGGTCAAGCCACATCCAGGATGACTTGTCATTCGTAAGGTGTGATTCAATCGTCGACCGCGCCTTGAAATAGTCCAAATTCCGTTCCGGTGGATGGTCTTGGCTAAGCAACACTTTAATCGGTGCAGGATCTGCGCCGGGCAACCGGTATTCAAAGAAGCGGTCCGCCCGATATTCGCCCGCTAAGAGCTTTTGCACCCGTTCCTCGTCGCTCGTCCGCGGAAATAAAGCGGCCACGAGGACGGCGCAGGCCGCGGCTGCCAGCGCGGCCCCCACCTTCCAATTCCACCGGAACCATCCGCCCGTCGCAACGGTCTTCGTTTGTTCCGGCAGAAGGCGGCGAGTGAATTCGCGGGGCCACTCGGGGCGTGAGGTGGAGAGTGCTTGAATGGCGGCCTCCTCTTCCGAAAGCAAATCGGAGCGCATGTCCTCGCTCGCCTCGCGTAAGCTCTGGGCGCACTTAGCGCACTTTTCCGCGTGCGTGAGGCTGCTCTGCGCTTGGTCCGCCGGAATGGTGCCTGCCGCAATGCGGTACCAGATGGTATGGGGTGGACACTCTCCAGATGCCGCTTCTTCGCTCGACCATCCGCCGTGTAGCAGCACTTCCAGCCTCAGTTGGCAGATATCACAGGATGCCACGTGGCGATTCGCGGCTTGCCACTCCTCGCCCTGCAACTTGCCTTGATGATTTGGATCGCGCACCATCCGGCGAATCTGCTCGTCAGAGAGGTGCACCGGATCCGTCGTAATCTGGTTATCTGGCCACATAAAGTAAACGTTAAATCTCGGTCGTTCCCTTCGTAGGTTCCATGACGATGGCGGAGGCGGCCGCAGTGCCGGCGAGCTTCTCCCTCAGCGCCCGAGTCACCCGGTAAATTAAGCTTTCCACTCCCTTGGTAGAAAGTCCGAAGGCCGGGATCTCAGCGATCGCGCTGGCCGACCATCCCTGCCGGTAATAGAGCCAAAAGATGGTCTTGTATTTCGGAGCGTCTGGTCCGGAGAGCAGCTTCTCCAGACAGCTCTCAATCTCGCCCAGTAACACTTGCTGCTCGATATTGCCCGAATGGGAGGCTAGTGTTTCGGCAGACCTAAATGATGACTCCTCGTCGGAATTCGTCGTTCGCTCGGCCCCTCTTTTCATGGCGTTCGAGGCACGAAAATGGTCGTGCGTCACGTTGCCCGCAACTACCTTAATAAATCCGAATACTGCATCGTCGCTTTGGGGGTGGAACTCGCGTAACACGCGACGATCATTTGCATATAAGTGGAGATAGGTCTCCTGCACCAAGTCCTCGAGGACCTCGGATCGCGATTCGCCCCATCTGCGTGCTATCCGGAAAACCATGGCGCTTACCAGGCGCCGGGTTCTGACGACGAACTCCTCCCACAATTCCGGCGAGTCGCTGCGAATACAGCGGTCGACGAGATCGCGGTTGGGAATGCCTTCGGGGCGCATTGGTGGCGAACATTTTACAACGATTCTGCTGCTTCGAAACCCCCACCTATTGGGCGGTTTCACCATTCTTTTATCCCGTCAAAGGGACCGTGGTTTCTCTTGCGTTCTCTAGATTGAACCGAAAACGATGAGGCCTGGCATGCAAGTTCGTGCCGCCACTGGCTTCCATCACACACTCAGTTCGGTGGAGGATGAAATGTTCAAAGCGGGACGAAACTTCCTGACTGTCATTACAGTCTTTGCCCTTACCTGGTCAGCTCTTTCACAGACCCAACCGGCGACTCAACCTGACCTGCAGACCCAAGTCGATCAAGCCCAACTGCAGGTGAAGCTTGCCCAGGCGCAGAAGGACATAGCGGCGGCCAACCAGGGCAAAGCCGAAGCTGACGCGGCCGCATTCAAGGCGAAACTAGGTAGCATCGATACCACCAACCTGCCCACCGGCAAAGTGACGACCGATGACAAAGTGGTCATCGAGGCTAACTATCTTGCGTACGCCGCCGCCACTGCCGCTGCCTCAAGAATCGCTGATTTCCTCGAAAACAGTGTGTGTTCACAGAACCTCGCCTTCTACACAGGCAAGGACCAAGACGGCATCCAGGCCTACCGGCTGCTGAAGGAACAGATCACAACTCTCAACAAGAATCTGGGCGGCGTTAACCAGGTGCTTCGCTTGGCCCCAGTCCCAAATTCCGTGCTGCCGGAGCCCGATGGAGCATTGCAGACGCTTTACACGTTTCAGTCACCGCAGCCTCCACCCCCTCCAGCAGAAGGCGGAAAGGTCCAGGACTTCATCTTTCCGGTGACGCCGGCTGCAGTTACGTCCTCGATCAACGCTGCCATGGGATTAATTGCGCTCTTTAAGGTCGATACCAGTTACACCGGAGTCACGATTACCGGCGATGACTTGGCTCTGCAGGCGTTGGTTGCCTCGGCCGTTCGCGAGCATTGCCGGACGCGCAACCCGGCGTTTCAGGTCTATCAGCCAACGTATTCCTACAGCACCGCCAAAAGTGACCTCCTGGCACAACTGCAGAAGCTGCCTGGATCTGCTGATGACTTTACTGTGCGTGCCACTGAGCTGGAGCAGTACGTCAAAGCGCCTTTGGACACTGCCATTGCGTCGACCACAAAACAGAGAGACCGCATTCTGGCACTGGAGGCGGAGCTGAAGACCATCGCGGTCCAGTTAAAAGCGAACCCTTCGAGAACTCAAAAAACCAAGCTGCAGGACCAGCAGCAGGCTGACACTGTGGAACTGGCAAGTATTACCGACAGTGTTCGCACCGACGCGCGCGCGAGCGGCCTGGTGAATGCCACTACAGGTGACATCCACCAGGTAGCGGCGGCTTTGATCGCTCGCTATGAGGCGGACCAATACGCCGTACAGCAGAGAATGGCGGTGCTCAAGGCGGTGGCGGGCCGCATTTCCGATCTCGTGTCAGCAGTATCCAAGCCCGATTCAACTGGCGCTTCCCCTTTGCAGGGCATCCTGCGCTCCGAAGCGTTAGAGAATGGCTTAGGACAATCGTTCCTGTTGATGACTAAGATCGTCAGCGTCGGCGGCAACAACATCAACAAGAGGAATGCTTTTTGGAGCAGTCTCAGCTTCAGTGGTGGCATTGTAGCGGAATTCCTGCTCAACAATAACGTGGGAGCGATCGCGCAATCCGGCACGGTCGAGTGCTACGGGGGACGCATAAAGGAGGGCAACCTGCAAAAAGGCTTGAGCTCGGCCTCCAGCATTGTGTGCTCTCCGGAAGTGGACGCGGCGAATCCAACCTCCAGCACTCAGACAGTCGCCGGAAAATAGCTGGCTATTACTCCATCGATCCAGGCACGAGTCCAGTGCTGCACTTGCGGTACTGGACTCAACCCGCATCCTACACCTCAATGAACCAAACGGAGTCTGCCGGGGTTCGCCTTCAGTTCTTTCCCGGGCCGTCGTTTGTATCGTGCCCTTGGCTTTGTTTTTGATTTCGACATCCGCATTGCGTACGGCCGCATCGCTTGGATCGGCGACAACGCCAGTCAGACCGCTGGAGGTCGTGGTCTGGGCAGTCAGCTCAATTTGCGAATGAAATCGCTAGAAGAACGGCCGAAAGCAACGAGCATGTCGGTCGCGATCTCATCGAATCAGCCCACGAGATTCGATCGAGGAAGACCCGAGGTCAGATGAGCAACAACATACTCCCATTTTGCGGATCGTATGCAGACTCTTCAGAGATTGTGGAGCTTTCTGACCTGTACCCTCATCGTGGGGTCGACTTACCTCGCCTGCTATTCGTGCGGTGTGATTCGGGAACATCGTCTCAAGCGTGTACGCCCCTTTGCTCGCCAGAACGAGAAACCGAAACGCTAACGATCGGCTTCTCGGACATGATGTGCGATGTTGGAAACGCTGCAATAAAGGACGCTATCGCCAACATCGCGCGCAATCGCGAGGTCCTACACTTCTTAAGTTGCAGCGCCCGTTTTCTGGGGCACTTCTCCTGTTTGCCGACTATTCGTCCAAGTGGAAAGTCACCCACTGGAAATCAGTAAACACCAGGCGTTTACGAGTACCGATCTGGCGGAACTCTTGCAAGCCGACTTCTGGCCCCTCAGTTTCAGAATCCTTTGCCAGCAGAGGTGTATACACACCAGCGACAATGTGACAGAAACCTAATCGTCCGGAGCGGGTCGTGCCTCTACCAGGGGCACCCAAGGAATGTGCATAAACATTAACACTATGTACATTAGTGTTACACTGGTTCAGGAGGAAGCGATCAAATGGCCACTGCGACCAAGCGAAGCCACAAGCACTTTCAGTTGGATTCAGCCAAGATCAAACGCGCCCAGAGGGCGTTGCATGCCAAGACGGAAACCGAGGCCATCGAGCGTGCTCTGGACTTCGCGATTGCGGAACACGAGAAAAATCGATTGGTCCTTCAGGCCACGGAGCGTTTTATGAAGAGCGGTATCGAGATTAAGGACGTCTACGGAACGCTGGTTGGCTAGATGCAGCCCTCGCTCTTTGACACTTCCGTATATATATCCGCGCTGCGCCGGGGAAACAATGCGGCCATCTCCCTCAGACGGGTAGCTGCTGACGCACCGTTGTGGTTGAGTTCGGTCGTTCTGGAAGAACTCTACGCTGGTGCTGGTGACAGAGAGCGGCGCGTGGTGGAACGGCTGGAACGAGATTTTGACCGGGTGAAACGACTCGTGGTACCCAATCTTAGCGACTGGACTCAAGCGGGCCGAGTGCTGGCTCGCCTGGCGGCTAAATACGACTACGAACAATTTGGACAGGGGCGGCTAACCAACGACGCGCTGATTGCGATGAGTGCCGGGCGGTTGGGCATCCAGGTGCTCACCGCCAATGAGCGCGACTACCGTCGGCTCGCCGAATTTCGCGCATTTCAGTGGCAGGTGGCCGCCGTCTAAGACGGCATCGCCAAAAACGGCCTTTCTTCACCGCCCCTATCGTCCCAGGCAACTCCAAGTAAGATGAACTAGGCCGTGAGCCATGATCTGGCGTCATCGCGTCAAAGTCACAGCAATGGACTCCGGACCTGATCTCGCGGCGTCGAGCAACAAACGGAAAACGATTTTGACATTCTCGCATCCTATCTCGACCTTCTGCACAAGGGTTCGAATTACCTCTCGCCTGCGGTGCCAATCAGCGTCCGCGAGGTCCGGCCCGATGGTTGTCGCAAGCTCACGAATCCTCTTGGCCGCAACTCGCAAGTGCTCCATTTGGTTGATGTCGCCAGAGTAAGCCTGTATCTCGGCGTCAAGCCCTGCGATGCGGCCCTTAGTTCGAGCCAACCGTGATGTGAACTGATCCTTTTCAATCAGGCCCTCGGTGAAACTGTCGATCAGCCGCTCAAGCGCGTATTGCTGTTTGAGCCGACGGACTTTTAGAGCCTCCGCGTTTTGTAACGAACCAACAGCTTTTCCGTCTTGCTGAAAGTCCCGCTCCAGCTTATCGGGGTTTCTGAGAAGATCGCAAACTTCATGCCATACCGCGTCTTCCAGAAGCTCAGCACGGATTTGCCGATTGGTGCAAATAGGCTCTCCTCCGAAGCGATATCCGTCAGTCCCAGTGCATCGATAGTATCGATAGTCCTTCAGACAATGGCCTGGGCCTCTTTCGCGGGTGGTCTTGCCATAATAGGCATAACGACAGACTGCACAGCAGGTAAGTCCTTGCAAGAGGTATCCAAGCCTACGCCGACCCAGGCGGGCGCGAGTCCGGTTTTCCTCCAGTTGCTCCTGTACCACTCGGAACAATCTCTCATTCACTAGTGGCGGAACGGGTACGAACACCCATTCCTTTGAATCAACTGCAACTGGCGTATTGCTTTTCCGTGGTTCCGCTGGCCGCCCACGCGGCGGTCGAGGACGAGTCTTTCTCGTTCTGGGCATCATGCGCGTTTTGCCGTAGGCCGCCCGGCCAACATACGCGGGATTCTGAAGAATGTGCCAAATCGCCTGTTTGGACCAAACACGCCTTCCAGATGCCGTCAACTCGCCCGCCTTCTGTAGTCTCCGACAGACTTCGTTCAGACTACAGCGATCGCGCCCGATCCAGGAGAAGATCTGCTGGACAACTCGTGCCTGCTCAGCATTTGGCTCAAATCGGGCCTGACCTCCGCCCTCGCGGACTGAGACATAGCGGTATCCAAATGGAGCACAGGACATGACGTTAACCGATCCGTCCTGTGCCGCATGCCGCTTACCGCGCCGACTACGCTCCATGAACTTGGCTCGCTCATATTCGGTGATGGTGCCTTGCATTTGGAGCAATAGGTCGTCTTCCGGGCTCTTGCCGAGCGACTTGTTCAAGAACACAAGCTCAACATTAGTTCGCCGCCACTCATCCAGGAGCAGAACTTGGTACGCGTAGTTGCGAGCTAGCCGGTCGGGCGAATGGACGTAGATTCGATCGACAGCGCCAACGGCAGCCAGATCGCGCAGCCGATCCAGGGCTGGGCGAGCCAGAGTAGCGCCACTGATCCCGTCATCAACAAACTGTCGCTCCGGAGGCACCGGTGTGCCGTCGCGTCGTGCCCGTTCGTTGAGCGCAGATATCTGGCTGTCGATGGTGTGCGCGCTCGCCTGCTGTTCGCTGGAAACGCGCGCGTAGAAAGCGGCTCGAACCGTTGTCATAAAAGCCTCCTAAGAGAGGCTTTTTAGTACCGCCGACGGCAATTAAGCCCAGGTCTTGAGCAGCGAGTTCAACCTTGAAAGGAGCACCACATGTTAGAGCGTATTTCATAAATAGGTTCGGCCTCAAGCCAGATACTTACGGGTGAGGCGGGTTAGCTGATGAACTTCTGCCATGAAGAAGCGGCAGAAGCTGTTGACCGACGAGCAGTGGGAACTGGTGGATCCTATGCTGCCTCCGCCCAGGCGACGGCAGGACAATCGGGGCCGACCGTGGGCATCGAACCGGGCGTGCTTCGAGGGCATTCTGTGGATTCTGCAGACTGGCGCGGCGTGGCGATTCTTGCCGGACGAATTTCCCTCACCCTCGACCTGCTGGCGGCGGCTCAAGCAGTGGGAAGAGGAAGGAGTTTGGCTGAATGCGTGGCGCACGCTGCTGGGAGCGCTGGATGAAGAAGGTCTACTGAAGTGGGACGAGACCTTCCTGGATGGCAGCTTTGCTCCCGCGAAAAAAGGGGCTCTGCGGTCGGGAAAACCAAGCGGGGCAAGGGGACGAAGTGGATGGTACTGGTCGACGGTCAAGGTCTTCCGCTGGGAGTTTGGTTGGAAAGTGCCTCTCCGCACGAAGTTACGCTTGCGGAAGCCACACTCGCCGAAGTCCGGGTTCCCCGCGCCCAAGGCCGTCCGCGACAAAAACCGAAACGGGTGATCGCCGATACCGCTTACGATTCCGATCCCTTGCGCCAGCGATTGAAGAAACGCGGCATCGAGTTGATCGCGCCTTACCGGGAGAACAATCAACACCGGCGTTACGAAGATGGGCGCAAATTGCGCCGCTACAAGCGGCGGTGGATCGTGGAGCGAACCAACTCCTGGCTTGGCCAGTTCCGACGATTGCTGGTGCGTCATGAGCATCTGCTCTCCACCTATCGCGCCTTCTTCTACCTCGCTTGCTTCTGGATCACGCTGAGGCATTGGGTCCACCAGAACCATGCCGGCGATCTCTGCGGCATACCGGGACTGGTAGGCGCGGGCAACCAATCCTCCATACGAATGCGCCACCAGGATCCACGGCCTGGCCACACCGGCGCGGTCAAGCAGCGTATGCAGTTC